>JBCCOP010000106.1:0-8284 GCA_039025315.1 Planctomycetota bacterium | reverse complement strand
TGGTCATCACGTCCCACGACGAGCCCCGGCCGGCGTCCTGGGCCTGGAACACCATGCCCCAGTCGCCCCGCGGGAACACCATCAGGTCCCGCACGCCGTTGCCGATCGACCGCGACTGCGCCGCGGCGGGGGCGGGGATCACGAGGTTGGCGAACGGGTGCTCCCGTCCCAGCGGCGCGGGCCGGTAGTCGGGGTACAGCTCGCGGGCCAGCCGCTGGAACGACTGCTGGAACCGGGTGCCCCGGCCCTCCTGGTTCACGATCAGCGTGCCGCCGAGGTCGAGGTACCGCTTGAGCTTGGCCTTCGTCGACGCGTCGAACTCGACCGGGCTGCGCCCCGAGGCCCAGAGCACCGGGGCCCGAAGCCAGTCCTCGGCCGGGGCGTCGCGGGCGGCGATCTGCCAGTTCAGCTCCGCCTCCCGCTGGTCGGAGAGGTGTTGGGTCAGGAAGTAGAGGTCGTTCGGCCGCGCGTTCCAGCCCGCAGACCGCGGGACCCCCGGAACTTCCGCGGCTTCCTCGGCATCTTCGTCCTGCCCCCGGCGGACGCGGCGTCGTTCCGGGGCCGGCGGCGGCACGTCGAGCTCCAGCTTCGCGGCCCACACCGGGACCCGGCCGCGGGCGAGGAACGACAGCGCGAACGCGGTGCTGATCCGCCCGGACATCTCGGCGTTCGAGTTGCCGCGGACCGTGCCGTCGCCGTCTTCCTCGTCGAGGATGAAGCGGGCGCCGGCCTCGAACCAGTCCCGGCCGTTGAGCCGGGAGACCCCGCCGGCCAGGGCGAGGCGTTCGATCCCGTAGAGGTAGTAGAAGCGGTAGCGTTTTTCGAGTCCGGGGTTGACCGCCGGGTCGAAGCGCTGGTCGAGCCAGGCGAGGCCGCGGGCGATCGCGGCGTCGAGCCGGGGGTCGGGCAGGTCTTCCTCGCGGGCCAGCCGCTGCTGGGCGATCTGCAGGACGGCCACGCCCGCCGCGGTCATCGACCCCGTCGAGTCGCCGCCGCCCCGGCCCGGCCCGTCGTTGTAGCCCCACCCGCCGTCGGGGTTCTGGTCGTCGAACGTGTGCTCGCCCACCATGACCCACAGCCGGTCGTCCACCTCGCCGCCCCGCTTGGCGTGCTCCCACAGCCCGAGCATGCCGTACTGCGTCAGCGAGTTGGACCACGTCGGGTGGTCCGCCTGGTAGTAGAACTTCCCGCCCCGCTCGGCCGAGCGGAGGTACTCGGCCTCGGCCTCACGCAGCTCGGCGAACGCGTCGCCCCGCCCGCCGTCGCCCGGCATCCGCGCCCAGATGTGGCACCGCATCGACGCGAGGTACGTCGAGTCCGTCGGGTTGGACCGCAGATACTCGATCGCCTTGGCGATCCGCGGGTCCTGGTGCGACTCGCCGGCGAGCATCAGGGCGTAGGTGATCAGCGCCGTCTCGCCCGTGGCGTGGTAGCCCTGGTTCCGCAGCTCGCTCCACGACGGGCTGTCGAAGCTACCCGTCGCGGGGTCCTGCAGCCCGTAGAGCCACGCCTTCATCCGCTCGATCCCCGCGGCCACCTCGGCGTCGGTGACGGTAGATTGGGCCGCCGCCGGGACACACAACGTCACCGCCGTGACCGTCACGCAGACCCAGTAAACCCGCACCCAACCCATCGCCACACCCTCGCCGCGGTGAACGGTCCGCGGGGCGTCGCCCCGCGGCTAGGACCATACCCGACCGCCGACTTCGCCGACTCGTGTCACGCCCCCGCCGGGGCCTGCTCGGCCTTCTGCCGCTGGATCTGGGCGGCGGCGATCTGCAGGCGGTCGAGCACTTGGTCCATGCTCTGCGGGCGGTGCTGGGGGTCGTGCTCGATGCAGTCCATCACGAGGCTGGACAGGGCTGGGCTGATCTCGGGGTTGACCTCGATCGGCGGCTGGCCGCGTTTCGGCTCGGCGTGCTTGAGGGTGACCCCCTGCGCCTTCTTGCTGGGGATGAGGGTGGGGATGTGCTGGCCGGTGAGGAGCCAGTAGAAGGTCGCGCCGAGGTTGAACACGTCGGTGCGTTCGGTGATGGCCTGGCGTTTGACCTGCTCGGGGGCGATGTAGTCGGGGGTGCCCTGGATGCGCGGCTTGACCGTGCCGGACTTGCAGGACTGGCCGAAGTCGATGAGCTTCACGCCGTCCTTCTGCGTGAGCATGATGTTGTTGGGCTTGATGTCGGCGTGGACGAAGCCGGCGCGGTGCATGGCCCGCAGGCCCTCGGCGGCCTGGTGGTAGATCGCGGCCAGCTGCAGCGGGTCGGTCGGGCGGTGCTGCTCGAGGGTCTGCCCGTCGATCAGCTCCATCAGCACCAGCACCTCGCTGACGCGGATGACGTTGCGCTGCTTGACGACGCGGATGCTCTTGCGGACGCGGGGGTGGTCGATCTTGCTGGCGACCTCGTGCTCGGCCAGCGCCTGGTCGATGAACCGCTGCTGGCGGGGGTCCTCCTTGACGACCCGCTTGAGGACCATGAGCTGGCCGGTCTTGTCGCGGACGGCGTAGATGGTGCTGTGGGCCCCCTCGCCGAGGGTGGACACGACGTCGTAGCCCGCGATCTGGTGGAATTCGGCCATGCCGCTTACTCAAGCCCGGGCCGTGGGTTGCCACGCCGACCGCCGGGTGTCCGGCGGGCACGGGGGCTGGCCTCGGGCTGTCGCGATCCGATTAATAAAGGGATAACGAATACCCCAAGATAACACGGCTTCGGTCGCGGGCAAGCCCGAGTTGTGAGAACGGGCACGCGTATTCCGTGGCAACACGATCACAGACAGGGGCTTACGGCCGACAAAACGGCCGGACGGTTATCGGCATCCGTGGGCAACTCCCGCCCCGGCGGACGCGGCGGTCCCGGCCGGCGGGGCGTTGTTCAGCGGTCGTGGAGGGTCAGCCGATGGCCGCCGATGAGCGTGCCGCGGAAGGCGTGCTCGTCGAAGTGGGTGGCGGGGGCCTGGGGGTCGCGGCCCATGTCGACGAAGACGTACTCGGCCGGGATGTTGTGGGCCCGCTGCAGCTCGCGGACGACCCAGGTGAGCTCGCGCCGCTGGGCGTCGGTCAGGGGCTGGTCGTCCACGTCGCCGACGACACAGACGCCGATGGCGTGGCGGTGGTACCACGCGGCGTTGGGCCCGAGCAGGTAGTCGCCCGGCTCCTGGTACTTCCAGCGGTAGCCCAGCTCGATCCGCCCGTCGTCGTGGCCCGTGCCGTTGTTGACGACCAGGTGGTAGCCGCAGCCGTCCTTGCCCGCCCGGCGGTGGGCCTTGTCGATGGCGTCGTAGCTGCCGGTGCGGGTCCGGCTGTCGTGGATGACGATGGCGCGCCAGGGCCGGGCCTCGGCGGCGAGGTCCGCCAGCTTGTCCTCGGGCCGGTGCGTCGGCGTCCGCTCGATCGACAGCAGGGTCACCCCCGCGATCGGCGGGACCGCGCCGGGCTCGAGCACCCGCAGCAGGCCCGCCGTGACCGCCATGCCGACGACCAGCGAGGCGAGCACGAGGATGGTCCGGCGTTCGGGCATGGGTAAGCTTGGGAAGCCTGAGAGGGGTCCGCTTCCGCGGTACACAAGTCATCGGCCGAAGGGCACGCTCACGATCAACATCCCGCCGCAAGGGGCGATAAAACGCGATCCACCTGACCTGCCGACCGGCGACCCACGCTCAGCCGGCCCGCTCCCGTCACAACTCGTCCAGCGGCGCCAGCCGCGCCCGCAGCGCCGGCTGCTCCTTGCCGAACGAGTCGGTCACCGTCTTCGGCCGCGCCTCGCCGCGGAGCGTCTGGTACCGCTCGTAAGGCGTCCGCAGCCGCTCGGCGTCCTTAAACGGCGTGCCCTCGCACCCCCCCGCCGTCAATAGCAAGAAGACCACTCCCAGCCCCATCGCTCCCGTCCAGGCCGCCTTGCCTGCCGTCCGCTCCGTGTCCATGGTGCGAGTATATCGCCGCCCCGCGTTAACATGGCCCGCTTTTCCCCACCTTCGATTTTTCACCTTCAACCTCCGACCGACCCCCCCCATGCCCACCCGCTGGACCCAGACCCTCATCCCGACGACCCGCCACGCCCCCGCCGACGCCGAGGTGCCCAGCCACCAGCTCCTGCTCCGCGCCGGCTACGTCCGCAAGCTCGGCAGCGGCAGCTATTCCTACCTCCCCCTGGGCCTCCGCAGCCTGCACAAGGCCATCGCCATCGTCCGCGAGGAGATGGACGCCGCCGGCGCAGCCGAGGTCTTCCTCCCCACCCTCCAGCCCGTCGACCTCTGGCAGCGCACCGGCCGACGCGACGCCTACGGCCAAAACCTCTTCGTCGTCACCGACCGCCACGGCCGCGAGCAAGCCCTCGGCCCGACCCACGAAGAGGTCGTCACCGACCTGCTGTCCGGCTGCGTCGAGTCCTACAAGGACCTGCCCAAGACCGTCTACCAGGTCCAGACCAAGTTCCGCGACGAGTTCCGCCCCCGCTTCGGCGTGCTGCGGTCCCGCGAGTTCTACATGAAGGACGCGTACTCCTTTCATTGCACTCAAGACGGCGAGGGCGGCCTGGATGCCGAGTACCAGAACATGTACGACGCGTATTGCCGCATCTTTGACCGCTGCGGCGTGCCGTACTTGATCGTCGAGGCCGAGGCCGGGCCCATCGGCGGCGACGCCAGCCACGAGTTCATGGTGCCCTCGCCCACCGGCGAAGACACGATCCTGATGAACGAAAACGGGTATGCGGCGAACGTCGAGAAAGCCCAGACCGGCCCCCGACCCAGCGACCTGCACGGGCAGCCCACCGGCGACCTCGAGACCGTCCACACCCCCGGCTGCCCCGGCATCGACGACGTCTGCGCGTTCTTCAAGAAGAACCTCGGCAGCAAGCTCGCCCCCCGGAACATGCTGAAAACCTTGGTTTGTCGCGGCGACGCCGGCTGGGTGCTGGCCGTGGTCCGCGGCGACCACGAGCTCAACGAGGCCAAGCTCCGCCTCGCCACCTCGCCGTCCGTCGCGCTCGCCGACGAGGCCGAGGCCCGCGCCGCCGGCTTCGCCATCGGCTTCGTCGGCCCGCACGTCGCCGTCGGCCGGGACGACGTCACCGTCGTCGTCGACCCCGACGCCGCGCAGGGCGGCTTCTGGGTCACCGGCGCCAACGAGCCCGACCGCCACGTCAAGCACTTCAACTGGAAGCGCGAGCTCGGCGACGAGGACAAACGCCGCTACGCCAAGTTCAACCGCCAGGCCGTCCGCGTCGCCGACCTCCGCAACGCCGTCGCCGGCGACCCCGCCCCCCCGGAAAAAGGCGGCGGCACACTGACGGCGACCAAGGGCATCGAGGTCGGCCACGTCTTCAAGCTCGGCACCAAGTACACCCAGTCCCTCGGCGTCACCGTCCGCGACGAACACAACCAGCCCGTCACCCCGCTCATGGGCTGTTACGGCATCGGCGTCAACCGCATCCTCGCCGCCGCGATCGAGAGTGAACACGAGGGCCGTAAGGGCCACGACGACCACGGCATCCTCTGGCCGCGCTCGCTCGCGCCCTACGACATCGTGATCACAACCATCAAGTTCGAGGGCGACGCCAAAGAAGCCGCTTGCGGCTTAGCGTCCCAACTCGAAGACGCCGGCTACGAAGTCCTCATCGACGACCGCGACGAGAGACCCGGCGTCAAATTCAAAGACGCCGATCTCATCGGCGTCCCCGTCCGCGTGACCGTCGGCGACAAAGGCCTCTCCGCCCCCGAAGGCCCGCAGGTCGAGGTCAAGGCCCGCAACGGAAGCAACGGCCCGAAGGGCGAGCTCGTCCCCCTCGACGCCGCCCCCGCCCGCGTCGCCGAGCTGCTCGACGCGATGTGAAACCCCGCCGCGGCCTTTTGACCCCCCTCCCTCAGGGACGGGCTGGGGGAGGGTGACCACCGTGACCGACTACCCCCCTCCACCCATCAACTCCGACCCGTCACCCTCCCCCGACCCCTCCCTGAGGGAGGGGGGTAAAACAGCAACATGCGGCGTCACCTGAACAACTTCTGGCCGCTGCCGCTGATCCTCCTCGCGGCCCTGCCCGCCTTCCTGATCAGCCTCGGCAACCGCGACGTGGCCCGCGTCATGGAGAACGTCAGCGTCGGCTCGTCCCAGGAGACCTGGCACGCTTGGCACGCCAACCCGCAGCCCGGCGTGACGTACCCCGACCGCAACGTCCTCGTCCTGCCGACGTGGAACGGCGAGCCCCGCGTCAACAAGCCGCCGATGCTCGTGTGGGTGAACCTCCTCGCCGCCGAGCTGACCGGCCACGACCCCGGGACCACCGACGCGAAGCGTTTCATCCTGATCTGCCGGGTCGTCACGGTGCTGTTCGCCCTGCTCGCCGTCGCGGCGGTCTACGGGCTCGGCCTGCACCTCGGCGACCGGACGCTGGCGGTCTTCGCCGCCGCGGTACTCGTCACGATGTGGTGCGTCGTCCGGGCCGGGCGGACCGCGAGCTACGACGGGCACCTCCTGGGCTGGGGCACCCTCGCCGTCGCCGCCGCCGTGGTGGGCTCGGGGCTGATGCAGCCGCTGCCCCCGAGCACACGTCGTCGCTGGCTCGGCTGGTCGGTCGCCGCGGCGGCCACCACCGCGGCGGTGATGACCAAGGGCCCGCTGGCGTGGGCCGTCGTCGGGCTGCCGCTGCTGGTGCTGACCCTCGTGGACTTCAAACGCTGGCGCATCGTCCTGATCGGGCTGATGGCGACCGGGCTGGTCAGCGCCGCGGCCTTCGCCGGCTGGTTCTTCGCGGTCGAGCGGATCGTCCCGCAGCTCGGCGAGACCCTCGCCGTCGAGTACGCCGCGCAGCGTAACGAAGCGCAACCCGTCTGGTACTACGCCGTATTGCTGGTCATGGCCGTGCCGTGGACGCCCTGGCTCATCGCCGGGTTGGTCCACCCGTTTCTCTACCGGCCCGACGCCGTGACCGAGCCCGACGACGCGAAGCGCGCCCGCCGGCTGCGGCTTCTACCCTGGGTCTGGTTCGTGACGCTGCTGGTGTTCTTCTCGATCCCCGGGGCCAAGCAGCAGCGGTACATCCTGCCGGCCGTGCCCGCGGCGGCGCTGTTGTGCGCCTTCGTGCTACGGGACCACTGGCGCGTCGCCGGCCTCGGCAAGCCCGACCGCGGGGCGTGGCTCTTGCAGCGGCCCGTCGGCGCGGTCGCCGTCGTCGGCTCTGTCGCCCTGCCGCTGCTCCTGGCGGGTCAGGGCTGGCTGCAGGCCCGCGGCTGGATCGACGACCTCAACCTCGCCCCGATCGCCGCAGGCTCCGCGGTCGTGCTGGGCTTCGCCCTCCTGGCGCTGTCGCTGCCGGCCGAGCACAAGCTCCGCAAGCACCGGCTGGTCCCGGGCGTGCTGCTGCTCGCCGCCTGGATGACCCTCGTGACCGCCACCACGAACCGGGCCTACGCCCTGCGCTCCGCCGCCGACGACCCGGCCCCCGCCGCCGCGGCCCGCCTGCTCGAGCTCGCCGACGGCCGGCCGATCGTCTACCTCCGCCCCGACGAACCCACCCAGCCCGACGTCTCCGACGAAGAGCCGCTGCTGGTCCACCTCCGCCGGGCCGTGCCCGTGATCGACGACACCACCCTCACGACCTACACCGGCCGCGCCGTCGTCATCGGCGAACCCACCGACATCAACGACACCATGCTGGCCGACCTCGGCTACGCCCCCGCGTTCGACTTCGTCGGCGACAAGCAACGCCCCCGCCGGGTCTACGCCCCCGCCGCCTCGCCCTGACCGATCACCCGCACCAGCGACCGCGTCAGCCCCACGGTCACCCACCACACCCACAGCAGGATCACCGCGAGCACCGACATCGTGATCACCGTCGTCCACTCGAACAGCGGCGACGGCAGCCGGACGTCGAACCACTGCGCCGCGTTGGTCACCAGCGCCACAAACACCACCGCCCCGACCGCGACGAGGTAGCGCTTCCACACCTGCCGGCACCGCCGCGCCGCCGCCGGCCCGTCCGCCCGCGCCGCGATCACGAACAGCAGCCGCCACGCCTCCAGCAGCGCGACCGCCGCCGCCGCCCCGGCCGTGCACATCAGCAGATCAAACACCCCCCAATCCTCGCCCACCAGATACGTGATCGATGGCCGCAGCCGCTCCCGCCGCACGATGAACATCACCCCCACCGCAACCGCCGCCGCCGCCGCGAGCACCGACGCCCAGCGGGCCGACAGCCGCGTGCCCCGCGCCAGCCACGTCTCCCGCCGGCCCGGCTCCTTCGCCGTCACCAGCCACAACGCCGCCGCCGCCACCACCACCCCCGGCAACAAG
>JBCCOP010000105.1:0-8610 GCA_039025315.1 Planctomycetota bacterium | reverse complement strand
CGAGCGGCGAAGGTGCGGCGTTGTTCGAGCAGTTCGGCCGAGCCGGCGGTTCGCATGGACTCATCATGGCCGCCAGGGTGTCATCGCGCAAGAGGGGGCGCGCATTAGCCGACTAGGAGTCAGTAAACGTGAGGTTGGTGCGTCTAAGCCCGCGAAGCCCGCACCTGCCACACCAGCAGCAGCGACCAGAAGCACAGCACCAGGTTCTGCACCGGCAGCTGCAACGCCAGCGGCAACGCGTAGATCACGCACACCGCCGGCACCCACACCGCCCAGTTGCTCAGCACCACCGGCACCACGTCGTCGCGGTACCACCCCCGGAACTTGCGTAGCGACACGCCGGCGAACGAGAAGCCGCGGTCCTTGAACGCGTACACCGCCACCGTGCCGGGCACGGCCCAGAGCGGGCAGTAGACCCCCATGTCGAAGACGACCTTCACGGCGATCGTGCCGGGGTCGTGGCCCCCGCCGAACACCGCCGCCTGCGCCCGGTACAGGAAGTCGATCTCGACCCCCTTGACCGCCCAGAACGCGCACAGGTACCCCAGGTGGCTCCACGGGGTTTGGCCCCGCATCGACGGGCGGAGCTTCTGCACAACCCACGGGATCACGCCGCCGAACAACGCGGTACCCACGGCCGCGAACACCCAGCCGACGCCGGCGTCCGCCAGCCGGCCCCGCCACGCCGCGACCGCGTCGAGCGCCGCCGTCACCGGGGCCACCCTCCAATAGCTCAGCAGCAGCCCGACCGCGAACCCGCTGAGCACCAGACCCGGCACCGCGTTGGCCCGCGCCGCGTCGAGCCCCGACCGCCACGGCGGCGGGCGGCCGTCACGCGGCGTCGCCGCCGGCGGACTCACGGTGGGGTGACGCGTCATCGGGCCGCATGATACGCCCCCCCGGAAGTGACTCCGCGCAGCCGCAAGCGGCTGGTGCATTACCATGTCATGGGCCGTTTGTTTCGTTATCACCTCGAAAGGTTCATCTCGATGCCCGACGCCGACGCCACCGAGTCGATGCTCCAGGAGTCCCGCCGCTTCCCCCCGCCGACGGGCTTCGCGGAGCAGGCGCACATCGGCTCGATGGCGCACTACGAAGCGCTGCACAAGTACTCGGTCGAGCAACCCGAGGCGTTCTGGTCGGCCGTGGCGTCGGACCTGCACTGGTTCGAGCCGTGGGATAAGGTGCTGGAGTACGAAGCGCCGGACGCGAAGTGGTTTGTCGGCGGCAAGACGAACCTCTGCTACAACTGCCTGGACCGCCAGGTCGAGGCGGGTCTCGGCAACGCAACCGCGATCATCTGGGAGGGCGAGCCGGTCGCCCCCGGAAGCGGCGAACCGGAGGTCAGACAGCTCACCTACGCCGACCTGCTCCGCGACGTCTCCCGCTTCGCCAATGTGCTCAAAGCCAAGGGCGTGAAGAAGGGCGACGTCGTCACGATCTACATGGGCATGGTCCCCGAGCTCGCGGTCGCCACGCTCGCCTGCGCCCGCATCGGCGCGGTCCACTCCATCATCTTCGGCGGCTTCTCGGCCCAGGCGATCCGGGACCGCGTCGAGGACGGCCGATCCAAAATCCTCGTCACCTGCGACGGCTCGTGGCGGCGGGGCAAGGCCGTGCCGCTCAAGGCCAACGTCGACGAAGCCCTGACCATGACCGACCTGATCGACGACGTGATCGTGCTGCGTCGCTGCGGCAACGAAGTCGCCATGACCCCCGGAAGGGACCACTGGTGGCACGACCTGGCAGACGCCGAGGGCATCGCCGACACCTGCCCGGCCGAGCCGATGGACAGCGAGGACCTGCTGTTCATCCTCTACACCTCCGGCAGCACCGGCAAGCCCAAGGGCATCATGCACACCACCGGCGGGTACATGGTCCACACCTACCTGACCGCGAAGCTCACGTTCGACCTCCACGGCCACGCCGCGGACGACCAACCCGACCGCCCGGCGTGGCTCGACGTCGAGGGCTTCAACCCGCCCGAACCTGTCGTCGAAACAACTCCGCCCGACGTCTACTGGTGCACCGCCGACCTCGGCTGGATCACCGGCCACTCCTACATCGTCTACGGCCTGCTGCCCAACCGCGTGCCGACGCTCATGTACGAGGGCGCCCCCAACTTCCCCGGCAACGACCGCTTCTGGGACGTCATCGAACGCCACCGTGTCACTAAGTTCTATACCGCCCCGACCGCAATCCGCGCGTTCATGAAATGGGGCAACCAGCACGTCGAGAAACACGACCTGTCGTCGCTGAAGGTGCTCGGCACCGTCGGCGAGCCGATCAACCCCGAGGCCTGGGTCTGGTACCACGAGGTCATCGGCGGCGGGCGGTGCCCGATTGTTGACACCTGGTGGCAGACCGAGACCGGCGGCCACATGCTCACGCCGCTTCCGGGGGCGACCACGACGACCCCCGGCTCGTGCTGCCGGCCCATGTTGGGCATCGACGCCGCGGTCGTGAACTCCGACGGCGAGGAAGTCCCGAACAACACCGGCGGCATCCTCGTGGTCCGCAAGCCCTGGCCGTCGATGCTCCGCGGCATCTACGGCGACCGGCAGCGCTTCCTCGACACCTACTGGTCCAAGGTGCCGGGGATGTACTGCCCGGCCGACGGCGCGCGGATCGATCCCGACGGCAACTTCTGGATCACCGGGCGGATCGACGACGTCATCGTCGTCGCCGGCCACAACCTCGGCACGATGGAGGTCGAGTCGGCCCTGGTCTCGCACGAGGCCGTCGCCGAGGCCGCCGTCGTCGGCTTCCCCCACGACGTGAAGGGCACCGGCATCGCCGCCTTCGTCATCACCCGCGGCAACGTCCCAGCCCCCGGAAGTGACTCGGCCGAGGCGCTGAAGAAGAGCATCCGCGACCACGTCGCCCACGAGCTGGGCCCGATCTCCAAGCCCGACCAGGTCCGCCTGACCGACGCGCTGCCCAAAACCCGCAGCGGCAAGATCATGCGCCGCCTGCTCCGCGACATCGCCGCGGGCAACGAGATCAAGCAGGACACCACCACCCTCGAAGACCGCGGCATCGTCGAGAAGCTAATCTCCAGCGCGTGACCGAGAACCTTCCCAACGCATCCCCTCCCGTGACACCCGTCGCCCGGGTAGAAGAACTTCCGGGGGCGGGGGCACTTCCGGGGGCGGGGGCGGGGGCGCCGCGGGGGTGGCTCGGCGGGGCCGTCGGGTGCCTGTTCCGCGACCGCGACTGGCCCGCCCGCTACTGGGTCGTGCCCGTCTGCGCCCTGATCCCGGTGGTCAACCTCGTGCTGCTCCGCGGCTGGCGGCTCGAGCTGACCCGCAACCTCGCCCGGCAACAACCCACCGCCCTACCGGACCCGTCGCGGTTCGTCTTCTTCCCGCTCGTCGGGCTGCTGCTGTGGTTCGTCACGTTCGTCTACCACCTGCCGCACCTGGCGTTCGGCGTGCTGCACGCCGTCCACCTCGCCCACGCCGCGAGCCAGGGCGGCGAGGGCCTGGTCCGCGAGCTGGTCCTCGTCGTCGCGGTCACGCTGGCGGTGACGGTGCTGACCTGGCCGCTGTACCGCGTCGCCGTGCTGCGCTACGCCGTGACCGGCTCGCTCGCGTCGTTCGTCATGCTGCCGCAGAACCTGGTGCTGGTGCTGCGCCACGCCCACCGCTTCGCCGGGCTCTGGCTCACGATGACGCTGCTGGTGATCGTCAACGCGCTGGTGCTCGCGGTGCTCTCGGCCACGCTGATCGGGCTGGTACTCGCGGTGCTGCTGACCGTCCCGCTGTACTACGCGGTGTCGGGCCACCTCTACGCCCAGCTCGCCTCGCGGCTGGCCCGGCGGCACGGCTGGTTCGCGCCGCTGCCGCCCGGGGCCGACCCCCGCGGACCCCGCACGCCCAAACGCGCCGGCGTGGCCGGGCTCGTCGCGGGCCTCGCCGCGTCGGCGGTCGTGCTCCTGCTGCTGCTCGCCGCCGCGGCGGGGCTCGCGGTCTGGACCGGGGCGTTGGACCCGGCCGGGACGCTCGAGTCGTGGCGCGGCTTCGACCCCGCCGCGGCCTGGCGGAACCTCGTCGGCGGCTTCACCCTCCCGCCCGAAGCCGCCCCGCTGCTCGACCACGCCCCCGACTGGCTCGCGCCGTACCTCGAACCGCTGCGGCCCGACCCCCCGGATGCTGCGGAAGCCTCGGAAGCCCCCCCAAGCGATTGACAACCCCATGGCCAGATTTACAATCATCGGCTCGGTCGGGGCCCGCCCGCGCCCGACCCGCCGCCTCCTTAGCTCAGTCGGTTAGAGCATCGGATTCTTAATCCGCAGGTCCTAGGTTCGAGTCCTAGAGGGGGCATTGTGGCCGGCCGCCGCGGCCCGTGTCACGCCGGCGGAGGTGGGGAGTACTCCATGCCGGACGAACGCCCCAACTTCATCGTGCTGCTGACCGACGACCAGGGCCTGGGGGACCTGGGTTGTTACGGGGCCGACGACCTGGAGACGCCGAACCTCGACCGGCTCGCGGCGTTGGGGGCCCGCTGCACGCAGTGGTACAGCAACGCCCCGCTGTGCTCGCCGTCGCGGGCGTCTCTGCTGACCGGCCGGGCCCCGCACCGCGCCGGCGTGCCCGACAACGTGGGGCACGAACCCGGCGCGCGGGGCCTCGACCCGGCGATCCCCACGCTGCCCGAACTGCTGCGTGACCGCGGCTACCAGACCCGCATGGTCGGCAAGTGGCACCTCGGGCAGTGGGCCGGGCAGCGGCCGCACGAACGCGGCTTCGACGACTTCCGCGGGTTCCTGCACGGCTGCGTCGACTACTGGTCGCACGTCTTCTACTGGCTGATGAACCACGGCGCGCCGCCGCGGCACGACCTCTGGCACAACAACGTCGAGCTGCACCACGACGGCGAGTACCTCACACACCTCCTGGCGGGCTGGGCGGTCGACGCGCTGCGGGCGATGCGGGACGACGGCCGGCCGTTCCTGCTGTACCTGCCGTTCAACGCGCCGCACTACCCGATGCAGGCGCCGCGGGCCACGCTCGAACGATTCGCGCACCTCGAGCCGGCCCGCCAATACACGGCGGCGCTGCTCTACGATTACGACGCCGCGGTAGGCCGAATCCTCGACGAGCTCGAGACGCTGGGGCTCGGCGGGCGGACCGTGGTATTCAGCTCGGCCGACCACGGCCCGTCGCGGGAGAACCGCAACTGGCCCGACGGCCGGCTCGAGCCGTACCCCGGCGGCTCGACCGGCGGGCTCCGCGGCGCGAAGGCGACGCTTTACGAGGGCGGCATCCGCCTGCCGACGATCTGGCGGTGGCCGGGCGTCGTCCCGCCCGGCGGGGTGTACGACGGCCTCGGGACCCACGCCGACGTGCTGCCGACCCTGCTCACCGCCGCCGGGGTCGATCCCGACACGCTCGGGGCCCTGGGCCTCGACGGCCGGGACCACCGGGCCGCGCTGACGAGCAACCGGCCCGCCGACAGCCCGCACCGCGAGGCGCCGCTGACCTGGCGGTTCCGCGAACGGCGGGCCGTGCGACGCGGAGACTGGAAGCTGTTGACGGCCCTCGGCGAAGACGGCCGACGCGTCGCCGAGCTCTACCACCTGCCGACCGACCGGGCGGAGCAGCATGACCGCCACCGCGACGAGCCCGGGCTGGTCGCCGAGCTGACGGCGGTGTTGGACGACAACGAGACCGTCTAACCCGCGGGATTCATCGTGGAACGGTCGGTCCCGGTCACGCCCGGCGGTGTTGCTCGCGGTACGCCGAGGCCGTCGTGCGGTAGGTCCGCTTGAAGACCTCGGCGAAGCGCTGGGGGTTAGGGAAGCCGCAGCGGACGGCGATCTGGGTTACGGACAGGTTGGTGGTCACCAGCAGGCCGCGGGCGCGCCGGAGCTGGGCGTGATAGACGGCGTTCTGGAGGGTGTGGCCGGTGGCGGCCTTGAGGCGTTTTTCGAGGGTGCGGCGGGACACGCCGGCGGCGTCGACGATGTCTTCGAGGTCGTGGAGCCGGTCGCCGTGGTCGCGGATGTGACGCAGGGCGCGGAGCACGGCGGGGTCGTCGAGGGCGAAGTCGTCGGTGCTGCGCCGGGCGGCGGCGGCGCGGGCGGGGATCAGCGTCGTCGGCGGGCGCGGCCGATCGGGGTGGCGTAGCAGCGACCCGACGCGGGCGGCGGCCTGCCGGCCGAGTTCGAAGCCCGGCAGGCCGACGCTGGAGAGCGACGGCGAGACGAGCTCGCAGAGCAGGTCGTCGTCGCCGGCCCCGATCAAGGCGAGCTCGCGGGGCACGGCCAGCCCCAGCGTCTTGGCGGCGTCGAGCACGACCCGGGCGAGCGGGTCGGTGGCGGCGAAGAGCCCGACGGGCCGGGGCAGCGTGGGGAGCCAGCGCAGCAGCCGGCGGCGGAGGCGGTGCTGCGGCTCGTCGCGGACCTCGAAGACCCGCGGGGGCGTGGGGCAGGCGTCCACGAACCCCGCGTGGCGGCGGGCCTGGTACGACCGGCCTGGGTGGCCGACGAAGGCGAAGCCGCGGTGGGCGTGTTCGAGCAGGTGCTCGGCGGCGAGCCGGCCGACCGAGACCTGGTCCCAGCCCAGGTCAGGCGGGATGCCGAGGGCGGCCTCGTCGCCGATCAGCACGATCGGGTAGCGGTGCCGGCGGTTCTCGAGGAAGCGGTGCAGGTCGCGGCGGTCGTCGTCGTCCCAGCGGACCACGGCGGCGTCGAGACGGACGGTGGGGTCGAGTATCAGCTTGCCGTAGCCGGGCCAGGGGCAGTGGATGTCCCAGTGCGGGTGGTCGCGGGTCTGATGGGTGATGCCGCGGAGGATGTCGCGGCCGGCGGTGTGCCAGGTCTGCACGAAGATGCCGACGTGGGCCGGTCGGGCGGGCGGTTGGCCGGGGGCAGCGGTCACGTCTGTCAGGCTAGCAATTGACGCTGAAACGTAAATACATTTCTTCTAAGCGTTAGAAATCCCGTCGCGACGCCGCACAATAAGGCACGTCAAAACCGGGCTCTTGTCCCGGTACGGATCGATTCATTCCCGTCCCGGCTCCAAGGAGGCCCCCATGTCACGCACCCCCCTCGCCCGCTTCGTCGCCGCGTCCGCCCTGACGGCGACAGGTTTCTGCCCCGTTCTGGCGCCCGCTTCCCCCGTCTCGTTTACGACCGGCGTCACCCCCGGCAGCACCGGCAACTGGATCCGCGAAGACAGCACCGGCTCCGACACCAGCGGCAGCACGATCCTCTTCGTCGGCGGGTTGGGCAACGGCTCGGGCAGCCCCAGCGCGACCCGTGCGCTGCTGAGCTACGACCTCTCAACGCTGCCCGACTTCGCCGAGGTCACCGCGGTCAGCCTCGTGCTGACCGTCGAAGCCAACGACGCCAGCAGCGTCAGCAACCCCGGCGAGACGATGAGCCTCCAGGAGCTGACCACCACCCCGACCACCAGCTCCAACTGGGCGACGTCCGACGGCAGCACCGCCTGGACCACGCCGGGCGGCGACTTCCTGCCGACCGTGCTCTCGACGTCCAACGCCGGCAACCCCGACACCGCCGCGACGGGCGACCAATTCACGTTCGGCAGCACCAGCGACTTCATCGACGCGGTCCAGTCCGCGGTCGACGGCGACGGTGTGCTGGACCTGATCGTCACCGCGCCCGGTCTG
This sequence comes from Planctomycetota bacterium, assembly GCA_039025315.1. Taxonomy (GTDB): domain Bacteria; phylum Planctomycetota; class Phycisphaerae; order Phycisphaerales; family Phycisphaeraceae; genus Algisphaera. The sequence goes on along the minus strand of JBCCOP010000105.1, from coordinate 972 downwards.
GAGGGCGACGCGACCCGCGGCCTCTTCCGGTTCAACAACGGCTTCGCCTCGGCATCCAACCCGACGCTGACCGTTACCTTCATCCCGGAGCCCGCGTCGGCCCTGCTGATCGGGCTTGGCGGTGTGCTGATCCTGGCTCGGCAACGGGATTAACGAACCGCAGGTTAGGCTGCGGAGTACCGCCGACGACGTTACGTCGTGACCGCCCCTAAGAACCACCATGACCCGCTTGGCGTTTGTTTCGACCGCGCACATCCACACCGAGGGCTTCATCGAAGCGCTGGTTTCCGGCGAGGCCGAGGGCGTGGTGCACGCCGTGTGGGACGACGTGCCCGACCGCGGCCGACGGTACGCCGAGCAGGCCGGCTGCGGCTTCACGGCCGACCTGCAGGCCGTGGTCGAAGACCCGGCGGTCGACGCGTTCGTCGTGTGCGCCGAAAACACCCGGCACCTGCCGCTGCTCGAGCGGCTGCTGCCGCGGGGCAAGCCGGTGTTCTGCGAGAAGCCGCTAGCGACCTCGGCCGACGACGCGCGGACGATCGCACGCCTCCAGCAGCGGTACGGCACGCCGCTGCTCAGCGGCTACTTCCTGCCGTTCGACGCTCCGATGCGGGCGGCCGCGGCGGCCCTGCGGGAACAACGCTTCGGCCGGCTCACGCACCTGACGTACCGCAACGCCCACCACGCCGCCTACGGCCGGTGGTTCGACGGCCCCGACGTGCGTTGGTTCACCGACCCCGCGCTGGCGGGCGGCGGGGCGCTGATGGACATGGGCACCCACGCCGTGCACGCCCTGCTCACCCTCGCCGGGCCGGTGACCTCGGTCTGGGCCTCCACCGCCAACGTGACGGGTCGGTACCCCGGGGTCGACGACTACGGGGTGATCCAGCTGCGTTTCGCGTCGGGCGTCCTCGGCCGGGCCGAGGCGGGCTGGTGCTTCACCGGCGGGTTCCGCGGCCTCGAGGCCGTCTG
>JBCCOP010000104.1:0-8613 GCA_039025315.1 Planctomycetota bacterium | reverse complement strand
GCGGACGCAGGCGGGCTACCTGATGGAAGCGATGGGGGCCGACGCGGTCTGGGACGAGCACGGCGGCAAGACCGGGTTCATCCTGCTGATCGACCCGGACGACATGTCGGTGGCCGGCAAGCTGACCAAGGACATGGGGTTCAAGGACATGGTCAAGGCGATCGACGCGGCCCGCGGCGCGGCGTGAGACTTGACGAAGCGGTTCCTCGGCCGCTTGCGGCTTAGCGGCTGCGGCCGGGCTAAGCCGCAAGCGGCTTTTTTTGAACCTACGATCCCGAACGATGGCGAACCTGCTGCGCATTATCCTCGCGGTCTCTCTCACGGCGTCGGCCTCGGCGCAGGTCATGATGCCTTCCACTTCCGGGGGCGGGCCGGACGCGGTGGAGGCCGCGGCGGTGTTCATGGCCGACCGCGTCGCGGCGGGCGGGCCGACGGCGGTGGCGGTGGTGATCGACATCGCCGAGACGTTCCACATCAACCCCGACCCGCCGCGGGCCGGGCCGGAGTGGTTCGCGGCGCAGTACCCGACGACGCTGCGGGTGGTTTCGGTGCCCGAGGGGGTGCGGGTGGGCGAGCCGGTGTTCCCGGAGCCCAAGCCGTACGCGGTGGAGTACACCGACCGGCCGATCCCGGTGCACGAGGGGCGGGTGGTGGTTTATGTGCCGCTGCTGCTGGACGCGGAGGCGGCGGAGATTCCGGGGGCGGGGCCGATCGAGTTGAAGTTTGAGCTGGAGTACCAGGCCTGCGACCCGCGGGTGTGCTACATGCCGACGTCGGTCGAGCTGACCGCGACGGCGGAGGTCGCGGCGGCGGGGACCGACCCGGGGGAGGCACCGGCGCAACGTGATGAGCTGTTCGCCGATTTCGATCCGTCGGTATGGGCGGCGATGAGCGGCGGAGCCGGGCCGGCACCCGACCCCGAACCCGAAGCCGCGGTTTCCACGGAAAGCGACGGGTCGTTGTGGGTCAAGCTGCTGCTGGCGTTGGGGGCCGGGTTTCTGTTGAACTTCACGCCGTGTGTCTTGCCGGTCGTGCCGCTGAAGGTGATGAGCCTGGCGCAGCACGGCGGCGACGGCGCAGGTGGCCGGCGACGCACGGTCGTGCTCGCCCTGGTCATGGCCGCCGGCGTGGTCGCGTTCTGGATGGCGATCGCGTTGGCGATCGTGAGCCTGAAGCAGTTCGGCACGGTGAACCAGCTGTTCCAGTACCCGGCGTTCAACCTCGCGGTGGGGGTCGTGATCGCGGCGTTGGCGGTGTCGATGCTCGGGCTGTTCACGATCAACCTGCCGCGGGCGGTGTACCAGATCAACCCGACGGGGGACACGATCGCCGGGTCGTTCGGGTTCGGGGTGATGACGGCGGTGCTGGCGACGCCGTGCGCCGGGCCGCTGATGGGCGGGGCGGTGTTCTGGGCGACGCAGCAGGGCGTGGCGACGGTGCTGATCGTGTTCGCGGCGCTGGGGTTCGGGATGGCGCTGCCGTACCTGGCGTTGACTTTGTTCCCGGGATTGGTGGCGAAGCTGCCGCGGGCCGGGGCGGGGAGCGAGCTGTTGAAACAGACGATGGGCGTGCTGATGCTGGCGGCGGCGGCGTTCTTCATCGGCATCGGGATCGTCGCGCTGACGGCCGACGGCACGGCGGCGACGAGCCAGGCGTACTGGTGGGCCGTCGGGCTGCTGATCGCGGCGGCGGGGGGGTGGCTGCTGCTGCGGGGGCTGACGAAGGTGGCGACGACGGCGAAGGGGCGGGCGCTCGTGGCCGTGTCGGGCCTTGCGCTCGTTTTCGCCGGCGGTTGGGTGGGTTACGACCAGTCGCGGCCCGGCGGGTCGTCGGCCGTCGCGGCGGACGGTGGCGAAACTGACGGGATCCCGTGGGTCTTCTACACCCCCGATCGTCTGGCGGAAGTCAGGGCGGCGGGCCGCGCGGTGCTGCTGGACTTCACCGCGGACTGGTGCCTGAACTGCAAGGTGCTGGAGCGGACCGTCCTCGACAGCGAACGGGTCACGTCGCTGCTGCGGGGGCCGGGCGTGGTGCCGATGAAGGTGGACCTGACCTCGGCCCGCAACGTGGCGGGCAACGACCTGCTGCGTGAGATGGGCCGCGTCACGATCCCGCTGCTGGTGGTGCTCGACGCCGAGGGCGACGAGGTGTTCAAGGCCGACTTCTACACGATCGATCAGGTCGCCACGGCGATCGGCACGGCGACGGGTGACGTTGAAACCGAAGCGCTGGCGGACGCGCAACGCTAACACTCGACACCGCCCCGCGGGCCCGGCACACTACGGCCATGAGCCTGAACCTGTCCGCCCGCGTCGCGTCGCTCGGCCTGTCCCTGCCGCCCGCCCCGGCCGCGGCGGCGAACTATGACGTCACCGTCGAGAGTCAGAGCCGGCTTGTGGTGAGCGGCCAACTGCCCCGCGGCGACGACGGCCAGCTGATCGCGACCGGCAAGGTCGGGGAAGAAGTCGATCTCGAGACGGCGAAGCGGTGCGCGGCGCAGTGTGCGCTGAACGTCTTGTCGGCGCTGAACGCCGAGCTCGGCGGGGGCTTCGGCCACCGGTTCCGTCGGGTGGTGCGGGTGGGCGTCTTCGTCGCCTCGACGCCGGGGTTTACCGACCAGCACCTCGTGGCCGACGGGGCGAGCGAGGTCTTCGAGAAGGTGTTGGGTCGGGCGGGCCGGCACGCCCGGGCGGCGGTCGGGGTGGCGGCGCTGCCGCTGGACGCGCCGGTGGAGGTCGAAGTCAGCGTCGAGCTGTTGGACGAGCGGTTCGAGTCGGATTGAATTGATAGGGCATCCGGACCTTCGGCCGCCTTCGGCGTCCTCAGGTCCGGCTTGGTTTGCGGATTTATACCCAGACGTTCATGAAGATGGCGTCTTCGTTGATCTTGCCGACGAGTTTGCCGACGGTGGTGGTGACGAACTTGACCTCGTACTCGGGGTGGGCGTCGAGCCAGGTGTTGACCTGTTCGTCGAGGTGGTCGATGGCGTCGAGGCGGAGCTTGGCGACGAAGGTTTTGACGTGGATCGCGCCGTGGCCGGTGGCGTTGGGAGTGCGGTTCCAGTGGTCGGCGTGGGCCTTGCGTTGGGCCTCGCCGAAGACCTGGATCTTGGACTGCTGGTTGGCGTCGCCCGGGGCCGAGGCTTCGTCGAGGTCGATGGGCGTCAGCTCATCGGCAGCGTCTTGTTCTTCGGGGTCGATGGGGATGGCGTTGGCGAGCAGGTCGTCGTCCGAGAGGGGGCGGTCGGGCATGGCGGGTCTCCGAGAACCGAAGGGGTAGAGAGAGAGAAGCGTGAAGCAGGCTTGCGTGCCGAGCTCATGCATTATGACGCCGCGGCGTCGGCGAGGCGACGGGAAAAACCAGCGGTCGCGGACCAGGCGTCGCCGCGGCGGTCGAGGCGGAGGCGGGCGGTCATTCCGGGCGTGTGCAGGACAAACTCGAGGCGGTGCGGCGTCCAGAGGCGGGGCACGACGTGGCCGCGGGCGACGGGGTAGACGTGGCCGCGGCCGCCGGTGAGGGTGCCGGCCCAATCGAGGTAGCGGGCGCGGTGCGGCGGGAGGGAGGTGAGGTCGAAGCGGCCGAGCCGCGGCCAGTCGGTCCAGGGCCGGGCCGCGCGGGCGGTCCACAGACGGGCCGGCGGGTCGTCGGCGCGACGCGGGCCGGGCGGCGTCTCGATCAGCCAGTCGAAGTGCGGGCCGACGGGCGGCGGGGCGACGTGGCGCAGCAGCGTGGTGCGTAAGCGCATGACCCGACCAGCGTAACCGCCCGCCGGGGAGCGCACCGCTTGCCGGTCGGGGGGGCGGGGTCTATTCTCGTGGCTGCTTGTGACGGTCGGCCGCGGTGGCGGTGGACGCGTCCCGTGACCCACCGAGGACCCGCGATGCCGACGAAATTCTGGACGACCGCGCTGCTGCTGCCGGCCCTGCTGCTGGGGGCGGGCTGCAAGAACCACGTGGTGTTCCGCGAGCAGGGGTTCGACAAGCTCCGCCAACAGGACTTCGCCGCCGCGGCCGAGGACTTCCGCGCCGCGGTGGACCTGAAGCCCGGCGACTACCAGTCGCAGTACTACCTCGGCTTATCGCTGCTGCGGCAGGAGCAGTTCGTCGCGGCGCAGACGCCGCTGGAGCAGGCGTTGATCCTCCGGCCCGACGATCCGGCCTGGACCCCGCGGATCGCCGACGCGATCGCCGAGTCGTACTACGGCCAGGACCGGATCGAGACGCTGTACGCCTTCCTCGACGAGAAGATCGCCGACAACAACCAGCAGACGCGGGATTATCTGCGGAAGGCGGAGTTCCTCGGCCGGCTCGGCGACGCCGACGGGCAGCAGGAGGCGCTCACCAAGGCGGCGTTCTTTGCGCCGTTGGGCGACGCCGAGCCGTATTTGGCGTTGGCGGAGTTCTACGTGTCGGTCAACGAAGTGCCGCGGGCGATCGGGTCGCTGCGTCAGGGTTACTTCGTCGACCCGGACAACGCGGCGGTGAAAGACCGGCTGCGCGGCCTCGGGGTCGTGCCCGGCCCGACGATCGCCGACCCGCCGCCGAAGCCGGCGATCGTGGAGTAGGGAACCGGGCTCCGGCAACTGCCTATGGACATCGTCATCTGCGGCGCCGGTGAGGTAGGGCGGCACTCGGCCGAGGTGCTCGCCCCGGCCGGGCACAACATCACGATCATCGACCAGGACGCGGCGAAGCTCGCCGAGGTCGACGACGCGATCGACGTGCGGTCGATGGTCGGCAACGGCACGCGGGCCGACGTCCTGCTGCGGGCCGGCACGGACACGGCGGACCTGTTCATCGGCGCGACCAACATCGACGAGATCAACCTGCTGGCGGCGTCGGTCGCCACGGCCGTGGGCTGCGAGCGGTCGGTCGCCCGGGTGCACCACTCGGCGTACTACGAGGCGCAGGGGCTCAACTACGCCGACCACCTGGGCATCGACCACTTGGTCTGCCCGGAGTTTTCGACGGCGCAGGCGATCGCGGCGACGCTGCGCTCGCCGGGCAGCCACGCGGTCGAGAACTTCGCCCGCGGCGCGATCGAGATGCAGAGCATCACGGTGTCGGAGAACGCCAAGGCGGTGGGCGTGACGCTCAAGGACCTGAAGCTGCCGGCGGCGACGCTGGTGGCCGCGGTCGAGCGGGCCGACGCCGCGATGCTGCCCACCGCCGGGACGAAGATCCACGCCGGCGACATCGTCACGCTCATCGGCGAGGCGAAGGCCTTCGAGAAGTCCGTGAAGCTCTTCAAGCCCGAGGCCGCCGGCCGGCTGAAGGTGATGGTCATGGGCGGCTCGACGCAGGGGGTCTGGCTCTGCCGGGAGCTGCGGAGCCGCAACTTCGCGGTCCGGCTGTTCGTGATGCGCCCGGGCCGGGCGCAGGAGCTGGCGGAGAAGCTGCCGTGGGTCACGCTGATCAACGGCGACGTGATCAACTCCGACATCCTGCTCGACGAGCGGGTGGACCAGGTCGACGCGTTCGTGGCCTGCACCGAAGACGAGGAGACGAACATCCTCGCCGCGGCGCGGGCCAAGAGCATGGGCGCCAAGTCGGCGATCGCGGTGCTGCAGCGGCCGACGTACCTGCACCTGATCGGGCACATCGGGCTGGACCACGCGTTCAGCCCGCGGGCCACGGCCGTGACGGAGATCGAGCGTCTACTCAGCGGCGCGGCGGTGCGTCGGCTCGCGCCGCTGGCCGAGGGCATCGCCGACGTGTACGAGGTCCGCGTGCCGAGCCTGGCGAAGCGGGCGATCGACGTGCCGCTCAAAGACCTGAAGTTCCCGGCCCGGACGATCGTGGCGGCGATCTCGCGGGGCGAGACGGTGTTTGTGCCCGGGGCCGACGACACCATCCGCGTCGGCGACCTGGTGGTAATCATCGGCACGGCCGACTGCGGCAAGGAGCTGCGGAAGATGTTCGGCGGCTGACCCATGAGCTACCGCCTCGTCCTGCGACAACTCGGCCTGTTGATGCTCGTGCTGGGCGGGGGTATGGGGCTCATGGCGGGGCTGGAGTACCTGATCTGGGCGGACCTGGGTCGGGGCGAGCGGGTGGGCCTGATCGCGATGGGGTCGTCGGCGCTGATCGGGGCGGCGGTCGGGCTGGGGCTGTGGCGGCTGGGGCGGAGCCGGGACACGACGCCGATGATGAGCCGGCGGGAGGCGCTGCTGCTGGTGGCGTGCAGCTGGGTGCTGGGCGCGGCGGTGTCGGGGCTGCCTTACTGGCTGTGGGCGACCGTCGGCGGCGCGGGAGCGAGGCTCCCGGGCGAGGCCGACCAGCCCCACGTGTTCCGGTCCTACGTCGCGTCGTACTTCGAGGCGATGAGCGGGCTGACCACGACGGGGGCGACCGTGCTGGGCGACATCGGCGGGCTGCCCAACAGCCTGCTGCTGTGGCGGGCCACGACGCACTGGCTCGGCGGGCTGGGCATCGTCGTGCTGTTCGTCGCGGTGCTACCGATCATCGGCACGGGGGGCAAGAAGCTGTTCAACGTCGAGGCCCCCGGGCCCCAGCAGCAGGGCGTCCGGCCGCGCATCGGCGACACCGCCCGGCTGCTCTGGATGATCTACACCGGCATCACCCTCGCCGCGCTGGCGTCCTTCCGCCTCGCCGGGATGTCCTGGTTCGACGCGGTGTGCCACAGCTTCTCGGTCGTCTCCACCGGCGGGCTCTCGACCCGCGACGCCAGCATCGGGCACTTCGACTCGGCCGCGATCGACTGCGTGAGCATGCTCTTCATGCTGCTCGCCGGGGTGAACTTCGGGTTGATGTTCGCCGCCGTGCGCGGCAAGTGGTCGGCGGTGTGGAAAGACGAAGAGCTGCGGGTCTACCTCGCTCTCAAGCTGGCGGTGATCGCGATCGTGGCGGTCGACATCCACGGCCGGGAGATCGTCACGACCGCGGGCCACACCATCGACGCCACCGCGGGCCAGGCGCTGCGTTTCGCCGGGTTCCAGACGATCTCGCTGCACACGGGCACGGGGTTCTGCACGGCCGACTACGACCTCTGGCCGTTCGTCAGCCGGACCCTGATCGTCGGGCTGATGTTCATCGGCGGCTGCGCCGGGTCCACCGCGGGCGGGATCAAGGTCATCCGCTTCTGGATCGCGCTGAAGGTCATCGCCGCGTCGCTGGAGCGTTCGTTCCGGCCGCAGGTGGTCCGGCCGCTGCGGGTCGGCTCGGCGGTGATCGACGAGGACCGCAAGCTCTCGGCCGTGACCTACTGCGTGTTCGTGCTGGTGATCTTCGCCGTCGGCGCGATGGCGATCGGCTTCCTCGAGTCGCGCCGCGGGGTCGACGTGGACTTCCTCACCGCGGCGACCGCCAGCCTCTCGACCCTGGGCAACATCGGCCCGGGGTTCGACCGCATCGGCGCAACGGGCAACTACGGCTGGTTCTCCGACGGGTCGCTGGCGGTGATGAGCCTGCTGATGATGCTCGGCCGGCTGGAGATCTACGCCGTGGCGGTGCTGCTGCTGCCGCGGTTCTGGCGCGGGGACTAGGGCGCGGCGTAAGCGTCAGGTCGACGCCGCGTTACAGCAGCGGCAGCCGTAGAGGTTGATGCCGTGCGCGAGGACCAGCAGCACGCTGCCGGCGAGGGTGGACCAGCCGCCGGCGGGCATGCTCAGCGACACGGACCCCGTCTCGGGGTCTGGCACGAGCGACGGGCAGCAGGCCTCGGTGCAGGCGACAGGGCCGGCCGCGGCAAACTCCGGCAGGATCAGCCCGGCGACGATGAAGCCCGCACCCAAAGCCGCGGCGATCGGGGCCGAGCGCCGGCGGTGACGCCGGAAGCCCCGCCACACGACCCAGCCGGCCAGCGGTAGCACCAACGCCGCCAGGACCCAGTGCGCCGCGGGGTGGCTCCACGTGCCCCCGACCAGCGGCATCAGCATCAGCACGAACGGAGCCGCCAGGCAGTGCACCGCGCAGGCCAGCGAGGCGACGAGCCCGATACGGTCCCACCGCCGCGACGGCGTCTCCAACGCCGGGCTATCCGGAAACGCGCTGGCCTGGATCGTGGTCATGGGGTCTGTTCCGCGGGGACACGGTGTCCCTGCCTCACCCATCGGCGGCACCGGGATCGGTCCCGGTGAAAAAACGGGCGGGCGTGATCATAGAACATCGGTGAGAAGCCCGTCTCAACCTGACCGGCCCGGCTTCCAAGCGGTTCCGGCGTAGAGACTTGAGACCGCGTTTCACCCCTCCGGCCCCGGTTGCGATCTACAATTTGCCTATGTCTGTCGCCGAAGCCGACACTGTCAACGTTGACCTGCCGCCGCTCACCGGCGTCGAGTCGTTCTACCTGCCCGAGGTGTTCAAGGGGCTGGGCACGACGATGCGGCACCTCGTCGGGGCGGTGCGTGGCCCGCGCAAGGGCACCAACCGCGTGCTCGAATACCCCGAAGACCGCCGCGAGTTCTACCCGGTCGAGGACGGCGGGCTGCACGCGGCCAATTTCCGGGGGGTGCACCGGCTCAACCGCGACGAGGACGGCCGGGTCCGCTGCGTCGCCTGCTTCATGTGCGCGACCGCCTGCCCCGCCAACTGCATCCACATCGAGGGCAAGGAGTCGCCCTGGGACGACCGCGAGAAGTACCCGGTGAAGTTC
>JBCCOP010000103.1:0-8659 GCA_039025315.1 Planctomycetota bacterium | reverse complement strand
CCCGGTGCTGGTCCGCCCGTCGTTCGTGCTCGGCGGCCGGGCGATGGAGACCGTCTTCGACGAGGCGCAGCTGCGGCACTACATGGCCATCGCGATCGGCGCGTCCGACCTCGCCGGTCAGCCGATCCTCGTCGACAAGTTCCTCGCCGAGGCGACCGAGTGCGACATCGATGTCATCGCCGATTTCGGCGAGGTGAGTGGTGAGTCGGGTTTGGTGAGTGGGGAGAAAACCGCCAACGATCTCCCCCACTCACCAACCCCCACTCACCACTCACGCGCTCTGGTCTGCGGCGTGCTCGAACACATCGAGGAAGCGGGCATCCACTCCGGCGACTCGGCGTGCACCATCCCCGCCTACTCGCTGCCCCCGGAAGTCACCGAGAAACTCAAGACCCTCTCCCGCCAGCTCGCCGAGGCGCTGCGCGTCCGCGGGCTGATGAACGTGCAGTGGGCCGTGAAAGACGGCGAGGTCTACGTCATCGAGGTCAACCCCCGGGCGTCGCGGACCGTGCCGTTCGTCGGCAAGGCGACCGGCGTGAGTTGGGCGCGGCTGGCGGCGAAGGTGATGGCCGGCAAGCAGCTCGCCGAGCTGGGCGTCACCGACGAGGTCACGCCGACGCACACCTCCATCAAGGAGTCGGTGTTCCCCTTCGGAAAATTCCCGGGGGTGGACGTGATCCTGGGGCCGGAGATGCGGTCGACGGGCGAGTGCATGGGCGCCGACGCCGACTTCCCGGTCGCGTTCGCCAAGGCGCAGATGGCGGCCGGCGCGAAGCTGCCGCTGGCCGGCAAGGTGTTCCTGTCGGTGCGTCAGAGCGACAAGCCCGCGCTGCCCGAGGTCGCCCGCGGCCTGGTCGAGCAGGGCTTCGAGGTTCTCACGACCCGCGGCACGCACGACCACCTCGCGCAGCACGGCGTCGCCACCACCCTGGTCAAGAAGATCCAGGAGGGCGGCCGGCCCAACGCGCTGGACCTGATGAAGAACGGCGAGCTGGCCCTGATCATCAACACGCCGACGCGCAAGGGCGCGGGCACCGACGAGGGCAAGCTGCGGGCGACGGCGGTGCGCAACGGCGTGCCGATGATCACCACGATGACCGCCGCCCGCGTCGCGGTCCGCGCGACCGAAGCGCTGCGGCGGGGCGACTGGGGCGTCCGGTCGCTGCAGGAGTACTTCCCGGCCGGGGGCCGCTAGCCGCGGCCGCCGGTCAGGGGATCAGGGCCGGCTGCAGCGTGCTGGTGCGGTCCAGCAGCATCGCGCGGGCCAGGTCGTCCCAGATGCTGCGGAGGTTGTTGTCGACCACCCGGGCGTTGCGGTTGGCGATCTGCTCCTTGGACAGGCCGGCCGACTCGAGCTCCGGCGTCAGGTCGGTGCCGTAGCCGGTCGCGCAGCCGCCGGCCACGAGCAGGGAGGCGGCCAGGAGGCCGGCCAGGAACGTCCGTCGGATCGCGAGCAGCATGGGCAACTTCCGGGGAGGGGGATCAAAGAGCAACGGGTATGGATTTTCGGGCCGGCCGCGGCGGGTGTCAACCGTTCTGCGCCGCGGGCGGGTCGCTGCGGGGCTCGGAGGCCGGGGCAGCCGGAGGGCGTGGGCGGATACGCAGGCGGACCGCGGTGCCGTTGGGCGGGATGACGTCGGTGCGGCTGGTCCAGAACACGTTGCCGCCGGCCTCGGACTGCGTCGTGGGCCGGCCGACCAGCTCGTCGCCGAAGTTCACCACCGACACGAGCGTGCCGTTGGCCTCGGCGAGGAACCACCGCTTGCCCGCGTGCTCGACGAACCGCGAGCCGGTGAACAGCCAGACGTTATCGGGCATCGGCTCGCCGTCCTGCTGATCGACGACCCAGTCCGACGCGGGCACGACGCGGTCGTCGGCCCCCTCCGCGCCGGGGACCACGAACTGCAATTTCAGCTCCGGGCCCGTCGGCGGGTGCTGAACGAGCCGGTCGCCGACCCGCTCGGCCCGCGCGGGGCTCCCCGGCTCGAGCCCCAGCAGCAGCAGCCCGAGCTGGATGTGCTCGGCCTCGGCGGCGACCGACACGACCGACTCGTACTCCCGCGTGCCCGGCCGGCACGCCAGCAGCTCCAGCCACTCGACCTCGCGCCCGACGACGGTCGCGTCGAGATCGACGTGACCGGCCGCGCGGTCCAGCGTCACCCCCGGGAACACCTCGCGGGGCCCGTCGGCCTCGTCGGCTTGAACCGCAGCGGCGACACCGCCCAGAACCGCCACGCAAACAACGGCGAGGCGGGGTGGCGTTCGGTGGGTGCGGGTTGCCATGCGTCCATGCTATCTCGCGCGGACGACAAAACAAGAAACCGCGACGCGTTGCGTCGCCGCTAACCGCGTCTCATGATGACGGGTGATGGTGACCCCCGCCGAAACCCCCGATCCGCTGCGGCCCGAGTCGCTGACGTGGGCGGCGCTGCTGGGCCGCTGGGTCGAGTTCGCCCGGGCGTCGACGGCCTGGCCGGCCGACGCCGCGGGGCGGCGGTGGAAAGATTCCGTGCCGGACGTGGTGCAGCTGCAGGCGGTGTGGTTCGCGTTGGGGCACACCGACGAGCTCGACGACGACCAGCGGGCGCTGGGCTGCGACCGGGCGGCGGTGCTGATCGCCCGGCACGGCGGGGCGCTGCGGCAACGGTGGTCGGCGGCGGGCGACGAGATGCCCGACGGGCTGGCGGATCTGATCCGCGACGCGGAGTCGGCGTTGGCCGCGGCGCGGGGGTCAGGACGCGGCGGTGAGGTAGGCCCGGACGGCGTCGGCGATACCGAGGCGTAGCGCGTCGGCGACGAGGGCGTGGCCGATGCTGACCTCGGCGACGGCGGGGACACGGCGGACAAAGTGCGCGAGGTTTTCGAGATTCAGGTCGTGGCCGGCGTTGACCCCGAGCCCCGCGGCGTCGGCGGCCCGGGCGGTGTCCGCAAAACCTCGGGTCACCGCGTCGCGCTGCGCGGTGGCGTAGGCCCGGGCGTACGACTCGGTATACAGCTCGACGCGCTGAGCCCCGACGTCCACGGCCCGGGCCGCGACCCCGGGCTCGGGATCGACGAACACGCTGACCCGGCAACCCAGCCCAACCAGCTTTTCCACGATCGGCCGCAGCTCGGCGACGACCTCCGGGCGGTCCAGCGCGAAGCCGTGGTCAGACGTCGCCTGATCCGGCGTGTCGGGCACGAGCGTCGCTTGATCCGGCCGGACGCGGCGCAGCATCGGCATCAGGTGGTCGCCGTGCGACAGGTCCAGCGGGTTGCCCTCGATGTTGAACTCGCGGTCGGCGTACTCGGGGCTGGCGAGCAGCTCGGCGAGCGCATCGACGTCGCTGGGGCGGACGTGCCGGGCGTCGGGCCGGGGGTGGACGGTGATCCCGTGGGCCCCGGCGTCGAGGGCGATGCGTGACAGCTCCACAACCGACGGCACCTCGCCGGGCCGGGCGTTGCGCAGCAGGGCGATCTTGTTGACGTTGACCGAGAGCTTGGCGGGCATGGGGCGAAGGGTAGGCCGTCAGGCCGGCGCGGGCAGCGGCGTCGCCGGTTGGGGGGCCTCGGCCGGCTGGTCGTTGAGCATGGCCTCGAACACCCCGCGGTAGGTCAGGAAGCTCAGCAGCGCCATCACCGGCACCGTGATGATGCCCGCGCCGGGGACGATGTTGGTCGCCAGCAGGATGAAGAACACGATGCGCAGCGACCACTTGGTCAGGAAGTTGCGGCCGCGGGGGATGTACCGCCGCAGCGGCGCGACCAGCGTCAGCCGGTAGATGATCACGGCCGGGATCACGCCGACGACCCACACCGCGCCGAGGGCGGCGCTCAACAGCAGCACGCCGGGCAGCCGCTTGGCGATGTGGTTGACGTAGGCGCGGGCGAACGCGGGGTCGCCGAACGGGTCGCCGCCGCAGACCTCGCAGGTCTGGTGCGGCCGGCGCTCCTTGAGCTTCGCCGCGCAGGTCGGGCAGCGGCGGTGTCCGGCGAGCCGGAACGCGTGGGTCTTTAGGTCCGCCGGGTCGTCCGTGTCGGACTGCCCGAGCCAGCCGAGGTCGCAGACGTTGGGGTTCGCGGCGGTGCAGTGGCCGCACACCAACGCGCAGCGGTACATCAGCTTGCCGCACGTCCCGCAGGGCACGCGCGACGCCTCCTCCTTGCGGTGGGCCCACCACCGCAGCAGCAGCACGAGCCCACTGGCGAGCCCGATCAGCGCGAGCATCACCAGCGGGAACAGGATCAGCAGCCAGAACCCGAAGAGCGACCAGAGGTCTTCGCCCCAGGCCATGAGCTTCTGCACGCCGACGTCGTCGTCCTCGTCGGCGTCGATGAACAGCCCGACGATGGCCGACCGGGCGCTGGCGACGACGAACGTGAGCGCCGCGGTCAGCGACGCGAAGACCGACGCGAGCGTCACCCCACCGACGCCCGCCGCCACCGGGACCACGACGGCGGCGGCGGCCGCACTTCCGGGGGTTCCGGGGGGCAAGACGTTCTGCTCGGTGAAGTCGACGTCCGAGGCGGTGAAGACGCCCATGAGCGTCAGGGCCGCCATCGCGGGCTTGGCGTATTTGTCGACTGCGTTGAGCAGGGCGCGGGCGTCGGCGTTCTTGGTCGCGCCGATCTCGGCCGCGGCCAGGACGCCGAGCACGATCAGGCTCAGGTCGCTGGTGAACCAGTTCGGCGCGCCGGTGAAGCCCAGCGCCTGGAGCAGGCCGAGGTCCTGCAGCCACGGGTACTGCGGCCCGAAGCGCAGGATCAGCGCGGCGGCGAACGCGGGGACGAAGGCCCGCGACGCGAACAGCCCGGTCGAGCCGAGGGCCTGGACGATCATGCTGCCGAGTATCGCCATGATGCTCAAATACTAGTGGGCCGCGGGCTGCCGATCCCGCGAGATCGGTATGCCGCAGTTGCGGGTTAGCGACTTGTCAACCAACACCGTCAGGCCGCGGGAACACCTTCGGCGTGGCGGTCGAGCTTCCGCAGGATCTCCTCGAACACGTCCTGCCGGTCGGCGGTGCCGTCGATGCGCAGGACCAGCTCCTTGGCCTCGAACAGCTCGAGGACGGGGCGGGTCTTGTTCTCGAAGTCGTCGAGCCGGCTGCGTAGCGCCTGCTCGTTGTCGTCGGCGCGGGGGACGAGCCGGCCCGGGCAGACGTCGCAGGTGTCCTCGACCTCGGGGCGGTGGAAGATCAGGTTGTAGTCCAAGCCGCACTGGGCGCAGACCCGGCGGGCCAACGCTCGTCGCATCGTGACCGCTTCGGGCACGTCGATGTAGATCACCGCCGAGATGTCGTAGGACTCGAGGAAGAAGCGGGCCTGCTCGACGTTGCGGGGGAAGCCGTCGAGGATGAAGCCGTAGTTCCAGTCGTGCTCGGCGAGGCGGGTCTGGACGATGTCCTCGACGATGTCGTCGGGCACCAGCTGGCCGGCGTCGATGACGCGCTTGATGCGGGCGGCGAGCTTGGTGTGGCTCTGGACGTGCCAGCGGAAGATGTCGCCGACGCTGATGTGCGTCAGGTCGAACTTTTCCTTGAGCAGCTTGGCCTGGGTGCCCTTGCCCGAGCCCTGGGGCCCCATGATGATGAATTTGTTCACGACCGGTCTCCGCGGCGGTGGCGGTCGGCGGGCCGGCCGGGCCGGGGCCGGGCCGCTGACTTGCGCCCCAATGTACCGACTCGCCGGGCCGGCCGTAAGGGTGGTAGGGGTCGTGCGGGCGGTGCGCGTCGGGCCCGCGGTTGGCCGGCGGGCCCGGCCTGAACCGCTGCCGCCGGCGGGCCGATGTGGGTCCCGTATGGGTACCCGGCGAGCGGTGGATGTGCTGGTGGTGTTGGCGGTCCTGGGGGCGGCGGGCTTGATGGTGCTTGGGCGGCAGAGCGGCCAACCGGACGCGGCCACGGCCGAGGACGTCCGGCGGTCGCTGGCCCGGCTCTACGAACGGGCGTCGTACTACGGGGCGTTGGACAAGATGAGCTCGCAGACGCGGACGCTCTGGCCGGTCGTGGTCCGCCCCGAGTGGTTCGGCGACGAGCCGCCGACCAACGGGCTGCTCTCCGGGTCCGCCGGCACGCCGCACGGCCCCCGGCCGTGGATCGACGTCGCCCCCCCCGGCGACCGCGAAGCCCACCCGCCGGACCCCGTCGCCGTCCGCCGGGACCAGGCCCAGTTCTGGTACAACCCGAACGTCGGCGTGTTCCGCGCCCGCGTCGCCCCGACGCTCCGCGAAGACGAAGCGCTGGCGTTCTACAACCGGCTCAACGGCGTGACGCTGACCGAGCTGCTTCGCGACACCGACCCGCGCCGCAAGCCGCTGGCGTACACCCCCGGGCGGACCCCCGGCACGACGCAGGCGGCCCCGGCCCACCCACCCGCGCCGCCCGGCAACCTCGCCGCAACATCGACGCCCCGCGGCTCGCTCGCCGGGGCGACCGGGCCCGACCCGGACGCCGCGGACGAGGCCGACGACGCCCCGCCGCGGCGCATCCGCCGGGTGCGGCTCAAAGACCACTGAGGCCCGCCGCTACAATCGCGGCCCATGGCCTCGATCCACCGCACCCAGCTACCCAACGGCCTCACCGTCGTCGCCGAGCCGACCCCCGGCGTGCGGTCGCTGGCGATGACCCTCCTGCTGCCCGCCGGCCTCGCCTCCCAGCCCGCGGACCGGCAGGGCGTCGCCCCCCTGCTCGCCGAGATGGCCTGCCGCGGCGCCGGCGGCCGCGACGCCCGCGCCCACTGCGACGCCCTCGACCGCCTCGGCGTCCAACGCAGCACCGAGGCGCAGCGCCGCTTCCTCCGCCTCGGCGCGCTCATGATGTCGCCGAACGCCGGCGAGACCCTGCCGCTGCTGTTCGACATGGTGCGGGCCCCGTCGCTGGAAGACGCCGCGCTCGGCCCCAGCGTCGACCTCGCGGTCCAGGCGATCGACGCCCTCGACGACGAGCCGCAGCGCCGCGTCATGCTCGAGCTGGGCACCCGGCACTTCCCCGAGCCGATGGGCCGGTCGCCGCTGGGCGTGCGCGAACACCTCGAAGCGACGACCGCCGACGACGTGCGGCGGTTCTGGTCCGAGCGGTTCGTGGCCGGCGGGTCGATCCTGGCGTTCGCCGGGTGCTTCGACTGGGACGAACTGCTGGCGACGGTGACCGAGCAGCTCGGCGACTGGGGCGGGGCCGCGGCGTTGGCCGAGCCGGCGAGCGACGCGGCGGGCGGGGTGGGCCACGTGGCGGGCGACTCGACGCAGGTCCACATCGCCGCGGCGTACCCGGCCGTGCCGCTGACCGACCCCCGGCGGGTCGCGCAGCAGGCGGCGGTGGCCGTGCTGTCGGGCGGCATGTCGGGCCGGCTGTTCACCGAGGTCCGCGAGAAGCGCGGCCTGGTCTACGCCGTGTACGCCGGCTACCAGGGCCAGAAAGACCGCGGCGACGTGCTCGCCTACGCCGGCACCACCACGCCGCGGGCGCAGGAGACGCTCGACGTGATGACCGCGGAGCTGCGGCGGCTGTCGGAGGGTGTCGACGAGAGCGAGTTCCGGCGGGCCGTCGTCGGCATGAAGTCGCGGCTGGTGATGCAGGGCGAGTCGACCCGCGCCCGCGCCGCGGCGATCGCATCGGACGTCCGCGTCTTCGGCCGGCCGCGCAGCCTCGCCGAGGCGGCCGACGAAGTCGACGCGCTCACGCTCGACGAGCTCAACGCGTTTGTCGCCGATCACCCGGTCGGCGAGATGACCGTGGTCACACTGGGCGAGCAGCCGTTGGCGGTGCCGGCCTGACGGGCCGGGGGTGGCGATGGACCGACCGCTGAACATCCTGATCACCGCCGGGCCGACGCGTGAGCCGATCGACGCGGTGCGGTTCATCAGCAACCGCTCGGGCGGCGCGATGGGCCTCGCGCTGGCCGAGGCGGCGGCCGCGGCGGGGCACGCGGTGACGCTGCTGCTCGGGCCGGTGCTCACGCCGACAACCCTGCACGACCGCGTCGCCGTCCACCGCTTCACGACCACGGCCGAGCTGCAGCACCTGCTCGGCGAACACTTCCTGGGTCGGCGCGACACCGATACCCGTGATGCTTCCGACGCCGAAGTGTTGGTGATGGCGGCCGCGGTGGCGGACTACCGCGCGGCCGACGTCGCCCCCGGCAAGACGCCCCGCGGCGACCGGCTACGCATCGAGCTCGAAGCGACCCCCGACCTCGTCGCGCAGTGCGCCGCCGCCAAACGGCCGGGCCAGCGTGTCGTCGCGTTCGCCCTCGAAGAGGACGAACACCTAGAGGCCCGCGCGACGGCGAAGATGAAACGCAAGGGCGTCGACGCCATCGTCGCCAACCCGCTGGGCACGATGGAGGGCGACACCATCCGCGGCGTCCTGCTGACCGCCGACGGCCGGCGGCGGCAACCCGACGACACGGTCGTGTCCAAGCCGGCGTTCGCCAGGTGGCTGATCGACGCCATCGGACGCGGCGAGGTCTAGGGCGTCACAACGCCACGCTTAGCGAGTGCGGCGTAGCCGCCCTCGCCGACCCACCGCGGGACGCTACACGTCACCCGCTACTGAGCGCTGCGTGGCCAAAGCGCGTGGTGGAGTTTGGCTTCGCGGATGGCGGCGTGGAGGAGATGGGGTTGGCTGGCGTGGTCGGTGGCGTTCTGGGCGGCGGTGTGCAGGGTTTCCAGGTCGTCGAT
>JBCCOP010000102.1:0-8850 GCA_039025315.1 Planctomycetota bacterium | reverse complement strand
GGCGGAGATGACCGCCTTCTTCGCGCCGGCGGCGACGTGCTTGGCGGCGCCGTCGTAGTCGGTGAAGAAGCCGGTGGACTCGACGACGTAGTCCACGCCGACGTCGCCCCACTTGAGGTTGGCCGGGTCGCGCTCGGCGGTCGAGCGGATGGTCTTGCCGTCGACGTAGAGGTTCTCGGCGTCGGAGGAGACCTCGCCGCCGAAGCGGCCGTGGATCGAGTCGTACTTGAGCAGGTAGGCCAGCGCGTCGTTGTCGAACAGGTCGTTGATGGCGACGACCTCGACGCCGGGGGTGTCCTGGGCGGCGCGAAACACGAGCCGGCCGATGCGTCCGAAACCGTTGATGCCGATCTTGATGGCCATGGGCGGGGTCTCCGGGAGCGGGTTCAAGGTTACGTCCCGGGCGGCTGGGGGCCTTCCCGGGTGTCGGGTGGGGCGCGACAGAATTACGGGTTTGGCCCGGCGCGTCAAACCAACCGGCAGAAACCGGACAAAACGTGTGCGGTTGCCGGGTTATGATCGCTCGGCCGCCGCCCCGCGCAAGGACCCGGTTTGACGCCACATCTGCTGATTTTGACCGAGGGCCGGACCGACCCGCTGAAGGCGAAGACGGCCGTGAGCCTGCTGCGCTACCGCGGCGGCGAGGTGGCGGCGCTGATCGACTCGGAGGCGGCGGGCGGCAACACCCAGGCGTTGCTCGGCGTCGGCGGCGACACGCCGATCGTGGCGTCGCTGGATCAAGCGGTGCGGCGTTTTGCCGGAGCCGACGAGCTGGTCGTCGGCGTCGCGACGCCGGGCGGGGGCCTGCCGCCGGCGATGCGGTCGGCCGTGCTCGACGCGGCGCGACGGGGGCTGCACGTCACTTCGGGTTTGCACCAGTTCCTGGCCGACGACCCCGAGATCGCCGCCGCGGCGGCGGCCGGCGGCGGCCGGGTCTGGGACATCCGCCGCAACGACGAACGCCACGTCGCCGCCCGCCCCGCCCGCCGGCCCGGCTGCGTCGTGCTGCACACCGTCGGCCAGGACTGCTCCTGCGGCAAGATGGTCGCCGCCGTCGAACTCACCCGCGGGCTCCGGGCCGCCGGCCACGACGCCAAGTTCGTCCCCACCGGCCAGACCGGCATCCTCGTCGCCCCCGGAATCAATCACGCCCTCACCATGAGCGGCGAAGAACGAGACGATCCGGCTTCCGGGGGCTCGCCCATTGACTGTGTCGTCGCCGATTTCATCAACGGCGCGGCCGAGCGATTGGTGACGCGTAACCAGCACCACGACTTGCTCGTCATCGAGGGACAGGCCACGCTCGTGCATCCGAGCTACTCGTCCGTGACCTACGGCCTGCTCCACGGCACGCTGCCCGACGGCCTCATCCTCTGCTACGAACCCAACCGCCCCCACCTCCACGGCCGGCCCCACCTGCCGCTGACCCCGCTCAAGCAGATCGTCGAGCTGTACGACCGCGTGAGCAACCTGGAGAAACCCTGCCGCTTCCTCGGCGTCGCGATGAGCGGCCGGCTGCTGACCGACGACGCCGCAGCCGAGGCGGAGAAACACCGCGTCGGCGACGAGCTCGGGCTGCCGGTCTGCGACGTGTACCGCGACGGGCCCGGTGTGTTGGTCGAAGCAGCGGTCGAGTTGAAAAACCAAATGACGAAACTCGAATGACGAATGACGAAACCCCGCGTGTGATTGCGTTTCGTCGTTCGTCAATCGGATTTCGTCATTCCCACTCACCATGCTCCGCCTCACCCTCCACCCCGTCGAGCTGCCGCTGCGTCACGCCTGGACCATCGCCCACGGCACCCGCACCGTCCAACGCAACCTCATCGTCGCTCTGCACGACGAACACACCGGCCACGTCGGCTACGGCGAGGCCCCCGGCATCCCGTACATGGGCGTGAATCCCGAAGCCGTCGCCGAGCTGCTGCGTCCGTTCAACGGGCCGTGGTTCATCGACGACGACACCGACGTCGCGCCCTACGAACTCGCCGGGTTCGTCCACGACGGCTGGAACAGCATGGACCAAGACGGCGTGATGACCCGCGGGCTGCGGCCGGCCTTCGGGCAGACACTGGACACACCGGCGTTCCGCTTCGCCTGCTGCGCGCTCGACCAGGCCATGTACGACCTCTACGGCAAGAACCGTGGGCTACCGCTGAACCAACACTGGCGGCTCGACCCCGCCGTCGTCCCCACATCGAGCTACACCCTCGGCCTCGCCGCCCCCGAGGTCATGGCCGACAAGCTCGCCGAATTCCCCGACTTCCCGTACTACAAGATCAAGCTCGGCACCGGCGACCCCCGGAACGATCTGGGCATCGTCGAACACCTGCGGCGGCACACCGACCGTCCGTTCCGCGTCGACGCGAACACGGCGTGGACCGCGGAAGAGACGATCCGGCTCTCCGGCCCGCTGCGTGACCTCGGCGTCGAGTTCATCGAGCAACCACTCAAACCCGCTCTGCCGCGGAGCGAACACGAAGCGGTGTTCTTCGGCAGCGACCTGCCGGTCATCGCCGACGAGTCCTGCCAGACCGAGGAAGACGTCGAAAAGTGCGCGGGGCTGTTTCACGGCGTCAATATCAAACTCTGCAAATGTGGCGGTATGACCCCCGCCCGGCGGATGATCGCTAAAGCGCGAGAACTCGACCTCAGGGTCATGATGGGCTGCATGACCGAGACGACCGTCGGCATCAGCGCGCTGGCGCAGTTCCTCCCGCTGCTCGACTACGTGGACATGGACGGGGCGCTGCTGCTCGCCCCCGGAAGTGATCCGGCCGAGGGCGTGCGGCTCGGGAACGACGGCGTTGCGGCGTTCCCCGAGGGCGACGCGGCGCACGGCAACGGGGTGCGGCTGAAGCGCGAGCTGCCGGAGCTGGCGTAGACTGATCCGATGGCCGGCATCTTCGTAGACACCGATTCTGAAACACGCGACACTGGCGATCGGCCGTGGTCCGTCGCCGAGCTGAACGGGCAGATCAAAACGGCGCTAAGCAACCACTTCCGGGGGCGGGGGAAGGTGCGGGTCGTGGGCGAGGTGTCGAACCTCTCGGACCGCAGCCACTGGTTCTTCACGCTGCGGGATGCGGAAGCGGATGCGGCGGTGTCGTGCGTGATGTTTGCGTCGGCGGCGCGGGCCGTGGGGTTCCCGGTGAGCGACGGAATGCGGGTCGTCGCGTCGGGCCGGGTGGATTTTTACGAAGCAACGGGCCGGACGCAGCTTTACGTCGATCGGCTCGAGCCCGTGGGCGAGGGGGCCCGCGAGCTGGCGCTGCGGCGGCTGCTCGAAGAGCTGCGGGGGCTGGGCTACTTCGATCCCGACCGCAAGCGGCCGCTACCGGCGGTGCCGAGAAAAATCGCGGTGGTCACGTCGCGGTCGGCCGCGGCGCTGCAGGACGTGATCGACACGACCCGCCGACGCTGGGCCGGCTGCGCGTTGTCGCTGGTCGACGTGCGGGTGCAGGGGCCCGACGCCGCGCCGCAGGTCGCCGCGGCGCTGCGGTGGCTCTCGGACCAGGGTCAAGCACACGGCATCGACGCGGTGATCCTGACCCGCGGCGGCGGGAGCCTCGAAGACCTCTGGGCGTTCAACGAGCGGGACGTGGCCGACGCGGTGTTCGACTGCACGCTGCCGGTCGTCGCGGCGATCGGGCACGAGACGGACACGACGGTGGCCGAGCTGGTGGCGGACGCGCGGTGCGCGACGCCGACGCAGGCGGCGATGACGCTGGTGCCCGACCGGGCGGTGCTGGCCGAGCAGGTCGACCAGCTCGCGGCCGGGCTCGGCGGGGCGCTGCGTCGCCGGCTGGAGCGGGCGCGATACCGGTTGGACATGGCGGCGAACCACCCCCGGCTACGCGACCCGCGGGGGCTGACCGCCCCGCCGCGGGAGCGGGTCGAGCGGTTGTCGGCCCGGCTCCACGAGGCGCTGCCGCGCCGGCTCGCGGCGGAGCGGCAGCGGGTCGCGGCCCTGAGCCGGACGCTGGAGGCCGTCGCCCCGCAGCGGGTGCTGGAGCGGGGTTACAGCGTCACCCTCGGGCCCGACGGCAAGGCGTTGGCCGCGGCCGCCGACGCGACGCCGGGGGCCACGCTCACCACGGTGCTGGCCGACGGGCGAGTGCGGTCGGTGGTTGAGGGCGAAGGGGCGAAGCCGCGGCGGCCGCGGCGGCTCAAGCCGCTCCGGGGCGACGACGGCACACCCACGCTGTTCGCCTGACCTGCCATAATGCCGCAATGGGCAAAACCCCTCCCGAGGACATGGATTTCGAGCGGGCCGTCGGACAGCTCGAGACGCTGATCGAACGCATCGAGTCCGGCGAGGTCGGGCTCGAAGAGGCCATCGGGCAGTACGAGCGGGGGACGAAGCTGGTCCAGCGTTGCCGGTCGATCCTGGACACGGCCGAGCGGCGGATCGAAGAGCTCGAAGTCAAGTCCGGAAGTGGGAAGGCGGAATCCGGAAGTAAGGAACCGGGCGGCGACCCACCGATAGATTGACGGCTCCGGGTCGTCGCTTGCGTCTGACTTCCGCCTTCCACCTTCTGATTTCGACATGCCCCTCGACGTCTTCACCCTGATCTTCGTGACCGTGTGGGGGGCGTGCGTCGGGAGTTTCCTGAACGTGGTGGTCTACCGCCTGCCGGCCGGGATGAGCGTGATCTCGCCGCCGTCGCGCTGCCCGACGTGCGAGAAGAAGCTGGCCGCGTACGACAACGTGCCCGTGCTGGGCTGGTTGTGGCTGCGGGGGCGGTGCCGGACGTGCAACATGAAGATCAGCGTGCAGTACCCGCTGGTCGAGGCGGCGACGGCGGTGCTGTTCGGCGGGCTGTACTACCTGTACTTCATGACCGACCTGCGGCCGGCGTTTGCGGCCGCGGGGATCGAGGCGGCGTGGCCGGTGCTGGCGGTCCACCTCGTGCTGCTGTCGTGCATGATCGCAGCGACGCTGATCGACGCGAAGCTGTACATCATCCCGCTGAGCCTGCCTTGGGTCGCCTCGGCGGTCGCGTTGGTCGGGCTGCCGGTCGCCGTCGCCGCCGGCTGGACGCCCCCCGGAAGCTTGGCCTACGCCGGACCGGGCGACACGAGCGACGTGTTGGTGCCGAGGGTCGGCGGGCTCGGGTTCGGGCTCGCCGTCGGCGGGACGGTGGGGCTGGCGGCGGCGGTCTTGCTGCTGCGGGCGGGCAAGCTGCCGCTGAGCTTCGCCGAGGACCCGCCGGTGCCCGAGGGGGCCGACCCCGACGACCCGAACCTCATCCTGGTCCACCCGCACCCGCGGCGGGAGATCGGTAAGGAATTGTTGTTCCTGCTGCTGCCGGTGGTCGGCGGCGTCGCCGGCGGCGTCGTGGGCCATTTCACCAACCCGGCGTTGCCCCCTGTGCTCGAGGTCCTGGGCGGCGTCCTGCTGGGCTACCTCGGCGGCGGCGGGGTCGTGTGGCTCACCCGCGTGCTCGGCACGCTGGGCTTCGGCAAGGAAGCGATGGGGCTGGGCGACGTGCACCTCCTGGCCGCGGTCGGCGCGGTGATCGGCTGGCGGGACGCGACGCTGGCGTTCTTCGTCGCGCCGTTCTTCGGGCTCGCGGGGGCGGTGGTCACGGCCGGCCTGGCGGCGCTGGTCAAGGGCAAGGTCCGCGTGATCCCGTACGGGCCGTACCTCTGCGCGGCGGCGCTGGTGGTGATGGTGCTGCGGGTGCCGATCTGGCGGGCGATCTTGCCGTAGGGGTCGGTGCTCAGGCGAGCCGGCGGGTCACCAGAGCAGCGAGGCGGCGGTCGAAACGCAGGACGAAAACGGTGTAGGGCGTGGTACCGTCTCCGCGGAGCCGCGGTTGCAGGCGGTCGGGGTCGACGGCTCGGCCGCGGGTCTTAACTTCGACGACGCCGGCGTCGTGGTCGGCGAGCCAGCGCCGGAGCTTTCTTAAGTCGGCCGAGAACGGCAGTTCAGTAAGACATTCGAACGCGGTGAGCCACGGCCGGGCGTGCGGCGGCGGGGCGTCGGCGCGGTCGGCGGTGAGCAGGCCGAGCTTGGGGTGGACCAGCGGCAGGCCGAGCCGGCCGACGAGCTCGGCGCGTTCGGCGGCGGGGTGGATCGCAAACAGGAAACGCCCGATCGGAGCGACCGGGGCCGCGTCGGGCGGGCCGGCGAGGATGTGCGTCGCGTCGCCGTCCAGCCGCACGGCGGACCGGGCCGCCGCGGCGAGCCGGCCGGTGTAGAAGACGGCCTGCACGAGCCGGCTGCCCTCGGCGAGGAACGACAGCTCGCCGTCGACCCCCGGGAGCCGTTCGGCGAGTTCGTCGCGGTCGATGGCCGGGCTGAGCTTGATCGCCGTATCGGCAAATCGCGCAAGCAGGCGTCGCCAAACTTCCGGGGGCGGTTCGTGGTCGGCGAGGCGGTAGACGCGGCCGGCGTCGCCGCGGCGGCCGGGGTCGAGGTGCAAAGCGCTGCCGTCCCCGGGGAGACCGCCCACGTCGGCGACACGGATCGGACACCCCGCGTTGCGGCCCGCCATCCACGCGCGGACCGGGTCGCGGTCCACGGCGAGCACGTCGAGCCCGGCGTTGACGAAGCCCCATGCGTCACCGCCAACCCCGCAGCACGCGTCGGTCACCCGCCCGATCCCGGCGGCGCGGAAGCGCTCGGCCTTGTGCCGGGCGACGCGGAGCGAGCTGGCCTGCTCGAGCCCCGGCCCGTCCGCGACGAGGCGGTCGGCCAGGCCGGGGAACTTGATCGTGGCGCGGCGGCGGGCGCCGACGAGTTCCAGCGCGACCGCGACCGCGTCGGCCGGGTACCGCTTACGCAGCCGGGCGACGTGCGACACCTCGGCCGGGTCGCTCTCGGCCGCGGCCCGCAGGAGTTCGGCGTCGTCGGCGACGCGGCGCCAGGTGTCGAGATCGGCGGGCGGCACGGCGGCGTCAGAGCCGGCTGTAACGCGAGAGCAGGTCGACGATCCGCGGCTGGTTCGGGCTCAGCTGCACGCTGCGCCGCCAGCAGTCGACGGCCCGCTGCTTATGGAACGTATTCTCCCGCTGGCCCTCGATGTAGAGGGTCATGTAGCACGCCCCCGCGCCGTTGAGGGCCGCGACGTCCTCGGTGTCGAACTGCAGGGCCGCCTCGTACTGGTCCAGCGCGTCCTCGAACCGGCGCATCTTGAACAGGGCGTAGCCCAGGCGTTCGTGGGCGGTCACCGACGGGCTGGAGAGGATCAGCGAGTTGAGCGTGTTGATCGCGCGGGGGAAGTTGCCCAGGCGGATGTGGGCGTCGGCGAGGCCCAGCAGCACGGGGTCCGCCAGCTCGCCGAGCTCGTTGGCGGTGCGGTAGGCGTCGACGGCCTCTTCGTACCGCCGCAGCAGGGAGAACGTGGCGGCGAGGTTGGACCAAGCCGGCTGGGACTCGGGATTGATCTTGGTGGCGAGGCGGGCGTAGGGCAGCGCGGTCTCGGGCTCGCCCTTCTGCAAGTACGCCGAGGCGAGGTCGCGGTTGGTCGGGAAGTCCTGCGGGGCGATCGCCAGGGCGCGGAGGTAGGTCGAGATCGCCCGGTCGAGCTGGCCGTCGACGTGGAACGACAGGCCGTAGCGGTACTGGATCTTGAAGTTGTCGGGCTCGAGGGCGGCGGCCTCGGCGTAGTTGCGCTGGGCGAGGTTGTAGTCGCCGCGGTCGAAGAAGATGGTGCCCATGCCCATGTACGCCTCGGTGAGGCGGGGGTTTTCTTCGAGGGCGAGGCTGAAGGTCGCGAGGGCCGAGTCGTCGAGCCCCTGCTCCTGGAAGGTGCGGGCGTCGGCGAGGTGCTTCTCGACGCGTCGCTCCTGCGCCGAGGGGCCGAAGACGTTGCAGCCGGTCAGCAGCATCACGGCCGCGAACGACCAGAGAACGATCGGGGTACGCATCATGAGGGTTCCATCGGGGGCCCGCCCGGGACGTTCACAACGTAGATGACCGCCCGGGGCCGGTCAATCGCCGTGGTGTCGGTCCGCCGCGGTCCGCCGGCTCAGGACTCGGTAACGCGGAGTACCTCGTCGACGGTGGTGCGGCCCGCGGCGACCTTACGGAACCCGTCCTCGCGGAGGGTGACCATGCCGCCCTCGACGCACATCCGGCGGAATTCGGTGACGTTGGGGTTGGCGGCGACGCGGTCGCGGAGCTGGTCGTTGAGCACGAGCAGCTCGTAGATGCCCAGCCGGCCGGCGTAGCCGGTACCGCGGCACTTGTCGCAGCCCGCGCCGTGGAAGACCTGATCCGGGCCGATGCCCTGCATGGCCAGGTGGTCGGCGGCGAGGTCGCTGGGCGGGGCCGGCTCCTTGCAGTGCTCGCAGATGCGGCGGACCAGCCGCTGGGCGAGCACACCGTTGACCGCCGAGCCGATGAGGTAGGGCTCGACGCCGATGTTGATCAGCCGGGTGATGGCGGACGGCGCGTCGTTGGTGTGCAGGGTGCTGAGTACGAGGTGGCCGGTCAGCGACGCCTCGATGGCGGTCTTGGCGGTCTCCTGGTCGCGGATCTCGCCGACCATGATCACGTCGGGGTCCTGCCGCAGCAGGGCGCGGAGCGCGGCGGCGAAGGTCATGCCGATCTTGGCGTGGACCTGCGTCTGGTTGATCCCGTTGAGGTGGTACTCGACGGGGTCCTCGGCGGTCGAGATGTTGAGCTTGTCGCGGTCCATTTTGCCCAGCGAGGCGTAGAGCGTGGTCGTCTTGCCCGAGCCGGTGGGCCCGGTGACGAGCACGATGCCGTGGGGCTGGTCGATCTGGGACTTCCAGATGTGCAGCGCGTCCTCGTCGAAGCCCAGGTCGTCGAGGTCGACCTGGATCGAGCGGGTGTCGAGGATACGCATGACGCACTTCTCGCCCTGGACCATGGGC
>JBCCOP010000101.1:0-8961 GCA_039025315.1 Planctomycetota bacterium | reverse complement strand
GCAGTTCAACGAGAGCATCGAGTCGGAGTTCACCGGCATCGGGGCCGAGGTCAGCATCGAGAACAACCGCCTGCACATCGTCACCCCGCTCGAGGACAGCCCGGCGTGGAAGGCCGGCGTCATGGCGGGCGACACCGTCCTCGAGATCGAGGGCACCGACACCTTCGACCTGCCGATCAACGACGCGATCAAGCTGCTCAAGGGGCCCGCCGGCACCGACGTCACCATCAAGGTCCGCCACGCCAACGGCGAAGAAGCCACCCTGACCATCACCCGCGACCGCATCGAGGTCCAGACCGTCCGCGGCTTCGCCCGTAAGGCGGACCACGGCTACGACTACTTCCTCGACCGCGACGCCGGCGTCGGCTACCTGCGCATTACCCAGTTCGGCGTGCCCACCGCCGGCGAGGTCGAGGCGAAGCTGCGGGAGCTCAAAGACGACGGGCTGAGCGCGTTGATCCTCGACCTGCGCTACAACCCCGGCGGGCTGCTCGACGCGGCGGTGAAGATCAGCGACCTGTTCCTCACCGAGGGCCAGACCGTCGTGTCGGTCCGCGGCCGGGCCGTGCCCGAGACCGTGTACCGCTCGACCGGCGACACGCTGCTGCCCGACGTCCCGGTCGTCGTGCTCGCCAACCCGTTCAGCGCCTCGGCCTCGGAGATCGTCGCCGGCGCACTGTCCGAAAACGACCGCGCCCTCTTCGTCGGCGAACGCACCTTCGGCAAGGGCAGTGTCCAGCAACCCAAGATGCTCTCGGGCGACCAGGGCGTGCTGAAGATCACCAACGCGTACTACTACCTGCCCACGGGCCGCAACATCCACCGCCGGGCCGACGCCGAGACCTGGGGCGTCGACCCGAGCGCCGACGCCTACGTCCCCATGAACCCCGACCAACGCCGGCAGCGGATCGAGGCCCGCCGCGCCCGCGACATCATCGACGCCCAGAACGGCAGCGGCTCGCCCGACGAAACGGTGACCCCCGACTGGATCGAAGACACGCTCAAGGACCCGCAGCTCGCCGCGGCGCTGCGGGCGATCCGGGGCAAGCTCGATACCGGCGACTGGCCCGCCGTTGGAAAGTCCAACGCCGACGAACTCGTCCGCCTCGCCGAACGCGAACAGCTCAACCGCCAGCGTGAGCTGCTGGAAGAGTCGTTGGCCGAGGTCAACGAGAAGCTGCGCAAGCTCGGCAGCGACGAGCCGGCCGGGACCACCGACGCCGAAGCCGAGGCGCAGGCCGAAGCCGAGGCCGGCCCCCCGCTCGACCCGACCCCGGGCCTCACCCCCGCCGACGTCGCCGAAGAGCTCGAAGAAGCCGCGGCCCCCTGACCGGCACGCCCAAAGCCCGGGGGCAGCCGCCCCCGGGCGTTTGACCCCCCATGCCGCTGATCCTCGGCCTCGAGACCTCCTGCGACGAGACCGCCGCCGCCGTTGTCCGCGACGGTTGCGAGGTGCTCTCCAGCGTCGTTGCCACGCAGCACGACTTGCACGTCCGCTACGCCGGCGTCGTCCCCGAGATCGCCAGCCGGGCGCACGTCGAACGCCTCCTGCCCGTCATCGACGACACGCTCGCCGCGGCCGGCCTCGAACTTCCGGGGGTGGACGCCGTCGCCGTCGGTCACCGCCCCGGCCTCGTCGGCTCGCTGATCGTCGGCGTCGCCGCCGCCAAGGCCCTCGCCTGGTCCCTCGGCAAGCCGCTGATCGGCGTCGATCACGTCCACGCCCACCTCCACGCCGCGGCGCTGCGTTCTCCACAGGAAGCTTCACCAACCATCGAGTTTCCGGCGATCGGGCTGGTGGTTTCCGGCGGCCACACCAGCCTCTACCGCATGGATTCGCCGTCCGACCTGACGGTCCTCGGCCGGACCGTCGACGACGCCGTGGGCGAAGCGTACGACAAGGCCGCGGTCATCCTCGACGCCGGCTACCCCGGCGGGCCCGCCCTCGACCGCCTCGCACAGAGCGGCGACCCCGACGCCGAGGACGTGCCCGACCTGCCCGTGTCGATGCTCGACGGCGAGAGCCTCGACTTCTCGTTCTCCGGGCTCAAGACCGCGCTGCTCTACGCCGTCCGCGGCCGGCCCGTGGGACGGGGCAAGGCCGCGACGTTCGAGCGCGACGCCTCCGACCTGTCGCCGAAGCGCCGGGCCGACCTCGCCGCGGCGTTCCAACGCGCCGCGGTCGACGCCCTGATCCGCAAGCTGCGGCGGGCCTGCGGACGGCTGGCTGATACCGAAAACGCCCCGCGGTCGATCGTCCTCGGCGGCGGGGTCAGCGCGAACTCGCGGCTGCGCCAACGCATCGCCACGCTCGGCGAAGAACTCGGCGTGCCCGTCCACCTGCCGGCGATGGCGTACTGCGTCGACAACGCCGCGATGATCGCCGGCCACGCCGACGCGTTGCTCCGCCGCGGCGAGACCGCGGGCCTCGACCTGCCCGTCGTCGCCACGACCCGCGGTTAGTTGGCACGCCTAGGTACACTCGCCGCATGAGCGACGCGTCGGAACGCAGGCCCGCGGTGGCGGATGTGCCGCTGTGGCGGAACCTCAGCTTCACGCTGATGTGGACCAGCACGGCTGCCAGCGGGTTCGGCGACCGGATGATCCAGCTCGCGGCACTCGCCCTGCTCGGCGGGCTGGCGGCCGAGGTCGATTCGACGTCGATCAACGCCGGGACGCAGGTCTTCTTCTTCGCGCCCTACATCTTCTTCAGCGTGCTCGGCGGCTGGCTGGCCGACCGGCTGCCGCGCAAGTGGCTGCTGCTGGCCTGCGACGAGGCGCGGGGGCTGCTGCTGCTCGCGTCGTACTTCATGCTCGCCGCCGCGCAAGGGATGGCCAGCATCCCGCCCGACGCGGTGTGGTTCACCGTGCCGGTCTTCGGATTCGACGTCCTGGAGCAGTGGAAGGTCTACACCCTGCTGTTCGCCATCGGCAGCTTCGCCTCGATCTTCAACCCCACCCGCGGCGCGATCGTGCCGCAGATCGTCGGGCGGTCGCAGCTGCAGCCCGCCAACGCGGTCGTGCTGCTGATCGGCGTGGTGTTCTCCATGATCGGGATGGTCGTCGGCGGCCGGATCATCTCGCAGGACGACGCGAGCACCGTCCGCCTCGGCATCCTGCTCGGGGCGGTCTTCTACCTCGTTTCGGGCACGTTCTACGCCTTCATGAAACCCCGCGACCCCCGGCTGCTGCCGCACGAGATGCGGCGGCGGGCGGCGATCTCGTTCCGGCAGGCCGTTAGCTACGCCGCGCGTCACCGACGGGTGGTCTACCTCATCGGGCTCGACGTGCTGGTCTGGGGCGCGGCCGCGGCGATGTCCGCTGGCGTCATCGGCATCACCAAGCTGCACTACAACCTCGCCGGCGACGCGCTGATGCAGACCTTCACCGCGATCAGCGCGACGCTCGGCGTCGGCATGCTCGTCGGGGCGCTGGTCATCAGCGTCATCCGCACCCGCCAGGAGGCGCCCGTCGTCGTCGGCGCCGCGCTGGCCGGGGCGGGGCTGAACGTGCTGCTGTTCGCGCTGGTGCCCTGGCTGCCGGCGAGCTACCTCTTCGCGTTCCTCACCGGGGTGTGCGGCAACGTGGCGATCGTCGCCATCATCTCGCTGCTGCAGAGCATCGCGCCCAACCGCGTCCGCGGCTCGGTCATGGGCCTCAACGCGATGGTCACCACGATGTTCAGCGTGCTGATCTACTTCGCCATCTGGCGGATGGACGACGCCGACCGGCTGATCTTCGCGGTGTTCTTGGTCATCGGCCCGGGGCTCGTCGTCGCCGGCGGGCTGCTCGCGGGGTGGTACCTGGTCCACGGCCCGATGCCCTCGGCCGGGGCCAACCTCTTCCGCCACGGCGTGCGGCTGTTCTGCCTCGTCGTCCACCGCCTGCGGTGGACCGGCCGGCACCACATCCCGACCGAGGGCCCGGTCATCCTCGCCGCGAACCACACCACCGCGCTCGACCCGTTTCTCATTCAGGCCGCCAGCCCGCGGCAGGTCCGCTGGCTGATGCTCACGTCGTACCGGTTTAGGCCCATCGAGTTCTTCTGGCGGATCATCGACCCGGTCTTCATCGACGAAGACCCCGAGACCGGCGACCGGGTCAACGCCGCCAAGCAGGTCCGCCAGATCGTCCGCCACCTCAAGGACGGCGACTGCCTCGGCATCTTCCCCGAGGGGCACCTGCAGTACGACGACCGCGTGCTCAAGCCGTTCGAGGACGGCGTGGCCGTGACGGCCCGTTTGGCGAAGGCGGCGATCGTGCCGGTCTGGGTCGAGGGCACGGAACGCAGCCGCAGCATGCTCGCCCACTTCTTCCGCCCCGGCCGGCGGCGGGTCGCCTTCGGCGAGCCGTTTACCCCCGACCCCAAAGCCGACCCGGCCGAGGTCACCGCCGAGCTGCGGCGGCGGATGCTGGCCCTGGCGTCGCCCGGGGCGCGGGCCGAGGCTTCAGGCGGCGGTCACGGCGACCCGTCAGACTGAGCCGGTGAGTCGGCAAGCCGAATCCATCCCGGAGGTGCCGTCGATGCTGCGGTACGTGACCGACGACCAGCCGGGCATCACCCGCCGCCGCTGCGGCCGGGGGTTCACGTACCGTTTGCCGGACGGCCGGACGCTGCGCGACCCGGTAGCGCGGGAGCGGATCGACGCGTTGGCGATCCCGCCGGCGTACGAGCGGGTGTGGGTCTGCGTCCGGGCGGACGGCCACCTCCAGGCGACGGGCCGCGACGCCGCGGGTCGGAAGCAGTACCGCTACCACGCCGCGTACCGCCGGTACCGCCAACGGAAAAAATTCGACGAATTGATCGGCTTCGCCGAGGCGTTGGGCCCGCTGCGGCGGCGGGTCCACGAGGACCTCAAACTCCCCGGCCTGCCGCGGCGGCGGGTGCTGGCGGCGGCGGTGCGGCTGATGGACCTCACGCTGATCCGCCCGGGCCACGGCGGCGAGAGCCGGGGCGAGCCGACGTTCGGGCTTGCGACGCTGCACGAGCGGCACCTCTCCGACGACGGCGACACGCTGGAACTGGACTTCCGCGGCAAGGGCGGCCGACGACAGCGCCGGGCGATCGACGCCCCGGCCGTGGCCCGCGTGCTGCGGCGGTGTCAGGGCCTGCCGGGGCGGGAGCTGCTGCGATATCTCGACGAAGACGACGCGCCGCGGTCGATCGACGCCGGCGACGTGAACGACTACCTCGCCGAGCACGCCGGGCCGGGCGTGACGTCGAAGGTGTTTCGGACCTGGGGCGGGACGGTGCGGGCGGCGTGCGAGCTGGCGGACACCGGGCGGGCCGACCGGCGGCCGGCACGCGACCGTCAGGTGGTGGCGGCGGTGAAGCGGACCGCCGCGGCGTTGGGCAACCGCCCCGCGACGTGCCGGGCGTACTACATCCACCCCGCGGTGTTCGACGCGTTCGGGGCCGGCACGCTGGCGGGGTATTTCGACGACGTGACCCGCCTGCGTCCCCGGCCGGCGAAGACGCGGCTCTCGGCGGTGGAGGAGGCGGTGTTGGCGTTGTTAAGAAACGCGTCCGCTTGATCACGTCCCCGGCGGTGGACGGGCGCTGCTAATCTGTAACTGTTTCCCCGTATTTTCTTGTTTCGTTTTCTGCCGGAGTCTGCTTATGCCTCGCCCCGTCACGCTCTTCACCGGCCAGTGGGCCGACCTGCCGTTCGAGACTATCTGCGCCGACGCCGCGGGCTTCGGCTACGACGGCTTGGAGCTCGCCTGCTGGGGCGACCACTTCGACGTGGTGCAGGCCGCCCGCAGCGACAAGTACTGCAAGGGGCGGTGGGAGGTCCTGTCCGACCACGGCCTGTCGTGCTACGCCATCTCGATGCACCTCGTGGGTCAGGCGGTCTGCGACCTGATCGACGAGCGGCACCAAGCCATCTTGCCCGAGGACGTCTGGGGCGACGGCGAGCCCGAGGGCGTCCGCCAACGCGCCGCCAAACGCATGAAGCTCTCCGCCAAAGCGTGCCGCCGGTTCCTCAACAACCGGCCCGGCCGGAGCAAGAAGTCCGGCAGCGCCGGCGACGAATTTCCGGGGGTCGTGAACGGGTTCACGGGCAGCTCGATCTGGCACACGATCTATGCCTTCCCGCCGACCGACCAGGCCTACTGGGACAAGGGGTTCAAGGACTTCGCCAAGCGGTTCACGCCGATCCTCAACGAGTTCGACAAGCAGGACGTCAACTTCGCGTTGGAGGTCCACCCGACGGAGATCGCGTTCGACACCGCCAGCACGCAGCGGGCGGTCGACGCGGTCAAGGGCCACAAGCGGTTCGGCTTCAACTACGACCCGTCGCACCTGGGCTACCAGGGCGTGGACTACGTCGGGTTCATCCGCAGGTTCGCCGACCGGATCTACCACGTGCACATGAAGGACGCGTGGTGGGGCCACGGCGACGGGACGGTCGGCGTGTTCGGCGGGCACACGACCTTCACCGACCCCCGCCGGTACTGGGACTTCCGCAGCCTGGGCCACGGCGACATCGACTTCGAGGAGATCGTCGTCGCGCTCAACGACGTGGGCTACCGCGGCCCGCTAAGCGTCGAGTGGGAAGACGGCCGGATGGACCGTGCCTACGGCGCGTCGGAGGCGGCGGACTTCGTGCGGAGCGTGGACTTCCCGAGCAGCGACATCGTGTTCGACGCGCAGTTCGATAACTGATCCCGAGGGTCGGATTCAGCGTCGGAACAGCTCGGCGAGTTCGAGCCGGAAGCCGGGGACGACGGGGTCGCCTTCGAGGGTTTCGCGTTCCGAGAGGGTGAGCTGGTCGTGGTCGGGGCGGAGGACGGTGACGGTTCGGGTGTCGGGCCAGACGAGCCAGACGGCCTGAGTCCCGGCGGTGAGCCAGTCGTCGGCTTTCTGCATCACCTTGGGTTTGCTGTCGCTGGGCGAAACCACTTCGACGGCGAGATCGGGTGGGCCGACGATCAGGCCACGGTTGCGCGGCCGTTCGGCTAGCCGTTCGGAACGGATGAACGAAACATCAGGGGCGAGAACGGTATCGGGTTCACGGGCAAGGATATAGCCCGTCTCGGCCGCGTAAGCTTTGCCCAGCCCGCGGGTACGGACATGGTGGGAGATAAACTCACCCATCAGCATGGCGATCTCTCCGTGCTCTTCGCCGGCGGGTGACATGATGCGTAGCTCTCCTTCGCGTAAATCCCAGCGCACGTTGTCCGGCATCTGACCAAGCAGGCGTTCAACGGTGAATCGAAGGTCGGGGATGGTTGTTACCACTGTTTATTGAAAGTCTAGCCTCGTGTTCGCTTTCAGCGGTACGGCGACCGCCCGCTGGCGCAGCAGGTGGTCGGCGAGGACGAGGGCGGTCATGGCTTCGGCCATGGGGACGAAGCGGGGGAGCAGGCAGGGGTCGTGGCGGCCGCGGGTGGCGAGCGTGGTGGCGCTGCCGTCGCGGTCGACGGTGGGGCGGTCCTGAGGGATGCTGCTGGTGGGCTTGACGGCGCAGCGGAAGACGATGGGTGTGCCGGAGGTGATGCCGCCGAGCATGCCACCGTGGCGGTTGGTGGCGGTGGTGATTTTTGGGGGGTTACCAGACGCTTCGCCGCTACGCGGCTCAGCGTCGGCGTGGGGGCTTCCGAGGGCGGGGACGAAGGTGTCGGAGTGTTCGGTGCCGCGGGCGGCGGCGGCGGCGAAGCCTTGGCCGAACTCGACGCCGAGCACGGCGGGCAGGGAGAGTACGGCCTTGCCTAGGTCGGCGCGGAGCTTGTCGAAGACCGGCTCGCCCCAGCCGGCGGGGACGTTTTTCGCCACGATCTTCGCCGCGCCGCCGATGCTGTCCTGCTGCTTGCGGACGTCTTTGATCAGCTGCTCCATCCGCGCGGCGGCGTCGGGGTCGGGGCAGCGGACGTCGTTGGCTTCCACGTCGTCGAGCGTCACGGCCGCGGGGTCGGGGATGTCGGCGAGCACGTCGCCCACCTGATCGACCATCCCGACGATCGTGATGCCGTGGGTCAGGCGAAGGAGTTTTTTGGCGATGGCGCCGGCGGCGACGCGGGCGGAGGTCTCGCGGGCCGAGGACCGGCCGCCGCCGCGGTAGTCGCGGAAACCGTACTTGGCGTCGAAGGTGAAGTCGGCGTGGCCGGGCCGGTACTTGTCCTTGATGTCGCCGTAGTCCTGCGACCGCTGGTCGCGGTTCCGGATCAGAACGGCGATGGGGGTGCCGGTGGTCCGGCCCTCGAAGACACCCGAGAGGATCTCGGGGGTGTCGTCTTCCTTGCGGGGGCTGGTGATGCGGGACTGACCCGGCTTGCGGCGTTGCAAATCGGGGACGAGGTCGTCTGCGGAGAGGTCCATCCCGGGGGGGCAGCCGTCGACGATGCAGAGGTTGCCCGGGCCGTGGCTCTCGCCGGCGGTCGTAACGCGGAACAGGGTGCCGAAGGTGGAGCCGGCCATAGACGAGGAAGTTTAAAGGCGAAAGCAGGTCCCGGCGAAGCGTGGCGTTTCAGCGGCGCTGCGCCACGGCCGTGTCGTCCGCGACTTGGCGGGTCTTGAGCACGAGCAGGGCGGCTTCGAGCTGCGGGTCGAGGCCCAGGTCGAGCAGGGCTTCGGGCCCGGGCAGGGGGACATCGACCGTTTCCTCGGCGTTGTCGGCTTCGGGATCGACCGGCTCCTGGCCGACGAGGCGGACCCAGGGCTTGGTCAGCGGCGTGGCGACGGTGCGGTCGTTGGCGTCGCGGAGGACATCGATCTCCTGGCGGAGTTCGAGGTTCCAGGCGACGGTCTGGTTGGTCACGTCGATGGTCAGGTCGGGGTCGATGCCCCAGATGGTGGAGTCGGGCTTGCGGTGGATGATCCGGCCGCCGGGGAGTTGGTAGTACTGGGTCGTGACCTTGAGCCCGTAGCGGGGCCGCTGCGGCGGGGGGGGGAACCAGTAGACGTCCTGGACCGAGCCCTTGCCGTAGCTGCGGTCGCCGATGACGAAGGCGCGGCCG
>JBCCOP010000100.1:0-8990 GCA_039025315.1 Planctomycetota bacterium | reverse complement strand
GGCCGGACGCGGCGGGCGAGGCTGGTTTGGATTGGTTCGCCGTCAGGATCACTTAGAGGCCCCAGCTCCGTCCAACCCGAATCGTTCTGGCGAAAGACCCGGATCGCGTTGTCGTCGCTACTGAGGAGCACCTCGACACGGTCGTCCCCATCGAGGTCGACGACGGTCGGATACGCCAGCATGTAGGTACGAACCGGCCGGCCGTCGGCAACAAACGGTTCGGGGGTATCGAGGCGGGGTGTGTCGTTGTTATCCGAAATGTTGCGAGCAACGAACACCCGCCCGACTTGTGGGTCGATCCGGTCTGGAGGCGGGAAATTACTCAACCGCCGACCCCCGCGCTTCGGCAGGTCCGTCGCTTCGGCCTCATCAAAACGGCAGACCACCAGATCGTCTGCCCCGTCGCCGTCGAGATCGCCTGCGGTGAAACGCCCCCGGAAGGAAAAGATCGAACCCTCGGCGTTCAAGACCGGTGCCGATCTCCAGCGTGGGGCGAGGGGCCGACCATCATTGAAATGAGCATAAAGCCCCGGGCTCCGTGTATCTGTCACGTCTCCCGGCCGGGGGCGAAAAAACGCGAGGATTGCCGGACTAGATCTTCGGGAGAGGCGGGCGGCCGCAAACCAGCGTACGTCATACCCCAGTTTTTCCGCTTCTATGAGGCGTGGCGAGTCCCGGGGCTCGCCAAAGCGGGGGCCGTCCGATCGAGGCTCGAGTTGTCGGTTTAACCGCAACCCACCCCCTCGCCGCAACAGCGTGAGCATGTCGATCTTTCCGTCACCATCCCAGTCAATCATCTCATAGGCGTAGGCTATCCCGGGCAAAGGGGCGACAGTGTGCTGGCCATATGTCAACGGCAAGTAGGTTGAGGCGTAGCGATCTTCCGGCCCCTCGTCGCCGTGTCTTCCAGACACAATCTGAACTTGAAACGCATGCTGCGGCATGGTCTGGGACGCAAGCGGTGAGAAAGCCGGAAGAGTCGATGCCAGTAACAAAAGAATGCAGAGCACTCGCCGATAATGCGAGGGTGGTATGGATATATCAGAGTTCATACAAGAAAGAGGTCTCGGATCGATGTAATTTAGATCTAGGCATTGTTTGAAGCTAATACCTAAGCAAAAGTGCCGCGATACCGAGTTGGACGAAAGCCACAAGATTGTATCGGGTGGCCAATCGACGGAACCGCTTGAGTTCGCCGATCGTGCGTTCGACGACGTTACGTCGTTGGTCGAGGTGTCGGTCGAATCTTCGGCGGCCGGCCCCGTCGGCGACACCGCTTTCCGGGTACCAGACGCTTGGCGGGGATCACGACACGCATCCCGCGGTGGCGGATCGCGTGGCAGCAGGCCGACGTGTCGTACGCCCGTTCGCAGGCCAAGGCCCGACCGAGCCGACAACGCACCACTTTCACTCGACTCGAGAGCGGTTCGAGTTACTTCGACTCGTGGGCCTGACCGGCCGTGAGCGGTCTCGGCGGTGGAGGTGACCCTCGCCTGACCACACCGCAGCGAACTCGCTCCATTCGCATCGTTTATTTCGACATCAACAGCCTCCGCCCCGACCACGGCAAAGCCTTCGGCGAGCACGGCGTCTATAAGGACTATTACTGCGTGCACGAGTACGTCCACCGGATATCGCTCATCCTGTACTGGCCGGGCGTGACCGACCGCCCCTCGAGCACCGACGCCTTCGTCTACAACGTTGACCTAAGCGCGACGCTGATCGACCTGGTCGGCGGTGAGGTGCCCGCGCACTACGACGGTCGATCGTTCGCGGAAGGTCTGCGTGAGAGCCGCTGGCCCGACCGCGACCACCTGGTCTGGGGCCACGGCCTGCACGCGCTGTAGCGCTGCGTCCGCCCCCGCGACTAGGCGCTGTTTAAGACCTACCACGACCGCGGCTTCCCCCTCGACCCCGTCGCCCTCTACGACATGCGCGACGACCCGCACCAGACCCGAAACTTGGCCGGCGATCGGCCGGGGCGTCGTGCGTCGGCGCGTCGGTCTGCTAGACCGATGGATCGGCGAGCAGCAGGCCAAGCCCCACGCGATCGACGACCCGAGCGACACCCGGGGGTTCGGCAAAACTGGCGTTCGACCGCGAAATCGGGCGGACCGAAGTCTTCGCCACCGAGGTCCTCGAACAGGGGCCGTTGCTGCGGCTGACCCGAGAGAAGTCGCGTTGGGGCCGGTCCGAGGTCTGGCTCGACGTGTTTGACTGGGCGCACACGCCGGGCCTCGAGCTGCGGGTCCGCGCCCTGTGGCTCGAATCCCGTAAGACCCTTAAGCTGGACATCCCCACCCGGCTGAGGGACGTCGGCGTCGCGGCGCACATGCCGGCCGAGATCGCACGGCGGCCCGCCGACGGCCGTGAATACGCCTGCCACGACTGGGTCATGCTGGAAGGCCGGCTCGAAGGGCAACCCGCGTCGCTGACGCTCGTGAACGACGGAACCGCCAGCTACTCGGTGGACGCCGGCCGCCTGCGGAGCGTCATCGCCCGCGCCGTGCCCCCGGCCGAGCACCCGCCTTTCGAATACACGGACGACCGAAACGTCCGCATGCTGGACCAGGGCTGGCAGGAACGGCGATTCGGTGTGTTCGCCGACGACCACGCGGCCGAGCCCGGCCGGGCCCATCGACGCGCCCAAGAACTACGGGTGCCGGCCCAGGCCTGGCCCGACTCCGGCCACCCCGGGGAGCGAGAGTGGGAAGATCCGGTCCTGGACATCCACCCCGCGTCGGTCGCCACGCTCGCGTGGCGACCCGAGCACGACGGATCGGTCCGGCTCCGCCTGCAGCACTGCGGCGCGACGCCGGTCGAAGCCGCCGTGACCTGGCGTGGGGTCCGACACATGCGTTCGATGGGACCTTGGCGGCTGGGAACCTGGTGTGTGTCCCGGGACGGCATCCGAGAATGTTGAAGATCGGGACCGGTGCTCCGGCCGATCCATCACCGATCTCGGCCGACCTGTCCGATGCGACGAGATCAGCGGCGGTTTCGCTCACGGCTTACGGTCGAGGACGATCATGCGGTGGCAAGAAAACTGTTTGACGAACAATTTGTGGCCTTCTTCGGTGGACTCCAGTCGAACCTCGTCGCTTGCGTCCGCGAGGGAGACATCGAGTTGCTTGGACAGCGTCACCTCGACGCCGTGCAGCGGGAGCAGTTCCTCGATGACCTCCACCGGCCGGGTCGTCTGGGTCGTCCCCCCCGACAGTTCGAGCGGCCCGCCGCGTTGCAGGGTGTTGGCGTAAAGCAGGTGTAGGACGTACCGGTTCGCCGCGTCCTGCCGCGTCAGGACCACCCGTGCGGTGCTCGGCAGGTTGGTACGCAGGGTGCGGTCTTCGCCGAGAAGGTGCTCGATCACCCGGGTAACGATGTGCCGGTATGCGACGGCGCCGTAGCCGGCGTAAAGCGTGAACCACGGGTGGGCGAGGAACGTGAAGGCGCCGTGGCGGACGCCCATGTGGTAGCCTAACGGCTCGGGGCGGTTCGGGGTGTGCTGGTGCGAGCAGAAATGCTCGACGGTGCGGTTGAAGTACGGGTCGTAGACCTCGCCCAGCGCGACGCCGGCCTCCGCCCGGAGCCGCGCCGCGCGGAGGTACGTCACCACCGGCGAATCGGTGAAATCCGGTCGGAACTCTTGTGCCGGCAGGACGTAGTCGGGCTGGAAGGGGCTTGGCCCTTCCAGCGCCGCCCCGAGGTCGAAACGGCTCGAAGTCATCTTGTCGTTCAGGCCGCTGCGACCGGTCAACAACACCTGCCCGCCTAGCTCGGCGTAGCGATCAATCTTGGCCTTCAGCACGGCGTCCACCACGATGTCGTCAGGCAGGATCAGGAGCTTGTACGGGTCGAAATCCATCTCCCGGTCCAGCACGTCGAACAGGAAGTGGCCTTCGAGCAAGATACGGGCCGCGCCGTTGTCGGGGATCGACTCCTTAGGGTGCCGCGGGTCGCAGGCGGAGCTGGAGAGCAGGCCGATATCGGCCACGTTCACCGCGTCCCGGACGTACGGCTCCTTGGCCTCGACCTCGGCGTAGGCGTGACCGATCAAGTCGTAGGTGCTCTCATCGAGCCGGCCGCTGGGGTGCAGCTGGTCGCCCACGCTGCACTTGGTGCCGTGGGCGATCATGGCGGCGCACTCGTAGCGCAGCGCATTGGGGTGCTTGAACCCGCCGAACTCGCCCCAGGTGGTGTGGAACTTGCCGGTCATGCCCAGCACGTCGTGCGGCAGTTGGCTCACATACCGCGCCGAGAGCGGGAAATGGTCGTAGCCCCAGCCGCCGGTGGGCAGCGATTCGAGCTCGAGGTGGCTGAAGAATTTTAGTAGTTCCCGGTTGCCTTTCTGGATGTTTCCCGAGTTATGGAAAATGGGCATGTCGGGGTCATCGACCTTCGCCGCGGCGGTGGTGGCCCGGTAGTACTTCATGAGCACGGTCTGGGCGTGGGCGACGCGGTCTTCTTCCCGGGTGATGTCCAAGCCGGCCTCCCGCATTGACACGACGCAGCGCGGGCAGCAGCACGCCCGCTGGTGGATGATGTCCAGGAAGATCCCGTCGCAGTCCGGGAACAGCCGCACCACCTCCCGGATTTGCTCGCAGAGCAGGTCGAGGTACGGCGTATTGAAACACATCGTGTGGAAGCCGGGCTGCGTGGGCTCTTTCACCCAACCCATGTACCGGCCCTCGGCATCGACCTCCCGCCACCCGGGGTACTTCTCCGCCGCCCAATTGTTCACCCCGGCCGTCAGGTAGATCGGCGCCTTGACCCCGATCGCCTTCGTGGCATCGAACTGGCGGCGCAGCAGATCGAAGCTCAGGTGCGGGTGACGCTCGCCGACTTGCGTGTCGTAATAGGCGTAGCCGTGATGGCACGTGGCGAACAGCGTGATCGAATCGACGTGCCC
This sequence comes from Planctomycetota bacterium, assembly GCA_039025315.1. Lineage (GTDB taxonomy): Bacteria > Planctomycetota > Phycisphaerae > Phycisphaerales > Phycisphaeraceae > Algisphaera. The sequence goes on along the minus strand of JBCCOP010000100.1, from coordinate 4,081 downwards.
ACGCCGGAGCGTTTCTTGCCAGTGCTTTTCATCGAACGACTCGCCGATCCCGGGGATGTGCGGCGAGGTGTGAAAATCCAGGTGAACCTGTCGGAAGCGCAGAGGATGAAACGAACGGGTTGGGGTGGAGCTAGCGGCATTCATTGGACAACCTGATTCTTTCGGCCAAGTTCTAGAATTCGTCCCCGGTTAAGTACACCGGTGCCACATGGCACGAGTTCCGCGGACGCCGGGACCCGAGAATCAAGGGGCAGCCCGGGTGTAGGCCGTGTGACCATACCGCCCTTGTGCTCCCGGTGGAATACGCCCAAAAAATCTCAAGCCGCGTTCCGCGTGCTTTGTCACGGTGAACCATGGGCGGCCACCCAAACGGCGGATAGGTCTTTTCCCGTTTCCTGCTCCGCGTCGGGTGCGACTTTTTTGGATAATGTTTGTGGTCTTCTCCGCGTCCTTGGTCCAGCTCAAGTGCAACCAGACAGGGGTCGTGAGCAGGTTAGCTCGGGTGGGGCCGAGCGCCGGGCAGCGGCAGAACGCCGGCGGGGGGATTCATCGACCAGGGGTCGGCCGCGGCCGAAGCCGATCGGCTCAGCGCCGATGCGGGGTATAACACGGAGCGGATGCACCCGTGGAGTGAAAGCTGTCGGCCGATGGCGGTGATCAAGTTGGTTGACCACCCCGACGACGGGGCGTGGATTGTTGGCCAGGGTGGGCTGTTTGTTGCGTGGCTCCGCGGAAGCGCACCGCGGTATGAGGTCGAGGCGTCGCTAACCATCGATGACCAGTGAGTTAACCGAGTGACGAGATTTGGGGTCAGCTTGTCGTCTTTTTTTGCCGGATCATCGTCACAGCGCCAGGCGTCGGCCGTTTACGCGGGGGCACGGCCGGAAGTTCTGTCTCGGTTGGCGGCGGACGGCAATCTGCACGTACGGCGGGCCGCAGCGCGGCATCCGTCGATGCCCACGGAGACGCTGAGCCTACTCGAGCGGGCGGGAGCCACGCGTGACCTCACGGGGTACCGGTCGGCCGCCGCGCACTTGTCCGGTAAGGAAATCGAGACGCTGGTGACTCTGGGGGAGTGGGGCCGGCGTCTGGCGGCACGACATCCCGCGACCCCCGCCGACGTGCTGGGTCGGCTCGCGGCGTCGGAGCCGGCCGCTACGCGACGTCTGGTGGCGGAACACCCGGCCTGCCCGGTCGGTTCGTTGGCGGTTCTGTGCGGCGACGTCGATGGTGGTGTCCGCGTCGCGGCGGCGCGGCACCCGGCGGTCCCGCGCGAAACGGTCGCGCTGCTTTACGCGGCGGGGAGCCGGGCGGACCTGTCGGCCCCCGCGGGGGGCGTGCCGAAGTCGGCGGTGGGATTCGGGGCGTTGATGGCGTTGGGGGTCTACGGGCGACAACTCGCCGCGCGGCACCCGGCGATCGGGCCGGCGCGGTTGGCGGAACTGGCGGGCGATCCGGACTGGCGGGTCCGCGCCGCGGTCGCGGAGAACCCTTTGGCCGACGCCGGTCTGCTCGCGGGCTTGGCGGGTCTCGACGAGTTTGAGACCCGGTTACGCATAGCGGAGCACCCGCGTAGTTCGTCGGCGACGTTGGCGGCGTTGGCGGCGGAGCACGATGTTCGGCTACGGCGGGCGGTGGCGGGTCATCCGGGGGCGTCGCCGCAACTGTTGCGGCGGCTGGCGCTGGACGGTGCTTCCGCGGTGCGGCGGGTGGTGGCGGGGCGGGCCGACTTCGCGGAGACGGATCGCCGGTTGATCCGAGCGGCGGGCTCATCGGCCGACCTCCAGTCCTTCGGGCCGCCGACATCCGGGGTTACGGCCGTAGAGCTTGCGGAGATGGCGGAGCGAGGCGGCTGGGGGCAGCGGCTGGCGGCCCGGCACCCGGCGACACCCGGCGAGGTGCTGGTTGACTTGGTGACCGCGGGCGACCCGGTCGTGCGCGACCTGGCGCGGCGTCACCCGGCTTGTCCCCGCGACTTACTAGAGACGCTGGCCACGGCCGGGAGTACGGTCGATTTGCAAGGCTACGAGCGGCGGGACGGGGCGTTGTCGACCGAGGCGGTCGAGACGCTGATGAGCGCCGGGCCTTGGGCGCGGCGGCTGGCGGCCCGGCACCGCTCGACGTCGGCGGATCAGTTGGCCCGGCTGTCGGACGACGAAGACCCGCGGGTACGGCGGGAGGTCGCCAGGCATGTGCGGACGCCGGGGAGGACTCTCGACGCGATGGCGTGGGATGTATCGCACGACGTGCGCTGGGCGCTGGTGAATCGGGAGGGGCTGTCGGCGGCGGCGGTGGCGACGCTGCTGCGTGACCCGCTGCCGGCGGTGCGGTTGGCGGCGGTATCGCACCCGGAAACGACCGCTGAGGGGTTGGAGGCGGTCCGGTTCGATCTGGACGAGGACGTGCGGGCGGTCGTGAGCGATCGGTTGGCGGCGCTTTGCCGTTAAGCCGGCCGGACGGGGAGTCGGGACCGCAGCCAGTCGATCCATTCGGTCATCCCCTGCCCGGAGCGGGCGGAGAGTTCGTGGACGGTCATGCCGGGGCGGACGTCCTGGATGCTGTCGCGCATCTGCTGCGCGTCGTAGCCGAGGACCTCGGCGAGGTCCATCTTGGTGACGACCGCGACGTCGGCGGTGTTGAAGATCGTGGGGTACTTCAGCGGCTTGTCTTCGCCCTCGGTGGTGGAGACGAGAACGAGGCGGAGGTCTTCGCCGAGGTCAAAGCCCGAGGGGCAGACGAGGTTGCCGACGTTTTCGACGAACAGCAGGTCGAGGTCACTGAGGTTCCAGTCGGCGGCGTCGATGGCGCGTTCGACCATGTCGGCCTCGAGGTGGCACATCGTGCCGGTCTCGATCTGGCGGACGTCGGTACCGGACTCGGCGAGGCGGGCCGCGTCGTGATCGGTGCGCAGGTCACCGACGAGCGCGGCGAGGTTGAGGTCACCGGCTTGCTGTAGGCGGGTGAGGGTCTGCTTGAGAAACTCGGTCTTGCCGGTGCCGGGGCTCGAGACGAGGCTGACGACGAAACAGTTCGCGGCGCGGAAACGTGCGCGCAGATCGCGAGCCAGTTCGTCATTTTTTTTCAGGATCTGGGTACGGACCTCGAGGATGCGTGGCTTCGCCGCGGGCGTGGTCGGTGATTCAGGAGGCATGACGGGACTCGGGTTGGGGTTGGAATTCGAGCGAAAGAATCTCGAGCTCTCGGCCGCGGACGAGGCGGGGTGTGCGCGTCTGACAGATCGGGCAGACCAGGCGTTGGCCGGGGAGTTCGACGGTAGCTTGACAGGTTTGGCAATCCGCCGCGGCGGGTATGAACTCGACGTTCAGGGCGGTGCCGTCCAAAGCGCTGCCTTGGGTGGCGGGGGCCCAGGCGAAACGCAGGGCCTCGGGGACCACGCCGGACAGGGCGCCGACGCGGACGTTGACCGCGGCGATCGTCTCGTCGGGGTAGTCGCGTCGCGCGTCGGTGACGCTCTGGACGATCGAGATGGCGACGGAGAGTTCGTGCATGAACCGAAAACCAACCACATAGGCACCGAGCCACAGAGACGGAAGCCCGGGGCAAAGCTTGTTTCAAATAGCTTTCTCTGCGTCTCGGTGTCTCTGTGGTTCAAGTGCTTGAAGGACTAAGTCCCCTTCCACGCGTCGATGCCGGCGTCGGAGGTGTGTTTTTTCTGCCGGGGCAGGTGGCCTTCGTCGACCAGGGTCGCCAAGACGTCGAGCATCGCGCGGATGCCGAGCAGGGCGGTGATGTCGGAGGTGTCGTAGGCCGGGGCGACCTCGACGCACTCCATGGCGCAGATGCCTTCTTTGGCGACGAGCTTGAGCAGCTTGAGGACCTCGCGGGGCAGGAAGCCGCCGGGCTCGGGCCAGCCGGTGCCGGGGACGAAGCCGCAGTCGACGCTGTCGATGTCGAACGAGAGGTAGACCTGTTTGACGTTGCCCTTCCAGGCGGCTTCGAGGGCCATCTCGGCGATCTTGTCGATGCCGTGCTCGTCGACGTCGTCCATGGAGATGATGGTGCTGCCACGCTCGCGGGCGACTTTCACGCCGGGCCGGGGGACCTGCCACCCCCCGATGCC
>JBCCOP010000099.1:0-9030 GCA_039025315.1 Planctomycetota bacterium | reverse complement strand
CGTCGGCACCTCCGACAACGCCTTCATGCCCCAGCAGTTCGAGAACCCCGCCAACCCCGACGTCCACTACCGCACCACCGGCCCCGAGATCTGGAACGACACCGACGGCAAGGTCGACATCTTCGTCGCCGGCGTCGGCACCGGCGGCACCATCTCCGGCGGAGGCAAGTACCTCAAAGAGCAGAACCCCAACGTCAAAGCGATTGCGGTTGAGCCGGTACATTCACCGGTCATTTCCGGGGGTGAGCCGGGCCCGCACAAGATCCAGGGCATCGGCGCGGGCTTCGTCCCGAAAAACTTGGACGTGCAGCTGCTCGACGGCGTCGAGACGATCAGCAACGACGAGGCCTTCGCCTGGGGCAAGCGCCTGGCCAAGGAAGAGGGCATCCTCGGCGGCATCTCGTCGGGCGCCAACGCCGCCGTCGCCTGCCGCCTCGCCGAGGCCAACCCCGGCAAGACCATCGTCACCATCGGCTGCTCCTTCGGCGAACGCTACCTCAGCACCCCGCTGTTCGAGGACTGATCGTTTGGGCCGTACACCGATCCGGTCCCAAGTGGGGGGTCGTTTGTCCACTTGGATCTGATTCACATGAATTTCGACAACCCCGTGCCCCGCGTCGCCGCCGTCCGCCGGACGGCGGTGGTTTTCTTGACCGTCGTCTGGGGCCTGGCTCTGGTCGGCTGCAACCACCCGCTGGCGCAGCGGTCGGCGTGGAAGTGGGACAGCCAGCTCGTGCTGCCGCCGAGCGAGCAACTCGCCAACGCCACGCCGCGGATGACCACGACACCGCGCGCGGGGTTCTACGTGCTGGCCCGCGAGTGGAGGCCGCGCGGGCCGATCACCGCCGACGCCGCCGGCCCCGGCGAGGTCGTGCAGACCTATCTCGAAGCGGGTGAAGCACTCGGCTTCCGGCAACGCGGCGACGGGCAATGGGTCGCCGTCGAGGGCGGCCGGGAGGTCGCGCTCGACCTGGCCGGCGGGGTGCACCACGTCTGGTACCGCGAGAAACCCGACACCTGGCAAGACCACCAGGCGTTCTGGCTCGTCGTGCTGGCCGGCGTCGCGGTCGCGGGGCTGGTTGTCCTGATCGTCAATGCCGACGAGGTCGAAATCGACTTCTGAAGCGGTCTTGGCGTTGCGTGGCCGCGGTTGGCCGGTAGAGTCGAGCGGTGCATTGGCTCGACTACGCGGTTCTGGTTCTGTACTTGGTGGTTCTGGTCGGCAAGTCCGTCTTCCTCGCCCGGCGGGCGGCGCGGGGCAGTGAGGCGTACTTCCTGGCGGGCAGGAACATGCCGTGGTGGGCGCTCGGGGCGTCGGGCATGTCGTCCAACCTCGACGCGGCCGGCACGATGACGATCGTCGCGCTGGTCTACGCCTTCGGTCTCCACGGCTTCTTCATCGAGATGCGCGGCGGGGTCGTGCTGCCGATCGCCGTGTTCCTCGCGTTCATGGGCAAGTGGCACCAACGCAGCAACGTCGTGACCACCGGCGAGTGGATGCACCTGCGCTTCGGCACCGACGCCGCCGGAAAAGCCGCGCGGTTCACGGCCGCGCTGACCTACCTCGTCATCACCGTCGGCATGGTCGTGTTCTTCGTCGCCGCGGCGGGTAGGTTCCTCGCGGTCTTCCTGCCGTTCGACGAGACGACGTGCCAAGTGGCGATGGCGGTGGTCGCGTTGGCGTACACGATGGTCAGCGGGCTGTACGGCGTGGTGTGGACGGACGTGCTGCAGGCCGGGCTGATCGGGTTCGCGGCGGTGTACGTCGCGGTGCTGGCGGCGACGCTCGTGAGCCCGGACCTCATCGAACAGTGGCCGGGGGCGGTTTACAACTCGGCGGTGCCTGTTGTTAGCGGCGGACTGATCAGCGATGGTGCGGAGGCGTACGCCCCGTTCCTGCTGTTCCTCTTGTTCTGGGCCGGCAAGGGCGTGCTCGAGGGCCTCGGCGGTTCCGGGGGCTCGGCGTACATGGCCCAGCGGTTCTACGCCTCGCAAGACGTCCCGACAGTCAAGAAGCTGTGCATGCTCTGGACCGTGCTGTTCGCCTTCCGCTGGCCGATGGTGCTGGGCTTTGTGATCCTCGGCATCCATCTCGGCATCGGGCAGGCCGACCCCGAGGCGGTGCTCACCGGCGTGCTGGGCAGCGACCTGTTCCCCGTTGGGGTCAAGGGGCTGCTGATCACGGCGATCTTCGCGGCGAGCATGTCGACGTTCGACTCGACGATCAACGCCGGGGCGAGCTACGCGGTGCGGGACGTGCTGCTGCCGCTGAAGCCCGGGGCGGGCGAGCGGACGCAGGTCGTGTGGGGCTACCTCGCCTCGGCGGGGATCGTCGCGGCGGGGCTGACGCTGGCGCTGCGGTTTGCCGAGGGCATCGTCGATCTCTGGGTCACGATCGTGATCCAGCTGTTCCCCGCGTTCCTGATCCCGTTCGCGTTGCGGTGGTTCTGGGCCCGTTTCAACGGGTGGGGTTTCACCGCGGGCGTCGCCGCGGGCTTCGCCGCCGCCTTCGGCTGGACGTTTGCCCCCGGAAGTTTCCCCGGCAGCGGGGACGTCCACAACATCTTCGTGCAGAACGGCGCGTTTACCGACATCGCCATCCTCGGCAGCGTCGGCCTCACTTCGCTGCTCGGCTGCCTGGTCGGCACCTTTGTCACCCGGCCCGTCGACGACGCAACGCTGCATCGTTTCTACGACCAGATCAAACCCTTCGGCGTCTGGCCCCGCGACTGGAAACGACCCGACACGGCCGAGCACCGCGGCGACCTACTTCGTCTGCTGCTCGCCCTGACGTGGCAGGTCAGCACGTTCCTGCTGCCGATGCTCGCGATGCTGCGTATGTGGCCCTCGGCGGCGGTGCTCGGCGCGGTGTGGCTCGTCACGGGCTCGCTGCTGCTACGCGGCGTCAACCGTTAGCCGCGACGCCACGCGTCGCCGACCGCCATGACACGCTTCCGACAAGCCGCGGTTTACTTGTGGGCCGCCCCCAACACCGCGATCGGCCTGCTCTTCGCGGGGCTCGCCCGACTCACCGGCGGCCACGCCGCGGTCGTCGCCGGCGTGATCGAGGCCCACGGCGGGCTCGTCGCATCGCTGCTGCGGCGTATGCCCACCACCGGCAGCCTCCGCCGACCCGCCGGGGCCTCCGCCCTCACGCTCGGCCACGTCGTACTCGGGGTCGACGCCGACGCCCTTGATCGCACCCGCGCCCACGAGCGCGTCCACGTTCGCCAGTACGAACGCTGGGGCCCGCTGTTCCTGCCCGCCTACGCCGCCGCTTCACTCATCGCGTGGCGGCGCGGCCGGCACCCCTACCTCGGCAACCGCTTCGAGCGCGAGGCCTACGGGGCGACGACTCGGGAAGGGTGACGGGATGGCTCGACGGCGTGATACGATCGGTTTGTGTTGTGGATCGGACAAGTCGTGGTGCTAGTCGGTCTGGCGTGTTCCACGGCCGGGCTGCTGTATTTCATCGGGTACTTCGTGTGGTTCGATCGACGCAAGCCGGGTCGGCGGCGGGTGCCGTACTTCGGGCTAGCGATCGGGCTGGCTCCGGTTTTGTTTTTTGTCGGCAACCTTCTGGTCGTGTTCGGCGTGGCGATGGTTCGTACCGCCGGCTGAACCGTTTGTATTTCAACCCACCGTGTTCGACGACTTCCCCCGCGAGTTCTGGCCGGCGATGGCGTACGTGCTGTGGCGCTACGACCCGGCGTCGGCCGACGCGGTCGCCACGGCGTACCACTGGCTCAACGTAACCGAGGCGTTCGCGTGGTTCGCGGTGGCGGTCTACGTCGGCCGGCGGCTGGTGCGGCACCGCCGGGCCGTGGGGTGGGAGTCGGCTTACGTCTTACTGTTCGTGGTCTTCGGCGTTTCGGACTTGGTGGAGTCGCGGGTCGTGCCGGTGTGGCTGATCGCAGCGAAGGGATTGATCTTCGCCGGCATCGTGGCGGTGCGGTGGAAGCTGGTCCGTTCTTATTACCCCGACGCGAAGTTCTGACGGGAGGGACGCAGCCCCGCTGAAGCGGGGCCGCCTCGTGGGGTCACAGCAGGTTCAGCGGGTCGACGTCGACGGCGGTGTGGGTGTCGCTGATGAGGCGGCCGGCGTTGCGGAGGTCGGTGAGGAGTTTTTGCAACGCCGCGGCACCGCCGGGCGGGGGTGAGATGAGCTCGATCTGGTGGCGGTGGTGGTCGGCGAGGCGGGCGATGGGGCAAACGGCCGGGCCGCGGACGCGGACGCCCAGAGACAGCCGTTCGTTGGCGTCACGCAGGGCGGCGGCGAGGTCGGCGGCGCGTTTTCGGACGGCGAGGTCGTCGGGGTCGCGAAGCACAATCCGGGCCATGCGTCCCGCGGGTGGCAGGCCGGCGTCGGCGCGAGTCGCAAGTTCACGGCGGGCGAAGGTGTCGTAGTCGTGTTCGGCGGCGAGGCGGACGGCCGGGTCGTCGGGGCGGAAGGTCTGGACGATGACCCGGCCGCGGTGCGCGCCGCGGCCGGCGCGGCCGGCGACCTGGGCGATGAGCTGGAAGGTCCGCTCGCCGGCGCGGAAGTCGGGGAAGTGCAGCGACGTGTCCCCGAGCACCACGCCGACCAGCCGGACGTTCGGCACGTCGAGGCCCTTGGCGATCATCTGCGTGCCCAGCAGGATGTCGGTCCCGCCGGCGGCGAAGCGGTCGAGCGTGTCGCGGTAGTCCGCCGCGGTCCGCATCGCGTCGGCGTCCATCCGCGCCAGCCGGGCCTCGGGGAACTTCCGCTGCAGCTCTTCTTCGACGCGCTGCGTGCCGAGGCCGAACGTCGTGATCCGCCGGCCGCAGTCGGGGCAGACCGACACCAGCATCTGCTCGGCCCCGCAGTGGTGGCAGCGGGTGTGGTCCCCGCCCCCGACGCTTTGGCCGCGGTGCAGCACCATCGTCACGTCGCAGTGGTGGCAGCGCTGCATCCAGCCGCAGCGGTGGTCCGGGCACGCGAGGTAGTTGGCGTAGCCCCGCCGGTTGAGCAGCAGGATCGCCTGGCCGCCCGCGTCGAGGTTGGCCCGCAGCGCCGTCTCGAGCCGCTGCGACAAGAGGTGGATGCCCCGCCGCTGCCGCCGCTCCTCGGCCAGGTCGATGAGCTCGACGTGCGGCAAGTCGGCACCCGGGACGCGGGAAGGGAGGCGGAGGAGGTGGTACGGATGACTAGTCTTCGCGTCGGCCGATGATTCACCCACCCCCGCGTTCCACGCGCTCTCCAGGCTCGGCGTCGCGCTGCCCAGCAGCACGGGACAGCCGGCGAGCTGGGCGCGGCGGATCGCAACGTCCCGGGCGTGGTAGCGCGGCAGCTGGTCCTGCTTGTAGGACGACTCGTGTTCTTCGTCGACAACGATCAGCCCGAGCCGGGGCAGCGGGGCGAAGACGGCCGACCGCGCCCCGACGGCGACGCGGGCCTCGCCGCTCCGCAGCCGTTGCCACTGGGCGTGGCGTTGCGCCGCGGTGAGGCCCGAGTGCAGCACCGCGACGGATTCGGCGGGGAACCGGGCGAGGAACCGGCCGACGGTCTGCGGCGTCAGCGCGATCTCGGGGACGAGGACAATCGCCCCCGGAAGGTCTGCGGCCGACAGGTCTTCGCGGCTCAGGCGTGCCTCGATGACGCGCAGGTACACCTCCGTCTTGCCCGAGCCGGTGACGCCGTGCAGCAGGTGGACGCCGAAGCCGCCGTCGAGCGCGGCGGTGAGTTTTTCGACGGCGTCGGCCTGCGCCGCGGTCAGTTCCGGTGGCGGGCTTGAGGTGGCGGTGCGTTGGGCCCGCAGGTCGAGGTCCGAGACGACGGCCGCGGCGACGCGGGTCTCGAGTCGGCCCGCGGCGATGAGCTGCTTGACGGGGGATACCGTCTTGGCTCCGGCACGGTCGGCCAGCTCCTTGATCTCGATCCACGGCTCGGCGTCGGCCTCGCCGAACACGTCCAGCACGGCCTGCTGCAACGCCGTGGGCTTCTTCGCCGGTTCTTCGTCGGGCTCGGCCAAGCGGGCGAGGGTGGTTTGCCGCGTGCCCGTGCCGTGCTTGACCGCGGCGGGCAGGAGGCTGGCGAAGACCATCCCGAGCGGGCAGGCGTAGTAGCCGGCGATCCAGCGGGCCAGCGTCACGAGGTCGTCCGGCAGACCGGCCGCGGCGACGCGTCGGATTACCGGCTTGATCTTGTGCGCGGCGTCCTCCAGCTCGGCGGGCGGCGTGTCGCGGCGGTCCACGACGATCCCGTTCGCCGGCCGGTTGCCCCGGCCCAGCGGCACGGCCACGCGGTCGCCCACGGCCAGGTCCGCCAGCGTCTCGGGCACGGCATAAGTCAGCCCGCCCTCGGCCCGGTCGATGCTGCGCTCCAGCGCGACCAGGGCGTAGCCGCGGCCCGAAACGCTCGGATCGAGGCTTTGGGGATCGGCGAACAGCGAGTCGGGCACATCGCGAGTGTAGCGGCGGGCGTCCCGGGCGATGCGTTACATTGCCGCGATGGCGTCGAAGGGCAGCAAGGGTCAATCTTCCGGGGCGGATACCCCCGCGATGCGGCAGTACCGGGGCTTCAAAGAGGCGCACCCGGGGTGCGTGCTGTTCTTCCGGATGGGCGACTTCTACGAGATGTTTTTCGACGACGCGGAGCTGGCGCACCGCGTGTTGGGCGTAACGCTGACGCGGCGGACCGAGGGCGTGCCGATGGCGGGCGTGCCTTACCACAGCGTGGAGGGCTACCTGCGGCGGATGATCCAGGCGGGGCACCGCGTGGCGGTGTGCGAGCAGGTCGAGGAGGCGTCGCAGGCCAAAGGCGTCGTGAAGCGGGACGTGACGCGGGTGATCACGCCGGGGACGCTGACGGACGAGACGCTGCTGGCCGACGAGCAGGTGAACCCGTGCGCGGCGGTCGTGTTTCACGGCTCGGATTCCGGGGGAGGTTCCGGGGGAGGGGGCAGGGCGTCGTTGGCGTGGGCGGAGTTGAGCACGGGCTCGTTCGCGGTGGCGACGGTGGAGGTGGACGGGTTGGCGGACGAGTTGGCGCGGGTCGGGCCGGGGGAGCTGCTGTACTGCGAGACGGCCGACGGCGAGGTGCCGCCGCGGGTGGCGGAGTTGCCGACGGGCGCGGCGAAGACGGGCCGGCCCGGCTGGCAGTTCCGTCCGGCCGAGGCGTCGGAGGCTTTGAAAAAACAGTACCGCGTCGCGTCGCTGGCGGGTTTCGGGTTGGCGGACGACGACCCGGCGGTCGGCGCGGCCGGCGGCTTGCTGGCCTACCTCTTAGAAACCCAAAAGCGGGACGAACCTTCCGGGGGCGACGGGGTGCTGCCGCACCTGCGGCCGCCGCGGGCGGTGGCGCAGACCCAGCACCTGGTGATCGACCGGGCGTCGCTGGCGAGCCTGGAGGTCGAGTCGACGCTGCGCGGCGGGGACGAGGGATCGCTGCTCGGCGTCTTCCGCCGGGGGGGGTGCGTGACGGCGATGGGTAAGCGGTTGTTGCGGGAGTGGCTGTGCTACCCGTTGGCGGAACGCGGGCCGATCGAGGCGCGGCAGCGGGTGGTGCGGGCGTTGGTGGACGACCGGCGGTTTGCCGAGGAGCTGGCCGAAGCGCTCGACGCCCTACACGACGTGCCGCGGATCACGGCCCGGCTGGCGGTGGACCGTGCGACGCCGCGCGACGTGGTGGGTCTGGGCCGCAGCGCCGCGGCAGCGGAGAAGCTGGCGGAGGTGCTGGCCGACCGCCCGCCGACGTCGGCGTGGGCCGAGCGCCTCGACGCGGTGCGGGGCGAGCTCGACGACATGGCGCAGCGGATCGCCGCGGCGTGCAAAGACGAGGACGTGCCGGCCCACCTGCGCGACGGCGGGCTGATCCGCGACGGGTTCGACGCCGAACTCGACGAGCAGCGGACCCTCAAACGCGACGCGAACCGCTGGCTCGCGGGCTACCAGAAAAAACTCATCGACCGCACCGGCGTCGCGTCGCTGAAGGTCGGGTTCAACAAGGTCTTCGGCTACTACATCGAGGTCACGGCCGCGAACCGCGTGAAGATGGAAGACTTCCTGAGCGACCCGGACCCCGAAGCGGGCGGCGGCTGGGCGCGGAAGCAGACGCTCAAGAACGCCGAGCGGTTCATCACGCCCGAGCTCAAGGAGTTCGAGGGCAACGTGCTGCGGGCCGGCGAGCGGGCGGTCGCGCGGGAGCAGTCGCTCTTCGCCGAGCTGTGCGGCAGCTGCCGGGAGCAGATCGCGGCGCTGCACGGCTACGCCGACGTCGCGGCCGAGCTGGACGTCTTGCTGTGCTTCGGCCGGCGGGCCGCGCGGTACCGCTACGTCTGCCCCGAGCTGGTCGACACCCCGACGCTCGACTTTGCCGGTGCGCGGCACCCGGTGCTGGACGAGCTGCTCGGCGACGGGCTGGTGCCGAACGACGTGGTGCTTGGGGGGGCAAAGGACTACGAGGCAGACGCGCCTTCACTGGCCCTCATCACCGGCCCGAACATGGCGGGCAAGTCGACCTACATCCGCACCGCGGCGCTGGTCACGCTACTCGCGCACACCGGCGGGTTCGTGCCGGCCGAGCGGGCGGTCGTCGGGCTGTGCGACCGCATCTTCACCCGCGTCGGGGCGCACGACGAGCTGCACGCCGGGCGGTCGACCTTCATGGTCGAGATGACCGAGACCGCCAACATCTGCCACCACGCCACCCCCGGAAGTTTGGTCATCCTGGATGAGATTGGCAGAGGGACGTCGACGCTCGACGGGCTGAGTTTGGCGTGGGCGATCGCCGAGCACCTGGCGGGCGTGGGGTGCCGGTGTCTGTTTGCCACCCACTACCACGAACTGACGTCTTTGGCCCCCGGAAGTGATCGAACCGCTGACCGCGACGATGGAACCTCGAAGACGTTGGCGAATATCACCAATCTGAACGTCACGGCCCGGGAGTGGAACGACCAGATCGTGTTCCTGCACCGCGTCGCCGCCGGCGCGGCCGACCGCAGCTACGGCATCCAGGTCGCCCGCCTCGCGGGGCTGCCCGACCCGGTGGTGAAACGCGCCCAGGAGCTG
>JBCCOP010000098.1:0-9097 GCA_039025315.1 Planctomycetota bacterium | reverse complement strand
GGGGTTTGTGGGGGTTATCCCCTCCCCTCCCCTGGGCCTGCGGCCCGGGTCGGTGGGTTGGCGGGGGGTTTTTCGTTTCGGGCCTTGCGCTTCGCTCTGCCCCGGCTTGGTTGGGTGACGTAGAGTTTGCACTTCAGTATGCCCGACCCCGCCCACGAGCCGATGCGTTGCCCGCAGTGCCGCGTCCGGATGACGCCCGGCCACGTCGCGGTGTCGCAGGGGTTGCACTGGCTGCGGCGGGCCGAGGGGCCGTACGGCGACTTCGCCGAGAACATCCCGGGCACCCACGCGGTGCTGCGGGCCAACCGGCTCGCGGCGTGGCGGTGCTCGTCGTGCCAGCTCGTGCTGCTGCGTTACGGCCACGACCAGCAGCGGCAGCAGGAGCTGGCGCGGTCGACGCTGCCGACGCCGGCCGGCGGGGAACCAGCGGCTCAGCCGTAGGGTCCGAGTTCGTCGTAGACCAGTGAAGACCGGTGCGGCGAGAAGCCGTGCTCGTCGAAGAGCGTGAGCGTGTTGTCGCCGGTGGCGTCGAGCCACGGCTCGGGCAGGTAGTACCGTCGCTGCGGCGGCACGTCTTGCCCGTCGCGGGTCTGGACGAAGTAGCGGCCGACGTTGCGACCGTTGAGGTAGAGCTGGCCCTTGCTCAGCCCGTCGGCGTCGAAGAACAGGGGGCAGCGGGTTCCGGGGACGCGGAAGCTCGTGCGGTACCAGGTCGGTTGGTCCAGAGGTTTGGCCGTGGGTTTCCGGGGGTCGGACTTCCGGGGGCGGGGGGCGAAGGCGTCGTCGGCCGGCGGGGACCACGGGGAGTAGGCCCACTCGGCCTTGGCGGTGAGGTTCGCGGTGGTCTGCCAGAGGCGGACGCCGGCGTCGGCGGGCTTGGTCGGGGGTTCGTCGGCGGGGGCGAAGAGGGCGAGCTCCAGCTCGTTCTGCCCGCCGGTGAACGGCCCGTCGTCGGCCGGGTCGAGCACGAACCGCCGGAACCCGCCCGAGCCGTGGTGGTGCCACATCGCGACCGGCTCGCCGTTGACCTTGACCACCGCGTCGTGCGGCAGCCCGTCGAGTTCCAGCACCATCGGCCGACGCCCCGCGGGCTTGACCCGCCACGTCCAGGCTTCGGCGGGGCGGGCGTCGTTGCGGCGGTGGTCCGGGACGTAGCCCGCCAGCGCGAACGGGTCGGGGGCTTGCTGCGCGAGGCGTTCGGGCTTCGGCAGACGGACGGGCTCAACGGCGTAGAAGTGATCGAGCAGGCCCTTGCGTTCGCCGACGCACGGGCCGTAGTTGAACCGCCCGAGGTTGTCGATCAGCACGACCAGCTCGCCGGCGGGCCGTAGCGGGGCGGGGGCCAGGTCGTTGCCGCCGAACGACAGACCGATCAGCCGCTCGAACTTCGCGCCGCGGTAGACGTGCAGCCGGTCGCCGCTGCCGGGGCTGATGGCCTTGACCGCCTTGGCGGCGGCCGACTCGGGCAGGCGCAGCCGGGCCCAGCCGTAGCCGTAGTCGTACTGCCGGCCGAGGTGCTCGAACGCGGCCGGGCCTTTCGCCGCGGTGTAACCCTCGGCCGAGCCGTCGAGGTACGCGTCGCAATCCGCCACACGCCAGGGTCCCAGCGACGGCGCTGCCGGGCGACGCGTGACCGACTGCTTGGTCTTCGTCACCCCGCCGTCGGGCGCGACGAGGGTGCGGGTGGCCCAGCCCTTGCGGGGCTGCGGCCCGTCGGCCTCGTCCAACCCGCGGACGCCGACGACCCAGCCGTCGGGGTGGGCGTAGCCGGCGTCCGCCATCGCGGGGCTGAGCACCAGCAGGGTCACGCCGTTGACAAGTTCGACCTTCGGCGTCTTGCCCGTGGGCACCGTGACCTCGACCTGCGCCCCGTCGAGGCTCACCAGCCCGCCCGCACCGGCCGGGCCGTAGAGCACGAGCATCCGGTCGTCGACCCACGCCAGCGGGCTGAGGTTGGTGTAGTCGAGCGTGACCCCGCCGCTCAGGGGCGTGTCGGTGAGCAGCCACACCGCCCGCAGGTCGCCCAGCGGCACCGGCAGCGACAGCCCGTTGGGCAGCAGCAGCGTCGTCTGCTTCTGCTTGTCCTTCGGCGACCGGACGATAAACGTCACGCCGCCGCGGCCGCCGCGCTGGTGGATCACACTGGCCGGGTGCTCGCCCTCGTCTGGCGCGACCGCGACCGTGTGCGTCGCCGGCTCGAGGTGCGCGAACACCCCGCCGAACTGGCTCGCGAATGTGGCGATGCGTTTGGTCAGGTCGTACTTCGCCCCCCGCCCGCCCGCCTCGAGCAGCGGCGCGTCGTAGTCGTAGCTCGTGGTCATGAACATCGACGGGCCGCCCACCGTCCGCCCGCCCGTGAACCCGAAGTTGGTCCCGCCGTGGAACATGTACAGGTTCGGCTGCGCCCCCGCCGCCAAGACCCCGGCCATCCGGTAGAAGTGTTTCTCCGCATCGACCGTGTCGGCGTGCTTGCCCCCCCAGTGGTCGAACCAGCCGGTCCAGTACTCGCTGACCAGCCGCGGCGCGTCGGGCTGCACCGCCGCGAGCTGCCGCAGGTCGGCCGGCAGGTTCGCCGAGGCGTTCCACGTGTGCACCGTCCCGTCCACCGGCTGCCACAGCTGGTTGCACACCGTCAGCGGCACCTCCGCCCCCGCCTCCCGCAGCAGCCGGATCAGCTGCTGGTGGTACGCCTCCTCCTGCTCGTCGTTGCGGCTAAACCACTCGTTCTCGACCTGGATCAGCACGATCGGCCCCGCACCCTGGCCGGCAAACCCGCCCGCCGCGGTGCCCGGTGCGTTGCGCGCCGGCGACGCCGCGGGCCGGCCCTGCGCCATCGGCCGCGTCACCTGCAAGTCCGCCACCTGCTCCATCACCGCGCTGTAGTACCGCGACACCGCCGAGAGGAACGGCCCGCTGCCCTCCCGCAGCCGCATCGGCCCGCTCCGCCGGTCGAGCTTCACCCGGTGCAGCCACGGCGGCAGCCCCCCGTTGTCCCACTCGGCGCACACGTAAGGCCCCGGCCGAAACCAGCAGAACATACCCTCCTCCGCCACGATCTCGACGAACCGCCGCACGTCGAGGTTGTCCGTGAAGTCGAACACCCCCGGCTCCGGCTCGTGCGCGTTCCAGAACACGTAGGTCTCGATGCAGTTGAACCCCGCCTGCTTCGCCGCCCGGATCCGGTCCCGCCACAGCCCGCGGGGGACCCGCGGGTAATGCATCGCCGCGCTCACCAGCCAGAGCCGGCGGCGGTCGAGCGAGAACGACTGTGCACCATAAGTCACTTTGGCCATAGACCCGCCACCCTAGAACACCCCCCGCAACCCCGCAAACCACCGACACCACACCCCCACCAAGCCGGTCCTGAGCGAAGCGAAGGTCCGGACCCCCGTTTCTTGAAACCCCTACACCAACGCCCCCATCGCCGCCGTCGCCAACGCCAGCACCACCCCGAACCCCACCAGGTCCACCACCGTCGTCACGATCGGCACCGACGCCATCGCCGGGTCCAGCCCCGCTTTCCGCAGCAACAACGGCACGCACCCGCCCACCGCCTTCGCCACCGCCAGCACCAGCGGGATCGACACGCCCACCACCAGCCCCAACAAAAACTGCCCCCGCCACAGCCCGATCACCAACGTGAGCATCACGCCGAGCACCACCCCCGCCCCCGCGGCGACCAACACCTCTTTCATTAGCACCCGCCCCAGGTCCGCCGGCTTGATCAGGCCCAGCGACATCTCCCGCATGCTCACCGCCACCGCCTGCCCGCCGCCGCTGCCGCACAGCCCCGAGACCACCGGCAGGAACATCGCCAGCACCGGCAACGCCTCGATCGTCTCGATGAACAGGTTGATCACGCTCGCCGAGAGCATCAGCAAGACGCCGATCGGCGCGAGGTAGATCAGCCGCCGCGACACCCGCGACCGCAGCGGCATGGTTCTTAATTCTTCGCCCCGGAAGATGCCGCCGAACTTCGCCAGGTCTTCCTCCGCCGCCTCGCCGCGGGCCTCTTGCACCGCCGCCCGCTGCACCACGCCCACCAGCTTCGCCGCCTCGTCCACCACCGGCAGCGCTGAGAAGTCGATCCGGTTGAACGTGTCCTGCAGGTCGTCGAGCCCCGTGTCTACGTCCACCACGGCCGGGCTCGGGATCGCCAGCTTCCCCAGCGGCGTCCCCCGCGGCGTCATCACCAGCTCCCGCATCGGCACCACCCCCTCCAGCGACCCGTCGAGGTGCGTGGCGTACACGTACCGCACCTCGTACTCCCCGTACTTCTCGCTGTGCTCCCGCAGGTCGTCGGCCACTTCCTCCACCGGCCGCGACCCGCTGTACGCCAGGAACTCGGTGATCATCAGCCCCCCGGCCGTGTCCTCGTCGTAACGCAGCCGCCGCCGCGCATCCACCGCCTCCTCCGGCGACATCTCTTCGAGGATCGCCTCCGCCGCCGGCTCGGACATCTCGGCGAGCACGTCCGTCTGCTCGTCCGAGTCCATCTCGTCGACGATCGCCGCCGCCTCCGCCGGCTCCAGCTCCACGACGATCTCCGCCGCGTGCGCATCGTCGAAGTGCTCCATCAGGTCCGCCGCCAGCGGCGGCGCGGACTCCGACAGCTGCGCGAACATCCGCGTCCGCCGCTCGTCGTCGAGGTGCGAGATCGTGTACGGCGTGTCCTCCGGCGGCAGCCGCTCCAGAAAGCCGGCCAGCCCCGCCGCGTCCCCCGCATCGATCAGGTCGCTCAGCTCCAGCACCGGATCGAACGGCTGCGTCGGCATCGTCATCGCGTCAGCCCTCCAGCCGGTCCCGCCACGCCGCCGTCGACGCCGGGCACGTCGTGTCGAAGTGCAGCGGCGTCACCGTGACATACTTGTCGTACAACGCCGCCACGTCCGTCCCCGGCTCCCGCTCGGCAAACGTCATCACGTTGCACACCTTGTAAGTCGCCTCGCCGTTTCCGTTAGCGCCCCGCTCGTAGTCCACCACCATCCGGCTCAGCGACGCCGGCACCACCTTCATCCCCCGTGGCTCGACACCCCCGTCCAACACCGGCACGTTCACGTTCAACAAGGTGTTCCCGTCCAGTTCTTTCCGCTCCACGATCTTCTCGATCGCCGCCGCCGCGTACCCCGCCGCCCGCGCCCAGTGGTCGTGGTCCCACGCCCCGATGTGCAAACTCACCGCCACCGCCGGCACCCCGCAGAAGTTTGCCTCCCGCGCCGCCCCCACCGTCCCCGAATACAGCACGTTGATCCCCACGTTCGCCCCCGCGTTCATCCCACTTACCACCAAGTCAAACGGCGGCTCCCCCGCAAACAACGCGTGCAGCCCCAGCTTCACGCAGTCGGCCGGCCGCCCGTCCACCGCGTAACCGAACTCGGTCTCCCGCACCCCGATCGCCCGGTGAAACGTCACCGCGTGGCTTGTCGCCGACTGCACCTTCATCGGCGCCACCACGCTTATTTTCCCCAACCCCGATCCCCGCAGAGCTTCCGCCAACGCCCGCAGCCCGGGCGCCTCGATCCCGTCATCGTTCGTCAATAAAATCCGCATGCGGGGAGTGTAACGGCACGCGCCTAAACGCCGGGTCTCGCGGCGAAATCTGCGAAACCCCGACGCTAAACTGCAGGACCAACCTGAACGTCAGGTTTATGACTTCACCCGCCGGCCGAGCTGATGCGACATGAATCCACCGCGAACCCTCCCGTGCCACGTCATCGCGGGGCCGCTAGGCGTCGGAAAGACCTCGGCGATCCTCGACTACCTGCGTCGCCACGCGTCGGGCCAGCGGGTCGGCGTGCTGGTCAACGACTTCGGACCCGTTGGGCTCGACGGCACCACCCTCGCGGCCGAGGCCCCGTCGACGCGGGTGCTGAACGTGCCCGGCGGCTGCATCTGCTGCACCATGTTGGCGGAGCTGCCCGACCGCATCCGCCGGTTGAGCGCCGAGGGGGACATCGACCGCATCGTCATCGAGCCCAGCGGTATGGCCTCGCCGCCGCAGCTGATCGATATGCTCCGCGCGAACCAGCGGGAGCTGGGCATCCGCCTACAGCCCACGATCGCGATGCTCAGCACGCCCGACTTCGACGAAGAAACGTTTGAGCGGATGGGGTACTACCGCGTGTTCTGCGAGGCCGCCGACGTCTTGGTCTTCAACCGCTGCGACCTGGCCGGCGACGCGAAGGCCGAGCGGGCGCGGCGGTGGGCCGACCGGCTCGACCCGCCGAAGCTCCGCGTCGTCACCACGTCGCACGGCCGGCTGCCCGCCGAAGCCTTCGAGGACTCGACCGAGACGGCGGACCACGGCTGCTGTGGCCACGACCACGACCATCATCATGACCACGACCACCACCACGATCACAGTCACGACCACGATCACGACCCGACGATCCACCCCGGGGGTTTGGTTCTGGACGCCGGGCGGAGTTTCGATGAGCAGGTCTTGCTGGCGAACTTGAAGCGGGTTTGCCGCGAGGGCATCGCGGACAACCGGGTGCTGCGGCTCAAGGGGGTTTTTCAGACCCGGGCGGGCTGGCAAGCGATCGAGATCGCCAGCCGCGAGGTGTCGTCCCGGCCGTCGTCGTACCGCGGCGAGAACCGGCTGGAGTGGTTGACGCAGCCCGGGGCCGTAAACGAGGCCCAATTGCTCGGTGAGCTCGACCGCTCGCCGGGTCGGTGAACCACCGTCCGTTTCCCGGGCGAGGCCCGTCAGTGAGGGCTGGGCAGAGGGATGGTTTCGCCGGGGGTGATGGCGCGTTGGCCGGTGAGGACGTCGCGGATGACGCCGGCGACGACGAGGGGGTCGAGGGTGTTGGCGGGGGGGATGGCCTTCTCGGAGAAGTTCTGGCGGAGCATCTGGGTCTCGATCGCGCCGGGGGCGACGGCGGCCGCGATCACGTTGAACTTGCTGCCCTCGTCGGCGGCGGCCTTCATGAAGAGGTTGACGCCGGCCTTCGCGGCGGCGTAGACGTTGAACCCCCGGAAGGGGTCGATGGCGGCCATGGACGAGACGCTGCACACCGCCCCGGATTTTTGTTTCTTGAAGTGTGGCCAGACGGCGCGGGTGGTGTAGATGACGCCCTTGAGGTTGACGGCCAGGGCGTCGTCGACGACCTCGTCGGTGATGCGTTCGATGGGCTGCAGCGGGGCGGAGCCGGCGCAGTTGGCCAGGGCGTCGACGCGGCCGAAGGCTTCGAGGGTTTTCTCGATCAGCGTGTTGACGGCGGCGGGGTCGGTGACGTCGGTCGGGACGGCGAGGGTGGTGGCGTCGGGGTCGCCTTCTTCCTTGACGTAGGCGGCGGTCTCGTCGAGGTGCGCGGCGGTGCGAGAGGCGAGGACGACAACGTAGCCAGCGTCGGCGAGGAGGAGGGCGGTGTCGCGGCCGACGCCGCTGCCGGCACCGGTGACGAGGGCGACTTTCTGATCCGTATCGGGCATGGGAGTTCCTTGGTGAAGGCCCGCGTCGGCGTGACGGGCATATGGCGTGAGCACTTGGAGACTAGGCGGGGGACTATGATCCCGCCATGCTGACCCGGCATGGCTCGATGCACCTGCTCACGTTTTCCGGCATCGCGGTGTTCGTGCACTGGACGTGGTTCGTGGCGGCGTTCTTCCTGTTCACGCTGACGGGGGGGCGGGACATTTTCGGGTTTTTGGCGATCTACTGCTCGCTGTTCGGGATCGTGCTGCTGCACGAGTTCGGCCACGCGTTGGCGTGCCGGTCGGTGGGAGGTAAGGCGCGGGACATCGTGCTGTGGCCGTTGGGCGGGGTGGCGTACGTCGAGCCGCCGCCGCGGCCGGGGGCGGTGCTGTGGTCGATCGCGGCGGGGCCGCTGGTGAACGTCGCGCTGCTGCCGGTGCTGTACGGGTTGGCGTTGTCGACGAGCGGGACGTGGCAGGGGTATTTCGCGCTGATCGCGTACGTGAACCTGGCGCTGCTGATTTTTAATCTGCTGCCGATCTACCCGCTGGACGGGGGGCAGATCGTGCAGTCGGTGCTGTGGTTTTTTGTGGGCCGGGCGCGGAGCCTGCGGCTGACGGCGGGGTTCGGGTTCGGGGTGGCGTTGGTGGTGGGGCTGCTGGCGTTGTTGGGCGTGTCGGACGTGGTGCCGGTGATCCGCAACGTCAACCCGACGATGCTGCTGCTGCTCTCGGCGTTCATCGGGTGGAAGGCGTGGGAGGGCTACCGGGTGGCGCGGCTGATGGCGGCGATGGAGGCGTACGAGCAGGACGGGCTGCAGCGGGCGCTGCGGCGGGCGGCGGCGATGACGCGCGAGCCGATGGGGTGAGGCGGGGTCGTTAAGATCACCGCGTGTCCGCCGTGTGCGTCGAGAACCTGCGTAAGACCTACCGCGTGGCGGACAAGCAGCCGGGGGTGGTGGGGACGCTGCGGCACTTCGTGAAGCGGAAGCACCGCGAGATCGAGGCGGTGCGCGGGGTGAGCTTTGCGATCGAGCCGGGAGAGATCGTCGGCTTCCTCGGGCCCAACGGGGCGGGCAAGACGACGGCGATCAAGATGCTCACGGGATTGATCCACCCCACTTCCGGGGGGGTACGGGTGCTGGGGCACGAGCCGTTCCGGCGGCGGGCGGAGTTCCTGCGGCAGATCACGCTGGTGCTGGGCAACAAGCAGCAGCTGCTATGGGACCTGCCGGCGATGGACTCGCTGCGGGTCAACGCGGCGGTCTACGCGATCCCCGAGGACGAGGCGCATCGGCGGATCGCGGGCTTCGCCGAGATGCTGGAGCTGGACAAAGAGCTGACGCAGCCGGTGCGGAAGCTGTCGCTGGGCCAGCGGATGAAGTGCGAGCTGATCGCGGCGCTGCTGCACCACCCGAAGGTGTTGTTCCTGGACGAGCCGACGCTGGGGCTGGACGTCAACGCGCAGACGGCGGTCCGGCGGTTCCTGCGGGAGTACAACCGGGAGAACGGGGCGAGCGTGCTGCTGACGAGTCATTACATGGCGGACATCACGGCCCTGTGCGAGCGGGTGGTGGTGATCCACGAGGGCCGGGTGCTGTACGACGGGACGCTGGACGGGGTGGTGCAGCGGTTCGCGCCGCTGCGGGAGGTGCGGCTGGAGCTGCGGCACGCGGCG
>JBCCOP010000097.1:0-9245 GCA_039025315.1 Planctomycetota bacterium | reverse complement strand
CCGCCCTACCACCACAAGTCCATCGCCCGCGTCCCCGCCGCGGCGGGCGCCCCGCACGACCACACCTCCCCCCGGCGTACCCCGCGTTTATCAAACTCACACCAAGCCGGGCCTGAGCGCCCCCACGGCCCGGATCATGCGTATGAACGATCCGGGCCTACGCTGCGCTCAGGCCCGGCTTAGCGGACGCACACCAGTTGACCCCGCAACGCCGGGAACACCGCGGTCGCCGCGCGGCGGGCGGCGACGACCAGCTCGTCGTTGTTCTCGAACTTGATCAGCGCTTCGAGGCGGTCGAGCGCTTTGTCCGGCCCGAGCCGGCGGAAGTGCTCGTGCAGCGGCCCGTCGTCGCCGCGGAGGCAGGCGTGGATCACGCGGCGCAGCGTCTCGGTGGTGAGGGTGAGCGTGAACCCGCCGTCGCGGGCGAGCATCGCGTCGTGCGTGTCGTCGGCGAGTTCGAGGTACGTGCGGGCGGGACGCTCGGCGTCGGCCAGCGCCTCGGCGTCGGGCTCGAGCTCGCCGGTGAACAGCCGGTCGTACAGCCGGGTCGCGGCGTTGGACCGGCAGTAGCTCGCCACGCGGATGGCCGAGGGCAGCCGGCGATCTTCGGGCAGCCGGCGGTTCCAGTTGAGGTAACGCGTCGTCGCCGCGTCGTCGTGCAAAGCCTCCGCGAGCCCGGCGAGGCGCCGCATCTCGGCGACGTACAGGTCGGTGTCGATCAGCCCCCGCCCGGCGACCAGCACGTTGAGCTGCGCCATCACCCCCGGAAGCGAATCAATGCCGAGCAGCGCGCCGACCACGGCGCTGCCGTGCATCACGAGCTTCATGTCCGCCTCGGCCGTCGCGTCGTGGTCCGCCAGCGTGATCAGCAGCCGACGCAGCTCGGCCTCCAGGCCCGGAGACCGGTCACCATCGAACAGCCCCTGCCGCAGCGTGTCTCGCACGAAGCCGAGGTACCGCCCTTCCAGTGCGTGGAGGTCCACCGTGTCCGGGATGCCCTCGCCGAAGCCGCGGTCGATCACCCGGCCCGCGGCGCACCGCACGGCCGTGAGCACTTCCGTTCCGATCTCGCGTCGTTGCGCCGCGTCGTCGCCCCGCGACAGCGTGTCGTGGTACGCCCGCAGCTTCGCGTCCAGCTCGGTCAGCCGCGCCCGCATCTCGTCACGCTTCGGCGTCGCCTCGGCCCGCGCCGCGTCCGCCTTCTTGCGGTGCGCGACCCGCAGGTGGCTGACCGCCGTCTGCACGCGCTTCGCCGTCAGCTCGACGCCGGTGACCCGCGTGATGTCCTCGGCCAAGGCGGCGTAGTTCACCCGCTCGATGTCCGGGCCCGGCCGGAGGCAGCGGTCCAGCACGTCCGACAGATCGGTCTTGCCCTCGTGCCCGACGACCGCGGCAAGCCAGGCCATCACGGCCCGGGCCGAGTCTTGCACGTTCTTCCGCACCGCCGCGACCTCGTCGGCCGACCGGGCCACGACGTGGACGCTCGGCGTCTCGACGTGGCCGTCGTCAACCCCCGGGACGGTCGCGTCCAGCAGCGTGCCGTCGACGAAGACGGTCCGCCAACGCTGGCGCGTGTCCGACGTGTCGCCTTCGGGAGTCGGCGTCACGCGATCAAATTCGGGATGGAGGGCGGGTCGGGTCATGGATCAACGCCTCACGCAAAACAACGCGGCGCGCAGCTCCCATAAGGAAAGCTGTCACTTTTAAGCCCGCCGGCTCAGTCGAGCCCGGGCAGGACCACCGGCGTGTCCACCGGCGGCGGCGGCGGGTGGCGGTGGGCCCCCGACTCGGCCATCGCCGAACCGGACCACGCCAGCGTCAACGCCAACGCCAAGCCGCTCACCGTTCCCATTAACCATCGTCGCAGTCGCATCACGAAACTCCTCGGAGGTGAATCGGCCGCGGCTTGGTCACTCACGGCCGGCCCAAAAATCGTCCACCAGACGCCTCCATTCTAACGCCCGAGCCCCCCGATTCTTGCCGCCAACCCGAACGAAACCTCAACCGCACGATCACATAAACCCCGCTTCGGCAAGCAGAAAACACCGAAAAAATTTCTTCTTCGGGCCGCGCCGCCCCCCGAAACGCCCGCCGGGGCGGGGCGCGCCGGCCCTGACTTTTTGCCAAACCCATAAACACACACCGTTTACCCGGCACCGTGATGTCTCGTGCCGACGCCGAACCCCCGCAACCGGCGGCCCCCGCCCCGTCCTCCGGAACCCCCCAACCCCCCCCCGGAACCACCCCCCGGGAAACTTCTTGGAAAGGAGCCTTACCGTGACCTTCTTGCAACCCCACCGCTCTCGCCTCGTCGCCGGCCTAGCCGCCGCCGCGTTCACGCTGCCGCTGCTGCTCGCCGCCCCGTCCGCCGCCGCGGACCACCACCGCTTTTCTTGTGGTCACGCAAAGAAGTCCTACGGCTACCAACACCACGATCATTACCACGCCCGGACCCACCACCGCGGGTACCACGACCGCCACCGCCACCACGGCTGGGGCGACCGCCACCACCACCGCGGACACAGTTACGGGTACCACCGCCGCGTCTGGGTCCCGCCGGTGTACCGCACCCGCTACGGCAGCTGCGGCCGGAAGTTCCAGGTGATCGTCCGCCACGGCTACTACCGCACCGTCTTCGTCGCCGGGCACCGCGGCGGCTGCCGGTACTGAAAAACGCCGGGGCGGCTTATGATGGCTGCGGTTCGATCTCTCACGAAAGGCCGTTCATGCTCCGCTCCCGCTGTTTGCCGCTCCTGACCGCCGGGCTGGTCGCCGTGTTCGTCTCGCTCCCCGCGTGGGGCGAGGAGGCTAGTGACGGCCGGGCCCTGCTCGAAGCCGCCCTCGACCACCTCGCGGCGAACGACCGGCTCGCCGTCGAGGTGCGGCAGCAGATGCACGTCGAGATGCCCGGCATGAAGCAGGACATCGCGGCCACCGACACGCTGGCGGTCGATCGGCCCGGCCGGTACGCGCTGCGGCCCGCGGACGACGCCGACGCCGCGATGCCGCGGGTCGCCCTCGTCAGCGACGGCGAGACCCTTTCGGCGTACTCCGCCATGTTCGGCCGCTACACGCAGCGGCCGACCCCGGAGACGCTGGCGGGCGACGCGTCGCCGGACTTGGCCATGGCCGGCTTCGGCGCGATGGTGATGCGTGGGTTGATCGACCCCGCCGCGATCCGGCAAGTCGTCGGCGATGCCGAGAACTTTACCGTCGCACACCTCGGCCGGGAGACGCCCGCGGGCCTGGACACCCCGGCCGATCGGCTGCGGTTCACGGTCACGCCCGAGATGCTGGGTGAGGACCCGAACCCGATGATGCCGGTCGAGTTGTCGGTCGACCTCTGGGTCGCGGCCGAGGGTGAGCCGTGGGTCCTCCGCCTCGTGCCGGACATGCAGGCCATGATCGACGCGATGGCGCGAAGCATGGGCGACGAGGTCCCGCCGCAGATGCGCGAGCAAAAGATCGATATCACGCTCGATCTTGCCGGCTGGTCAACGCCCGAGGCGTTCGCCGACGACACGTTCGCCTTCGTCCCGCCCGAGGGGGCGGTGCTCGGCGACTCGCTGATCGACATGAGCGCGATGCAGGGCGGTGGTCAGAACCCCGCCGACGCGCTGGTTGGCCAGCCGGCCCCGGCGTTCACGCTGGCGACACTCGACGGCGGCGAGGTGTCGCTGTCCGACTTCGCCGGTCAGGTGGTGGTGCTGGACTTCTGGGCCACGTGGTGCCCGCCCTGCGTCGAGGGGCTGCCCAAGATCGCCGAGGCCGTGGCCGGCTTTGCCGACCGCGACGCGGTGTTCCTCGCGGTCAACCAGGCCGAGAACCCCGACACGATCCGGGCGTTCCTCGATAAGGCCGGGCTCGCCGACCTGTCGGTGCCGCTGGACGACGGCGCGGTGGCGCAGCAGTACCTCGTCTCGGGCATCCCGCAGACCGTGGTGATCGACGGGCGGGGCGTGGTGCGGGCCGTCCACGTCGGCTTCGGCCCCGGCGGCGAGCGGCAGGTCATCAACGACCTCGAGATGATCTACGCCACGCCCGTTCTGGCCCCACCCACCGCGGAATAGCCGCTCTGTTAAACTCCCGCCATGCCCGCTAACATCCGCGAGATCAAGGGCCGCATCAAGGCCGTCGGCAACATCGAACGCATCACCAAGACGATGCAGCTCATCGCGTCGGCCCGGTTCCAGTCGATGCAGAAAAAGGCGACCCGCTCGCAGGCCTACACCGCCAAGCTCGGCGAGATGGTCGGCGAGCTCGTCGCGGCGCTGGGTACAGGCGGCGGCGAAGAGATCGACCACCCGCTGATCTCCGCCCCCGGGCGGGAAGCGGGCCGGCGTAACGAGCTGGTGCTCACGCTCACCTCCGAGCGCGGCCTGTGCGGGGCGTACAACGGCAACGTGATGCGCAAGGCGCAGGCCTACCTCCGCGACGAGCTGGGCTTCGACGACGCCCGGCTCGAGGTTGTCGGCAAGAAAGGCCAGGCCTACGCCAAGTTCAACCGGCTGCCCGTCGCCCAGCCCCACACCTTCGGCGACGACCCGGCGTACGGAGACGTCGAGCAGCTGGCCCAACGGTTCATCGACGAGTTTGTGGCGGGCCGGTACGCCGCGGTCAAGGTCGTCTACATGAAGTTCGTGTCGATGAGCCGGCAGGTGCCGACGGTGCAGACCTTATTGCCTCTGGAACCTCCGCAAGCGGACGACGCAGATTCCGGGGGCGGGGGCGATGCTCCGGGGGAGCCGGCGTCGATCTACGAGTTCTCGCCGGACGCCGCGTCGATGCTCGCCGAGCTGCTGCCGGTGACGGTAAAGACGACGCTGTTCCAGTGTTTCCTGGACGCGGTGGTCAGCGAGCAGCTGGCCCGGATGGTGGCGATGAAGGCGGCGACCGACGCGGCGGGCAAGCAGAAGACCTCGCTGAAGCGTCAGTTCAACCGCGCCCGCCAGACCGCGATCACGACCGAGCTGTCGGAGATCATCGGCGGGGCGGCGGCGCTGGAGTAGCGACGCCTGCGGCGGGTCCGTTTCCGGCCCCCCTCCCTCAGGGAGGGGCGGGGGGAGGGTGTCGATTATGACCGACCCGGTGCCGAAACAATCCGTTCCGAAACCTAAATCCGGATCGACGCCACGCGCCCGTCGTCTACGCCGAAGCAGCACGGTTCCCGAGCGCATCCTGTGGGGAAGCCTGCGGCGGAAGCAATTCCGAGGCTTGAAGTTTCGACGCCAGGCCCCGATCGGTCGTTACGTCGCGGATTTTTTCTGCGCCGAAGCCCGCCTCGTGATCGAGCTTGACGGCGAGAGTCACGTCGGACGCGGAGTGAAAGACAAAGCACGAACCGCCGAACTCGAAGCGTCTGGCCTGAAAGTCATCCGCTTCGGCAACGACGACGTGCTGCGGCATCTCGACGCGGTCTTGATGTCGATCGATCGGGTCGCGGCAGACCGAATTTCGATGTTGGTTTGAGATCGCTCGCACCCTCCTCCGGCCCCTCCCTGAGGGAAGGGAGATAAGGCAAGCAACTCGCGATGGCTGAACCGGACGACCGCGACAAGCCGGGCTTCGGGAAGACGTTCTTCGGGCTCGGCCCGTCGCGGGCGGCGTCGGCGGCGGACGATGCGCGGCGGCGGAAGTGGGCCGTGGCGGGGGCGGGGACCGAGCTGGCGGCGGGGATCGGGCTGTTCGCGGGGCTGGGGTATCTCGTGGATCGGTGGCTGGGGAGTCTGCCGTGGGGCACGGTGGTCGGGGCGCTGCTGGGGATGGCGGCGGGGATGTACCTCTTGATCAAGGCGGTCGCGGCGGCGAACCAAGCGGACGCCGAGGCGTTGCGGCGGGAGGGCGAGGGGTGACGGGGGGCGGGCGTGACCAGAGCGGTGTGGGTTCGGCGCTGGCGTTGAGCCTTGGCCTCGCCGCGGTCGCGGTGCCGGCCACGGGTTGGGCGGTCGGCCGATGGGGCGACGCCGAGTTGGTCCGGCCGGCGGTGGTGGCGACGGCGATCGTGTGGGGCGCGTCGCTGGTCGCGCTCTTACCGCTCTGGGCCGCGCGGCACGCCGACGCGGGCCGCCGCGCCAACACGCGGCTGGGCCACGTGGTCCTGCGGCTGATGCTCACGGCCGGGGGGTTGGCGGCGTACCTCGTGACGCTGCCCGAGCCGATGCGTCGGCCCGTCGGGTTCGTCGCGTTGGGCTGGTACGCGGCGGGCTGGGCGATCGACCTCTGGCGGCTCAAACGGGCGGAGTCGGGCACGCCACCTCCGGCGGCATAATTGCTACACTGCCGCCCCGTTCATCATTCGATACGGCGTGTTTCGCGTCGGTCGATCCGTTGATCCTGCCCGCCGTACCCCGCGTCGCCGTGATGCCGCCGATGACCTGCCCGACCGTGATCCTCGCCCCCCTCCTGGCCGCGAAGGACCCGGTGTCGTACGTCATCCCGCACACGATCCTCGGCCCGTTCCACAACCAGCTGGTCATGGGCGTCGTGGCGGCCTGCGTCGTGGCGTTCAGCCTGGCGGGCTTGGCACGTCGGCTCGATCGGCCGAAGCACGGCAACCGCGACTACGTCGTCACCGGCGCGTGGTGGCAGCTGCTCGAGACGATCTGCGTCTTCGTGCGGGACAACGTCGCCCGACCCAACCTCGGCAAGCTGACCGACCGCTACGTGCCGTACCTCTGGACCGTCTTCTTCTTCATCCTGTTCTGCAACCTGCTGGGCATGGTGCCGACCGCCAAGGTCGCGGCGATCCTCGCCTGGTCCGTCGGGGCGGACATCTCCTACTGGTCGAACTTCGGCGGCACCGCGACGGGCACGATTGCGATGACCATCCCGCTGGCGGCGGTCGCGTTTGTCGTGATCAACATCGTCGGTATCAAGGAAGCGGGCGTCGAGTACTTCAAACACTTCAGCCCCGGGCCGCTGCTCATGGCGCCGCTGCTGGTGCCGCTGGAGGTCATGGGGCTGTTTATCAAGTCGGCGGTGCTGGCGATGCGTCTGTTCGGCACGATGATGGCCGGCCACCTCGTGATCGCCGCGTTCATCGGCCTCGTCGGCCTCGCCGCCGGGGCGGTGTCCGGCCTGATGATCGGCGTCGGGGTGACGCTCATGGGTGCGGCGCTGATGGGCCTCGAGCTGTTTATCGCCATGCTCCAGGCGTTCATCTTCACGTTCCTGACCACGCTGTTCATCGCCCAGGGCGCTGTTCATCACCACGATGATGAACACGGTCACGGCACCGTCGACGAACACGCCCCCGAACCCGTACCCTCGGCCCCGGTTGCCGCGACCGCCTGAACCACCGACGTCACCCGAACGCCGCCGCCCGGCGGACTGAACCCGACCGCCTTCCCACATTTTCCCCGGAGATTTGCCCCATGCGTCGCCTTTTCCTGATCGCCTTGCTCCTGACCGCCGGCACCGCGTTGCTGGGCCTGGCCCCCGACGCCGCCGCCGAGCTGACCGCCGCCGAGCAGGCCGAGGTCGCCGCCGCCGCCACCTCGGGCATCGGCACGCTCGGCAAAGCGCTGGGCATGGGCCTGATCATCCTCGGCGCCGGCCTGGGCATCGGCCGCATCGGTAGCGCCGCGGTCGAGTCCATCGCCCGCCAGCCCGAGGCCGCCGGCCCGATCGGCACCAACATGATCATCGCCGCCGCCCTCGTCGAAGGCGTCACCGTCATCGCCCTGATCCTCGCGCTGATCGCCTGACCCCCGGCCCCCGGAAGTTGCCCCAAAACCGGCCCTCAGCCCCGAGGCTCTCGATGATGTTACGGACCGCCAGCCGTGTCTTCGCCGCCGCGCTCACGCTCGCCGTGAGTACGGCCGCTTTCGCCGCCGAGAAGACTTCCGGGGGCGGGGGCGACCCGAAAGACCAGCTCTTCTCCCGCGACCCGTTCAGCTACGTCTGGAACCTGTTGATGTTCCTGATCCTGCTGGGGGTGCTGTGGGTCTTCGTCTGGCCGAAGATCCTCGGCGGCCTGCAGGCCCGCGAGCAGAAGCAGCTCGGCGACCTCGAAGCCGCCGAAAAGGCCCGCACCGAGGCCGAGGCGTCATTGGCCGAGTACAAGACGCAGCTCGCCGAGGCCCGCAAGGAAGCGCAGGCCATCGTCGCCGAGGCCCGCACCGCCGCGCAGCAGGCCGCCAACGCCGACCGCGCCAAGATCGAGGCCGAGGTCGCGTCGCTCAAGGACAACGCCCAGCGCGACATCGCCGCCGCCAAGGAGCAGGCCCTCGCCGAAATCTACGGCCAGGCCGCCACCCTCTCGACCACCATCGCCGGCAAGATCCTCGGCCGCGAGGTCTCCGCCGACGACCAACGCCAGCTCATCGACGAGTCCGTCGAGCAGTTCAAGCAGACCGCCTCGAGTAACTGACCCCGCGTCACCGCATGAATCCTGCCGACCCCACCCCGAGCGACCCGACCGCGCTGCGGACCGCACCCGACGGGGGAGCGGTCGCCGGTGTCTACGCCGAGGCGCTATTTGAACTCGCGGCCGAGAAGCAACAACTCGACGAGACCGGCGACGAGGTCGCCCAGCTGCGGCGGCTGATCCACGACAACGCCGACCTGCGTCGCCTGCTCACCCACCCGGTGCTCGACAGCACCCAGCGGGCGGGCATGCTCCAACGTCTCTTCGAGGGCCGGGTCAATGACCTGCTCTACCGCTTCCTCCAGACGCTCAGCCGCAAGGGCCGGCTCGCCGCCCTGCCCGCCGTCGCCGTCGCCTTCGCCGCCCGGCTCGCCGCGCACCGCAACGAACTCGCCGTCGAGGCCCACGTCGCCCGCCCCCTCGACGACGCCACCGCCGGCCGCGTCGCCGACGGCCTCGGCGCCGCCCTCGGCAAGACCGTCACCCTCACCCAGACCGTCGATCCGTCGCTCCTCGGCGGCCTCAAGCTCCGCATCGGCGACCGCCTCCTCGACGCCACCGTCGCCCGCCAACTCAAAAACATCGAACAACAACTTACCGCCGCCGGCCGCGAAAAAGCCCGCGCCCTGGCCAACGCGTAGTCGATTTTTGACAGGATCAACAGGATTGACGGGATTTGAAGCAGAGCATCGTCATTAAATTTAAACGTGATCTACCCGAGGTTGTGCCTGGCGGACAAGCCCGTGTTTGCCTTCAATAAATCCAGTTCATCCCGTTAATCCTGTCAAAAACAAAGCCAAGAACGCCCCACCCCGAGCCCCCATGAAAATCGCCACCGACGAAATCACCGCCCTCATCAAACAGGAAGTCGAGAACT
>JBCCOP010000096.1:0-9250 GCA_039025315.1 Planctomycetota bacterium | reverse complement strand
GCTCGAACATCCGAGCGGCGAAGGTGCGGCGTTGTTCGAGCAGTTCGGCCGAGCCGGCGGTTCGCATGGACTCATCATGGCCGCCAGGGTGTCATCGCGCAAGAGGGGGCGCGCATTAGCCGACTAGGAGTCAGTAAACGCCGACCACGCTTGTCCTGGTGGGATGACTTCCTCGGCGGCATCGAGCCGGTGAAGCTCGTCAAGCGACGCAAGGAATCGACGCTGGAATCCACGGCCGATTGGATCGCCCGCTGCGTCGGCCCGACACTGCAAGCTCTGGGCAACGCAACGAAACAAACCGCTAGCCAAGTATTTGACGACCTCGTGAGGCCAAGTCGGCCACGCGTAGGGCCGGAAATCGGACGGATGATTCAAGAGTATCTCGCCAAAACCCCTTGACTTGAACCCATATTGTGTTACAATTCTTACGCCATGAAAAAAGACGATCAATTTTCAATTCGCGTACCGGGCAATATCACAAACCGCATCGATGAAGCGGCGAAGCGTTCGAGTAAATCTCGTAACGAAATCATTAATGAGTTGTTGAACATGGCCGTTAATCAACTTCCTGCGAACGAGATGTTCAACCAGGACGCTTCCGTGCATGTGACTTATCGAGTCCTCGAAGAAATCAACTCGCAAGGCCTTGGCAAAAAGAACTCTGACCGCCCATCAGTGCAACTAGTCGAAGCGTTCCATGAGGGGAAAGACCTTGGCCACTTTATTTACGTCGAGGATGGCGACACCCCACACGGACACTGGATCATGCTAGCGGAAGGCGATGTCTACCAATATTCTCCATTGGAGTACGCCGAATTGATGAGAGGCGAGAAGTGACGCGATCTGGTGAAGCCATCCCGGTTTGTTATTTCCCCGACACCGGTTCCCCAGTCCCGGCCGTATTAACACGGGATGAGGCTGTGCGATTCTTACGCCTGGATCAAGTCAACATCAAAGACCCGAAACGAACCTTGGATTACTAGCGCAGTCGGGGTTTACTTCGGGCAGTTCAAATGAGTAAGGGAATCGTATTCTCCCTCTCGGACCTGCTTGATTTCATTGAGAAACAGCGGGAGTCCAACCCTCGATGAACCGTATCACCGTCAACGTGCATAGCAACGGCGATTACTGGCAAGCCCAGTGGGTGGATGATACGGGCGTGAAACGCAAACGTGGCCTCGGCTCAAAGAAGCAACGCAATGAGCGACAAGCCAAGGCCCTGGCACGGGAGATCGAAGCGGAGATCAACGCCAACACTCGCAAGGCTCGTGGTGAAGTCACTCCTACGTTGGGCGATTTCGTTCGTCGATATCTGTCACAACGCCCCGATCTGGGCGACGCGACGATGAAGCTGCACGATCACGCCTGTCGAATGCTCGTCAAATTCTTTAATGCCGAGCGTCGCATCGACCAGATCAGCCGAGCGGATGGGGCCGACCTCCGGGTCGCGATAAGTGCTGGTGCGTTCAGCCCACGCCGGGACGTTTCGGAGAACACGACCCGGAAGCATTGCCGCACACTGCACGCCATCTTTCAGACGGCCATCGACGAGAAGATCATCGACGACAACCCGTTCGCGTTGCCGCGTCGCCAGACCCAGCCAAACCCGGCCCGTTGGTTTTACGTTTCGATGGACCTCACCGCCTTGCTCATCGGCGGCTGCACAGACATCAAGCGTCGGGTCATGTTGGGCCTCTGGCGATACGGCGGCATGAGGCAACAAGAAGCGTTCCGCGTCGAGTGGGGCGATATCGACTGGAACGAAGATGTGATGAACATCTACGGTGATACCAAGCGGAAGAAGGTCCGCCAGGTCCCCATCATGCCCGAGTTGGGCGAGCTACTACGCGAAGCGTTCACCATTGCCGAGGATGGTGAAAAACGCATCTTGACCGGCATCAGCCGCGACGCCAAGAATCTGCGGCGTTGGTTCGATAGCATATGCAAAAAACTCGAAGTGCCTACCTGGCACGATTGGTGCCAGGTGATGCGAAAGAGCCGAGCGTCAGACTACGCCACGGCGGGCATCGATATCAACGCGGCCGCGAAGTGGCAAGGTGACTCGATTGCGGTGATGCAGCAGTACTACCTTCAAGTGCCGCGTGAGACGGTGCAGCGGGTGACGCGTCCCCAAAATCGTCCCCAAACCGTACAAGGCGAAACGCTGGTCGAACGTAAATCCTTGTCAAATCAAGTGACCGGGCTGGGACTCGAACCCAGAACCAGCGGCTTAAAAGGCCGATGCTCTACCGATTGAGCTACCCGGTCGTAAGGGGGTGGGGAATCTAACAGAAGTTATGTTAGCGACGCGGACGGACGCGGTCTCCGGCGGCCCGCCGGCGGCTAGCCGCCGTAGCCCGCGGGGTGGTCTTTCAGCCAGGCGTAGGCGTCGGCGACCATGGTCTCGACGTCGGTGACTTTGGCTTCCCACCCCAGTTCGGCGTGAATCTTCCGGGGGTCGGCGTAGAGCGACGGCGGGTCGCCGGGGCGGCGGGGGCCGATCTCGACGGGGAAATCGACGCCGGTGACTTTCTTCACCGCGTCGATGATCTGCCGGACCGAGATGCCGTGGCCGATGCCGAGGTTGTAGGCGCGTCGGTCGCCGGGTTGCAGGGCGTCCATGACGACGGCGTGGGCGGCGACGAGGTCGCAGACGTGGACGTAGTCGCGGACGCAGGTGCCGTCGGGCGTCGGGTAGTCGTCGCCGAAGATGGTGGCTCGGTCGCGGCGGCCCAGGGCGGCGAGGATGATGCAGGGGATCAGGTGCGTCTCGGGGTCGTGGTCTTCGCCGACGCGGCCGCGCGGGTCGGAGCCGGCGACGTTGAAGTAGCGCAGCGCGGCGTAAGCGAAACCCGGGTCGGCGGCGGCGTGGTCCGCGAGGATGCGTTCGACCATGAGCTTCGACGCGCCGTACGGGTTGATCGGCCGCTGCTCGGTCTCCTCGGTGATCGGCATCGTCTCGGGCTCGCCGTAGGTCGCGGCGGTCGACGACTGGACGAACGTCTTGACCCCGACGCGGGCCATCGCCTGCAGCAGGGTCAGCACGCCGGCGGTGTTGTTCTCGTAGTAGCGCAGCGGCTCGGCGACCGACTCGCCGACGGCGGTGAGGGCAGCGAAGTTCATCACCGCGTCGATCGCGTGGTCGTGTAGCGCCGCCTCGATGGTCTCGCCCGCGCCCAGGTCGGCCTCCACCAACGCCACCCCGTCGGGCACCGCCGCCGCGTGGCCCCGGCACAGGTTGTCCAGGACCGTGACCCGGTGCCCGTCTTCGAGCAGCCGCAGCACCGCGTGCGACCCGATGTAACCCGCCCCGCCCGTCACCAGTATGTTCATCGCTCGTCGTCCCTCGGCCCCAGCCGCGTGATATGCCCAGGCGTCCAACTTAACCGATTACCCACGCGGCTTCTCCCGGCCGACGCGATCGATCAGCAGCGTCGTGCCGAGCCCCAACACCAGCAGCCCGGCCGCGCCGGCGACCTGCGGGACCGACGGCGTGAAGCCCGCCGTCGGAAGGTCTTCCTCTTCGAGCGGCTCGCCGCTCTCGGCGTACACCCACCGACCCGCATCTTCCTGGGTGACCCGCTGGTTCTTCACCGTCATCCCCTCCGTCGGCGCGACCGGCTCTTGGAACGGCCACAGCCCCGCGACCGCGCCGACCAGCAGCCCCAGCAGCAGGCCCAGCGTCGCCAGCTCGTAACGCTTCAGCAGCCACTTGAGCAGGTTGCTCACCCCCGCTACGCCGACCAGCACGCCCACACCCACCGGCAGCACCACCGCCAGCCCGACGCTCACCAGCGTCTCGACATCACCCTCGGCCAACCCGGTCTTGAACGCGTCGATGCCCGAAAGGATCGGTACGTAAACGCCCAGCACGAGCAGCAGGTACCCGCCGCTGACCCCCGGGAGGATCATGGCCGACGCGCCGGCGATACCCGCCAACAACATGAACACGAACCCGCTGCGTTCGACCCCCCCGCCCCCCCCGGAAGATTGCCACAAGGCCAACGCCACCATCCCGATCAGCCCGACGACGAAGGCGGCCCACACCGCGGTGGTCGCCTTCCGCCCCCCCGCCGTGATCAGCCGCCACACCACTGGCACGCCGCCCAGCGTCAGCCCGATGAACAGGCTGTACGCCGCCCACCGCTGCTCGACCACCAGCGTCTTGACCGGCCCGGCCAGCAGCACGATCGCCGCCAACGCCGCCCCCACCACCGCCGCCAGCACCACCAGCGACGCCCGGCGGAACCTCAGCGTCGTCACCTCGCCGATCGCGGTGATGAACCGCGGGTACACCCCCGCCGCCAGCAACATCGTCCCCCCGCTGATGCCCGGCACGAGGTTAGCGAGCCCCATGAACAACCCCCCGACCGCCCCCCGGGCCGCGACGGCGGGCAGGTTCGGCCGGTCACCCGCTGACGCATCGGCTTCGCTCGGATTCGGTGTCTGACGCATGCCCTTGCCTATCGGCCAGCTCGCCGACCGACACCAACCGCCGCTTACTCGCTAGATGTCCGCCCCCGGATCGACCCCGCCCGACGCGGGCGCCGCCGCAACGGGCGCCACCACTTCGCCCGGCTTCATGTCACCGCTCTTGTACCGCTTCCAGTAGGTTTTCAGCCGCCGCTTCACCAGCGGCGCGAGGATGATCCCGCCCAGGATGTTCGGCAGCCCGCAGCTCAGCAGCATCGCGTCCGCCGAGTCGATCACCGAGCCCAGCGACGCCACCGACCCCACAAACACACAGACGACGAACACCAGCCGGAACCCCAGCACGCTGCGGATGCCGAAGAGGTACCCCCAGGCCCGCTCGCCGTAGTAGCACCACGAGATCATGGTCGAGAACGCGAAGAGCATGATGCTCACCGTCAGGATCTTCGGGAACTGCAGCGTCTCCATCACCGGCCGCGACTCGAAGGCCGCCAGCGTCACCGCCGCCCCCGCCGCGCCCGGCTCGACGTCTTGATAAGCCCCCGTGATCAGCACCACCATCCCGGTCATGAAGCAGATCACGATCGTGTCGATGAACGGCTCGAGCGACGCCACGAAGCCCTCGCGCACCGGCTCGTCGACCTTGGCCGCCGAGTGCGCAACGGCCGAGCTGCCGATGCCCGCCTCGCTGGAAAACGCCGCCCGCTGGAACCCGATCATCATCACGCCCAGCACGCCGCCCAGCCCCGCCTCGGAGGTCCAGGCCTCGCGGAAGATCAGCCCGATCAGGTCCGGCAGCCGCTCGGCGTTGTTCACGATGATGAAGCCGCACGCCGCGACGTACACCGTCGCCATCACCGGCACGATGATCGACGTCGCCGCGCCGATCCGCCCGATCCCACCGATCACCACCACCGCCACCATCGCCGCCATCACCAGCCCGTAGCCGATGCTGCCGCCGACCTTCGCCTCCGCCACCGCGTCCTCCGCGACGAACGGCTGGACAAACTGATCGAAGAACGCCTCGAAGCTCTGGTTGGCCTGGAACATGTTCCCGCCGCCCAGCGCCGCGCCCATGAGGAACATTGCGAAGACCACCGCCAGCACCTTGCCGACCGGCGCGAGCCCGGGGTGGACCTGCTTGAGCCCGCGGTCCAGGAAAAACATCGGGCCGCCCGACATCGTGCCGTCGGCGTTCTTCACGCGGAACATCTGCGCCAGCGTGGTCTCGTGGAACTTGCTCGTCATGCCGAACAGCCCGAGCACCATCATCCAGAACAACGCCCCGGGGCCGCCGGTGACCATGGCGATCGCGACCCCCGCGATGTTGCCCAGCCCCACCGTCGCCGACAACGCGGAGGTCAGCGCCCGGAACGGCGGGATGTCGCCCGTGTCACCCGCCCCGGCCCACTTGCCCCGCACGATCTGCAGCGCGTGCCGCATCCCGCGGACGTTGATGAAGCCGTGGTACACGGTGTAGAACACCGCCCCGAACCCCAGCCACACCACCAGGAACGGCAGCTCCGCCTCGCCGAACGCCCCGAAGCTGACGTCGAAGAAAAGCGTTTCAATGATCACACTATTGATTGGGTCCAGCAGCGAGTCGAACCACTCGCCGAGGCTCCGGCCCGCGTCCTCCGCGGGCACGGTCAGCGCCGGGTCTGGCGAAACCTCGGCGGCGTCCTGGGCCGCGGCGACGCCGAACCCACCGGCGACCCACGCGAGGCAAACCGCCGCCACGCACCGCCCGACCCAACCCGCCCGACCGTTCGACCACGCCGTGGTATGCATAAGCCCTCTTCTCATCTGGCTGCTAAGAACAGCCTCGGACTACCCGACCTTTACCGGCCCAGCGCTAGGCCTGCCCGCGGCTGAGTCCCATTAAATCTAATGGACACCGGGCCCCGAGGTCGGCCGCCGCCCACCAGCCGGGGGTAGCCGAGCCGATCTTCCAGCCGCGGGTGCAGGCCGCGCAGGATCGTCGTGACCGCAGCGTCGTCGCGGTCGGCGGTGAAGGTGCCCGTGACCCCGGCGCGGCCCCAGGCGTCGACGAAACCTTCGGAGCGGTCGATCAGCCGGACGTCGGACTCCAACAGCGTGCCGGTGATCCGGCCGAGGGCGGGGTCGGTGTGCAGCCGCATGAAGCCGCCGCCGCCGTAGACGCCCACGGCGTCGCGCTGGTCCGGCGAGTCGCGGAACGCGAGGCAGCGGATCGCGGTGTTCGTCGCGGTGCGGTCCACCGGCGTCGCGCCGGCCGTGGGCTTCCAGATCATGGTCAGGGCCGTAACCCGCCGCGGGCGGTCGACCGGGCCCTGGATGAACAGGATCGTGACGTCGTTGAGGTCGCGGAAGCGGTAGAGGGCCGTGGTGCGGTTGTCGAAGAGCACAACGGGGGCGGTCCGGGCCGGGTCGGCGTCGCGGCGGGTCAGCCGCAGCTCGCCCTCGTCGAGCAGGATCGGCTGGGAGCACCCCGCCAGGACACCGACGAAGCCCGCCAAGGCCGCCAAAGCGAGGCCCGTCCCGCCCGTCGCTCGCCGCCGACGCTGGCCGATCAATCCGCCTCGCCCCCCCGCGGCGCGGCCGCGACGACCTGCGGCGACTCGCCCTCTTCTTCCGAGGGTTTCGCCTCGGCCGGTTCCTCGGTGGCCTCGGGCCGGGGGATGCCGAGCTCCGCCAGCGTGTCGCGTTCGACCACCGTCCGCAGCTGCTCCCGCGGCACGCTGGGCAGCGGCGTGCCCTGGCTGGTCGTGTTGACCGAGTACAGCGTCTTGATCGCCGCCGGCGGGTCGCAGAACGGGAAGCCGCTGCCGAAGAGCACCTGCCCCATGACGCCCGACTGGTACGCCTGCACCATCGCGTTGTAGAGCTGCCACGACCGCACGACGAGGCCCGAGACCTCGGCGTAGACGTTGGGGTGCTTGGCCATCAGCGCGACGCCCTGGTCGATCCAAGGCAGGCCGAAGCTCGACACGACGATCTTGAGGTCCGGGAAGCCGCGGGCGACCTCGTCGAGCAGGTAGGGCACGGCGAACTCGAGCCGGACCTCGCGGGCCAGCTTCGCGTTGGTCTCGATCAGCACGGGCACGCCGCGGGCGGCGGCGGCCTCGTACAGCTCCATCGCGCGGGTGTCGGCCGGGTGGAACCCCGCCGCGGCCGGGCTCACCGTCACGCCGACCAGCCCGGCGTCGAGCGCCGCCTCGAATCGTGTCACCGCCTTGCCCAGGGTGGGGTCGATGCCGACGAAGCCGACCCGCCGGCCGGGCCGGGCCGCGACCGCCTCGGCGACCGCCTCGGCGTCGATCGACGCCTCCAGCAGCCCGCTCTCGAAGCCCAGCACCGCCGCCACGGCCACCGGCCCGGTCGCCTTGGCGTGGGCCGCGTCCGACGCGTCGACCGACTCCCACGGCTCGCCCCGCCGGCGACGCACCGTCGCCGCCACCGACGCCCCCATCGCCTCGGGCCGGTCCCAGGTCCGCGTGTGCAGGTCAACGATCATGCCCAGCCAGCTCCGAACACCCTGGCCAACGCAGGCCGCGTCTCCAAGTCGCATCCTAACGCAGCGCTCACCCCAGGCAAAGCCCCGCGCCGCGTCGCGTCGCCGCTCAGCCCTGCTGCGCGTCGTACTCCGCGGCCGACATCAGCCCCTCGACCTGGGCCGGGTCGCTCGGGCGGACCTTCACGATCCAGCCCGCGCCGTACGGGTCGTCGTTGACCGTCGCCGGGTTGTCGATCACCGCGGCGTTGACCTCGACGACCTCGCCCGCGACGCCGCAGTACAGCTCGCTGGTCGCCTTGACCGACTCGATCTCGCCGAACACCTCGCCCGCGCCGATCGGCCCATCCTCGACGGTGACCTCGAGGTAGGTCACGTCGGTGAGCTCCTCGACCGCGAACGCGCTGACGCCGATGGCGACCAAGTCGCCCTCGGGCTTGTGCCACTCGTGCGAGCCGAGGTACCGCCGATCGTCGGGTGAGGCCATGGGTCAAATCTCCTGCGGCGTGTCCGATCAAAGAAGCCCACGTTCGGCGAACGTGGGCTTCGGGGACGGATCAATATAACGCCGCGGCGGCTCAGCCGATGCCGTCCTGCTTGGCCATGTGCCGCATCAGGTCGATCACGCGGTTGGAGTAGCCCCACTCGTTGTCGTACCAGCTCACGAGCTTGAAGAAGTTGCTGTCCAGCTCGATACCCGCGCCGTGGTCGAAGGTCGAGCTGCTCGGGTCGTGGATGAAGTCGGTCGAGACGACTTGGTCGTCGGTCCAGGCGAGGTAGCCCTTCATCGGGCCTTCGGCGGCGGCCTTCATCTTGGCGGAGATCTCGTCGTAGCTGGTGGCCTTGTCGGTGACGACGGTGAGGTCGACGACCGAGACGTCGATGGTCGGCATGCGGAAGGCCATGCCCGTGAGCTTGCCCTTGAGCTGCGGCAGGGCGAGGCCGACGGCCTTGGCGGCGCCGGTGCTGGCGGGGATGCAGTTGACGCCCGCGGCCCGGCCGCCGCGCCAGTCCTTTTTGCTCGGGCCGTCCTGGGTCGGCTGGGTCGCCGTGATCGCGTGGACCGTGGTCATCAGCCCCTTGACGATGCCGAACTCGTCGTCGACGACCTTGGCGATCGGGGCGAGGCAGTTGGTCGTGCACGAGGCGTTGGACACGACGGTCTTGGATGCGTCGAGGCTGTCCTCGTTGACGCCCATGACGATGGTGGGCACCTGGTCGGGGCTCTTGGTCGGGGCGGAGATGACCGCCTTCTTCGCGCCGGCGGCGACGTGCTTGGCGGCGCCGTCGTAGTCGGTGAAGAAGCCGGTGGACTCGACGACGTAG
>JBCCOP010000095.1:0-9294 GCA_039025315.1 Planctomycetota bacterium | reverse complement strand
TGATCCGACGCACGACCACCCAAAGTTCGCGTTCCATGCTGCGGCTCCTGTAAGAGGAAAAATGCAACCGCAGTGTGGACGCGATCTGCGCCTAGCGCAAGGAGTTAGGACGCTCGCGCATAATCTCCCTGAGGGAGGGGGATGAAAACCCCCGCCATGAAACTCATCGTCGGCCTCGGCAACCCCGGCGCGGAGTACGCCCGGACCCGGCACAACGCCGGGTTCATGGCCCTCGACCGCCTCGCGCAACGCCACGGCCTCGACTCACCTCGGCACAAGTTCCACGCCGGCGTGATCGAGGGCCGTATCGCCCTGCACAAGGTGATGCTGATGCAGCCGACGACGTTCATGAACCGCTCGGGCCTCGCGGTCGGCGAAGCGTGTAGCTTTTTCAAACTCCCCCCGGAAGACGTCTTGGTCGTCGTCGACGACTTCGCGTTGGACGTCGGCCAGCTACGCCTCCGCGCGACCGGCTCGGCCGGCGGGCACAACGGGCTCAAGGACATCGAACGCGCCCTGGGCACCCGCGACTACCCGCGTCTCCGCCTCGGCGTCGGCCCGAAGCCCGCCCGCGTCCCGCAGGTCGATTTCGTCCTCGGCCGGTTCCACCCCGAACAGCTCGACGAGCTGGACCCCGCGCTGACCCGGGCCGGCGACTGCGTCGAGGCCTGGCTGAACGACGGGATCGACCGGGCGATGACGAAGTTCAACGGATAACCGCGTCTCAGCCCGCCGTCTCGATCGCCGCGATGCGGTCGTACAGCGACGCGGCGTCGGGCAACGCCTTCATCTCGGCGCGGGTGTCGGCGTCGATGAGCATCCGGCTGATGCGCGACAGCGCCTCGATGTGAGGGCCGGTCTGGTCCACGGGGGAGGCGAGGAGGATGATGAGTTCGACCGGGTTGCGGTCGATCGCGCCGAACTCGAGGGGCGCGGCGGTGCGGCCGATGGCCATGCGGAGACTCGGCACGTGCTCGGTCTTGCCGTGGGGTACGGCCACGCCGCCGCCGATGCCGGTGGTGCGGACGGTCTCCCGCTTCCAGATCGCCTCCTTGAGCGCGGCGGGATCGGCGACGCCGGTGTTGGCACACAGCACGTCGGCGAGCGTGAAGATCGCGGCTTGCTTGTCGTCGGCCTCGAGCGGGACGATCACACAGTCGGGCTGGAGGATGTCGGTCAGGCGCATAAGCGGGTCAAGCTAACGATGTAGAAGATCAGCGGCAAGGTTGTGAAGCGGCGGGACGTCTGGGTTGGCCGTCGCCTGCGCGGCGGGCGGCAGGGGGTGACCCCCTGCACCCCCTTGGTCACTTCTTGGC
This sequence comes from Planctomycetota bacterium, assembly GCA_039025315.1. GTDB lineage: Bacteria > Planctomycetota > Phycisphaerae > Phycisphaerales > Phycisphaeraceae > Algisphaera. The sequence continues at coordinate 7,978 of JBCCOP010000095.1, read as the reverse complement.
GTAGACGCGGACCGTGGATAACTGATAGGGCGTGACGTCGAGGGTGAGCCTTGGTTTGGCGTCGCCGGTCGGCTCGCCGGGGAGCGTGGCGGGGGCGAGGGTGGTGCCGGGGGCGGCGTCGAGGCGGAGCCGGCCGCGGCGGCCGAGGGTTTCGTGGAGACGCAGCAGGCAGCCGTCCCCGGTCGGCTTGACCCAGGCGGGCACGAGCGACGCCGGCGTGTCGCTCATCGTCGGCAGCAGCGCATCCGTCGGCTTCGCTTCCACCTCGATCGGCTCGGTGAAAAGCGTGTCGGCCAACACGGCGGGTTGTTCGCTGCGGGGGGCGTCGGCGGTGTAGCGGCCCAGGGCGAGGCGGACGCGGTGTCGGCCGAGGTCGGAGAAGTCGGCGTCGGGGGCGGCCTCGAGGGTGTCGACGGTGGCGCCGCGGTTGGCGGGGGTGACCTTGGCGGAGCGGACGACCGAGAGGTGCAGCGTGCCGTCGTGGCTGCCGAAGCCGTACTTGTCGCGGGTCACGAGCATGAGGCCGTCGGCCTCGGTATCGTCGGCGACGGCGGCCCAGCGGGAGCCTGGGACCTCGAACGCGGCGTCGGCGGCGAGCCCGCCCGGGAGCTGCGGCCGGGGCGCGGAGCCAAAGGGCGCGCCGTAGCGGGCGTGGGCCCCGCGGTAGTCGGTCGGGCAGACCAGCTTGAGCAGCCGGCCCCCGGCTTGCCAGTCGAGTTCGAGGTCGATGCGTAAGACCGAAGCGTCGGCTTCGAGGGTGTAGCGGATGGTGACGTCGCCCGCGTCGCCGAGCGACCGGCGGAACGCGACGCCGGCGATGGGAGTGTTGTCGCCGAACGCTTGCGCATCGGCGGGCGCGCCGACACGGCGGCCGTTCGACAGCACGTGGCGGTCGAGGTCCCAGGCCTCGTGCAGCATCGGCACGTCGTGGTAGGTCCAGAGTTGCGCGATCGGCTCGCGCAAGGCGACGGCGTGGCCGTCGACGACGAGCCGGGTGACCTCGCCGAACCTGTTGAAGCGGGCCTGCAGGCGCGGGCCCTTGATCGATTTTTCGTCGGCCGCGACCGCGGCGGGCGTCGGCTTCGTGTCGCGGGGCGTCACGCTCAGCGGCGGCAGTTCCACGACGCCACGTTTCGTGGTGACGCGCACCGGCAGCGGCAGCGGGTTGAACCACGAGGCGGCGGCATTCTTGCGCGACAAGGCTGAAGCCGCGGCGGCGGTCGCGTCCGAGGCGATCGATTCGAGCTCGGGTACGCCCTCGTCGTAGACGCGTTGGATCGACGAGCCGGGGATGTGGTCGTGGAACTGGGCGTAGACCAGGCGTTTCCACGGCCCTTGGTCGATCGGCCCGCGGCCGCGCAGGGCGTGGGCGGCCTCGTGGGTCTGGAGGCCGCGTTCGGCGGCGCGGAAGGCGGCCTTGAGGTTGCCGTGGGTGGTCTGGACGCCGCGGTGCCCTTCCATGTAGATCTCGCCGGTGTGGACCGGCAGGTCGTCGCGGCGGTCGGCCATGCGGTCGAAGAACTCGTCGATGCGGCCCCAGCGGGACCGGGGCAGGCCGGCGAGGTCGGCGGTGCGGCGGGCGCGTTCGATCATCTCGGCGTTGGGCCCGCCGCCGCCATCGCCATAGCCGATGGGCACGAGCGCCTCGTCGTGGACGCCGGCCTGTCGGTGGAAGTCGGCGGCGCGGCGGTGGTCGGTGGGCGTGCCCTCCTGGTTGTAGTAGTAGAACGAGACGTGGCTAAGCACCTCGGTGCCGTCGCGGCCGCGCCAGCGGAAGCTGGAGTAGGGGAACGGGGTGGAGCGGGACCAGTGCTGCTTGGTGGTGTAGAAGTAGTCGACGCCGAAGCCGGCCATGAGCTGCGGCACGCACGCCGAGTAGCCGAACACGTCGGGGATCCACAGCACGTTGGACGGTTTACCAAAGCGGTGGGTCAGGTCGGCCTGCCCGAGCTCGAAGGCGCGGAGCAGGTTCTCGCCGCAGGGCAGCTGCGTGTCCGACTCGACGTAGGTCGCCCCGGCGTGTTCCCACCGCCCCTCTTTCACCCGCGCTTGGATCGCGGGCATGATCTTCGGCGTGCGGCGGTCGAGCGCTTCGTAGCTGATCGGCTGGCTGTAGCCGAAGACGAACTCGGGGTAGCGGTCCATGAGCGACAGGGCGTTGGCGAAGCTGTGGGTCGCCTTGAACTCGCCGCAGTTCTCGGGCCAGAGCCAAACGAGGTCGAGGTGGGCGTGGCCGGTCATGACGTTGGTGACCGTCGGGTCGCCCTGTCCGGCGAGGGACTTCATGAGCTTGCCGCATAGCCTGCGGGCGCCCGTCAGGTCGCCGGCGTCGAGGCGGTCGGCGACGGGGTCCAGCCCGGCGAGGATGCGCTTGGCCTGCGGGTGGGCCGTGTCGAAGCCGGCGCGGTAGCCGCCGGGGTGCTCCGGGCTGGAGGCGTGGGTGTCGCGTCGGATCAGCGCGAAGGCGTGGTCCAGCAGCACCTCGAGGTCCAGCGACAGGTGGTACGCGTCGTCGCTGCGCTCGGCCAAATACGCGCCGTCGAAGCGGCTGCCTTCCGGGGCGATGCCCTGCGTCTCGCCAAGGACCCAGATGCCCGACCGGCAGCAGATCGACTCGACGGTCAGCGTCGTCGCGCGGTCCGGCAGAGGCTGGAAGATGTGCCCCGGGTCGACGCCGAACAGCGGCGTCTGGTCGCGGTAGACCGTCGCCTCGCCGCGGTCGCGCCAGAGCAGGTACTTCCCCGCCGTCGGCCGGCCGCGCAGGTCGATCCGGAAGAAGCACTGGTCGAACAGCTCGCCCCAGTGATACGGCGTCTTCTTGATCGCCCGGTACTTGAGCTTCGCCGCGGCGCGGATCGACCGATGCGCCCGCGTCGGTTCGGTGGCGGCGACCGGCAGCGGCGCGGGGTCGATCCGCCAGGTCGCCTCCCGCAGGCGTTTGAGGGCGAGCGGGAAACGCGGGGCGACGAGTTGCAAGAAGGGGGTGCGGGGCAGCATGGCGGCGGAGTGTACCGAACCCCCGGAACCTACACCGCCGAACGCATCGCACCGTGAATTCCGGGGGCGTACGTTCCGGGGGCGTGAATTTCGGGGGCCGGCTTGCCTTTGCGAAACCATCTCAATAGGTTTGGGTCATGAAGCAAATCCCTTCCTATCGTGCCGGCTCTTCGGTGGTTCTCGGTGGCCTCCGCGGCGGCCTGCTCGCTGCGGCGGTGGCGGCGGCTCTGTGCCTGCCCGTAGCCGGCGTCGCCGACGAACAACCTTTCACCCCCGTCCCGGCCGAGCAGCTCCTGCCGGCCCTGCTCGAAGGCGGGCACGTGATCTACTTCCGCCACGCCCAGACCGAAAAGGACTACGCCGACCAGATCACCGCCGACCCCAACGACGGCTCAACCCAGCGCGTCCTCAGCGAAGAGGGCTGGAACCAGTCGAAGGCCATCGGCGAAGCGTTCCGCGAGCTGGAGATCCCCGTCGGCGACGTGATCAGCAGCGAGTACTTCCGGGCCTGGCAGACCGCGGACCTGGCCTTCGGCCGCTACGAAAAGAACGCGATGCTCAACTTCCTGCCGTTCGAGGACTACACCCCCGAGCAGGTGCAAGAGATGCGGGAGCGGGTGATGCCCTTGGTCGTGGCGGTCCCCGACGAGGGCGTCAACACGGTAATCGTCGCGCACGACGACCCGTTCGAGGCGGTCACCGGCATCTACCCCGAGCCGCAGGGCGTCGCTTACGTGCTGAAGCCCGACGGCGAGAACTTCACCATCCTCGCCCGGCTGGAGTTCGACGAGTGGGCCGAGCTGGACGACTAACGCGCACAAAAAAGCCGCTTGCGGCTTAGCGAGGGTCGGCTAAGCCGCAAGCGGCTGAGGGTGATCGTTTACTTACCCAGACCCTGCAGCGCCCCGCCGACGCTCTTGGCCTGTTCGAGCATGCCCTTGATCTGGTCGAGCTGAGCGCCGTAGCCGCCGGGCAGCTCGACGGTTTCGAGCTTGCTGATCCATTGGGCGGCGAGGTCGTAGTTCTTCTCGCCGATCAGGTTCTTGACCTTGGCGATCGCGGCGTCGGCGGTACCGGCGTCGAGTTTCATGCCCGCCGTCAGGTCGTCGAGCGACAGGCCCGACGCGTCGGCTTCGCCGGCGGTTGTTTCACCCACGGACTCGGCTGCGCCGGTCAGCTCGTCGAGCTTCTGCTCGCCGGCGGCCACGGCCTCGTTGACCGTCTCTTTCGTCGTCTCGACGACCTGCTCGACGGTCTCTTCGCCGCTCTCCAATGCGCTGCCGGCGGCCTCCTGGACCTTCTCGCCGGCTTCGGCCGCCTGCTGCTTCACCGAGTCCACCGCGTCGGACACGGCGTTGCCGGTTTTCTCGGCCGCCTCCTGCGTCGCCTCGCCGACCGACTCGGCGGCGTTCTCCGCCTCCTCGCAGCCGCCGACCCACAACGCCGCCAGCACCAACGCCGCTCCTATCCGCATCTTCATCGTTTATTCCTTTCCAGAAAAGTCATCGGGCGGCCGGTTGATCGTCGTCGGCCTCGCCTTGAACCATCGTAGCGTCCGCGCACCTGACCACGAACTGAAACGCCGCGGGGTCCGGATAACCCGCCGGGAAAACGACGACCCGGAATTTCCGGGATGAGGTAATCCGGCCGCGACGCCCGACCGATGGCACCGCGGGGGGCCGCCGGCCCGGACGGGGCAATTGGGACCGCGGCTTCGAGATGTCTGCTTCTTCCGGTTCGATCCTGATCGTGGACCCCGCGCCGATGGTGCGTGAGCCGCTGGCCGCGGCGCTGCAGGCCGCGGGGTTCCTGACCCTCGCCGCGGGCGACGGCGAGGAGGCGCTCGAGGTCGCCGGGTTCTGCCCGACGTCCATGATCCTGCTGGACCTGGACCTGCCGAAGCTCGACGGGGTCGAACTGCTCCGCCGGCTGCGCGAGGACCCGAACCACGCCGACACGCCGGCCGTGCTGCTGATCGAGGGCACCGATCTGTCCCGCGTCCAGCAGGCCGTCGCCCTCGGTGCCCGCGACTACCTGATCAAGTCGCGGTTCACGATGGCCGCCCTGCAAAAACTCATCGACAAGCACTGCCCGCCCCCGGAAGCGGTCGAGGCGCCCCCGGAACCCGAGGCGGACGCAAACACCCAAGCCGGTCCGATTTCGGGAATCGAGGTTGCGGGGGACAAAGTCCCGGGAGGCAACCACCCGAGGGCGGCCCGTGTCGTCCACGCGCCGATCGTGGACGACGCGGTGCTCAAGACCCTCAAGCCCCTGATCGACCGCCCGCAGATCGACGACGTGATCGAGCGGGCCCACGACCTGCCCGTGCTCGCCTGGAGCAAGCAGCGGCTGACCGCGGCGCTCGGCGACGGCGACACGACCATCGCCGACGTGGTGGAGATCGCCCGCCACGACCCGACGCTGACGCTGCACCTGCTGCGCGAGGCGAACCTGGCCGATCGCTTCGGCGACGCGCCGCCGACCGCGTCGCTCGAGGCCGCGGCGGCCCGGCTCGGGCTCGACGCGGTCGCCGAACTGATCAGCCGACTCGAGACGTGGCGGCTGCCGGGCGACGGCGGCGTGGCGGACTTCGACGGGGCCGGGTTCTGGCAGCACGCGGTCGCGGTCGCGCAGCTCGCCGCCGACCTGACCCGTCTCGCCGGCGGTCGGCCCGAAGAGGTCGAGACCGCCGCCACCGCCGGGCTGGTCCACGACGCGGGCCGGCTGCTCATGGCCCGCCACCTCGGGCCGCGTTACGCCGAAGTCGTCGAGACGGCCGAGGGCCTGCAGACGCCGCTGCTCGCGACCGAGGCGCACCTGCTGCTCGAGACCCACGCCACGCTGCTGGACAAGACGCTGCGGTCCTGGAACGTCGGGCCGGAGCTGGCCAACCCCGTCGGGCTGCACCACCACGACGTGAAGTCGTGCCGCCACTTGGCCGGCGCGTCGGTCGGGCTGCTGCGGGCGCTCAAACTCGCCGACGCGTTGGCGCACGCGTTGCTGCTGGGGCACTGCGGCGACGACGAGGTAGAGACGACCGACGCGCTGGTCCAGGCGATGGGGCTCGACGCCGCGGCGCTGGGCCGGGCCCTCGAGACCCTGCCCGACCACGTCGATCAGGCGCGCCGTCTGGTCCTGCCCGCCGAGGTGACGGCCGGGGCCGGCGACGACGTCTCCGGCGGCCGGCGGCTACTCAAAGACCTCGACCCCACCCCCCGCCCGCTCTACATCGGCCTCGACCCCGCGGCCGACGCCTTGGCGTACCTCGTCAAAGCCTTGAACCCCGCGGCGGCTCCGCCCAATGTCGCCGTGGTCCACGTCCGCACCGTCCGGGAGCGGGACGCGGTGACCGGCCAGCTCCAGACCGCGGAGATGAAGGCCGGCCTGGGCAAGCTGCCCCTCGTGCTGGTCTCGCCCCGGGGCAACATCGAGCTCGACGCCTCGGCCAGCCTGGGCCGGTCGATCCGCCTGCTCGCGACCCCGCTGCCACCCCGCCAACTCGTCAAGGCGATGACCCGTCTCCTGCCGCGGGCCGAGGCCGCGGCTTGAGGCTGTCCTTGGTCGAGACCCCGCAATTTCTTTGAGATAACGTCTCATCTTTCTTGACCGTTCGCCCCGGGCGTCCTATGTTTGCGTGTCACGGCTAGGGTGTCACTCCTGGACCGACCCGACGCGCTGTTTCGTGAACGCCCCCGCATCATGTCCGCGACGGATTAACGACCTATATCTACAGGGTCGTGCCGTCCGGTGCGTGAAGCCCGGGCCGGCATTTTTTCCCGAAAACTTCGAGGTGCAGACCATGATTCCCCCACTCCGACGTCCCGCGCTGCTGTTGCTGCTGCCGGTTCTCCTGTGGTCGTTGGCCGGCTGCGGCACCTCGGCCGACCCCGGCTTCACCGGCGACCGCAAACTTTCCGCCGACGCGAAGTTTGAAAAAGACCGCGAAGCCATCCTCGCCATGGTCGGCGAGTACCGCGTCAAGTTTCAGTTTCAGGAAACGGTCGCGATCGAACCGGGCTACGAGTTGAAGGAGCCCTACTTCTCGGCCGCGTCGGAATTCGTCGAGGTCGCCGAGGACCGCGGCGACGTCATCGTCCTGCAGCACATCCTCGTCATGCACCCCCAGAACGACGACGGGAGCCTCAACCAGGACGTCGAGCCCGTCGTCATCAAGCACTGGCGGCAGGACTGGGTCTACGAAGACACCGAGATGATGGAGTACCGCAGCGGCAACACCTGGGAGCGGGTCGAACTCGACCCGAAGGAGGTGGCCGGCACGTGGAGCCAGGCCGTGTACCAGGTCGACGACTCGCCGCGGTACGAGTCCTACGGCAAATGGACGCACACCGGCGAGCACTCGACTTGGCTGTCGCAGGAGACGTGGCGGCCGCTGCCCCGGCGCGAGCACTCCAAACGCAGCGACTATCAGGTGCTGCTCGCCCACAACCGCCAGACCATCACGCCCGCGGGCTGGGTCCACGAGCAGGAGAACCGCAAGCTGGTGCTCGACGACGCGGGCCGACCCGAGCGCGTCATCGCCCACGAGTCGGGCCTCAACGTCTACGACCGCACCGACGAGGTCGATTTCTCGGCCGGCAGGCGGTACTGGGAAGAGACCGCCGCCTACTGGCAGGACGTCCGCGAGATGTGGGCCGAGACCTTCGCCCAGAGCGACACCCTCGAGTTGGCGAGCCAGGTCGGCGGCATGCGGCTCTACGAGCGGATGTTCTTGCTGGCCCAGGACGTCCGCACCAACGGCTACTCCGACGAGAAACGCCAGACCGCCGGCCGCACCGTCCAGCGGTACGTCGTCTCGCAGTAAACCAACCCGGACCACGGGGAGGTAGACGGGGGGAGTTACGGGGAGGATCCGGGGGGTGGAGGGGAGCGGCGGGGGGGGGGGCGCCGGCCCCCCCCCCGGGTTTTTTTTAAAAAGGGGGGGGCGGGCGCGGGCGGGGGGGGGGCGGGCGGCCCCCCCCCC
>JBCCOP010000094.1:0-9310 GCA_039025315.1 Planctomycetota bacterium | reverse complement strand
CGGGCACCTGCGCCTCCGCAAGGACAACGGCCTGGTCCGCGACGTCTTCCGCACCAAGCACATGAAGAAGCTCATGGGCACCATGGGCATCGGCCACTGCCGCTACCCCACCGCCGGCTGCGCCAGCTCCGCCGAGGCCCAGCCGTTCTACGTCAACGCGCCCTACGGCGTGTCGCTGGCGCACAACGGCAACCTCACCAACGCCGACCGCCTCGTCGACGCCGTCTACCGCACCGACCGCCGGCACGTCAACACCTCCAGCGACAGCGAGGTCCTGCTTAACGTGCTCGCCCACGAGCTGCAGGTCCAGCAGGGGCCGGACCTCACGCCGGCCGACGTCTTCCGCGCCGTCGAGGCGCTGCACCGCCGCTGCCGCGGGGCCTACGCCGCCGTCGCCATGATCAACGGCCACGGCGTGCTCGCCTTCCGCGACCCCCACGGCATCCGCCCGCTGATCTACGGCCAACGGCAGACCCTGCAGGGCGTCGAGACCATGTTCGCCAGCGAGTCCGTCGCCCTCGACACGCTGGGCTTCGACGTCGTCCGCGACGTCGCCCCCGGCGAGGCGGTCTACGCCGAACGCGGCGGCACGGTCCACCACCGCGTCTGTGCCGCCGACACCGAGCTGAACCCTTGCATCTTCGAGCAGGTCTACCTCGCCCGGCCCGACTCGCAGCTCGACGAGGTCAACGTCTACAAGGCCCGCCTCCGCATGGGCGAGAAGCTCGCGGAGAAGATCAACCGCGTCATGCCCGACCACGACATCGACGTCGTGATGCCCATCCCCGACTCGGGCCGCACCTCCGCCCTGTCGATGGCGGTCGCGCTGGGCGTGAAGTACCGCGAGGGGTTCATCAAGAACCGCTACATCGGCCGGACGTTCATCATGCCGGGCCAGACCGAACGGCGTAAGAGCGTCCGCAAGAAGCTCAACCCGATCGCGTTGGAGTTCCGCGGCAAGGTGGTCTGCCTGGTCGACGACTCGATCGTCCGCGGCACGACCTGCCGGCAGATCATCGAGATGGCGCGGCAGGCCGGCGCGAAGAAGGTCTACTACTGCTCGGCGGCCCCGCCGGTCCGCCACCCCAACGTCTACGGTATCGACATGCCCGCCGCACACGAACTCATTGCCCACGGCCGCAGCGTCGACGAGGTCGCCGCCGAGATCGGCGCCGACTGGCTGCTGTACCAGGACCTCGACGACCTGGTCGCCTGCGCCCGGGAGGGCAACCCGTCGATCGAGCGTTTCGAGTGCTCGGTCTTCGACGGCCGGTACGTCACCGGCGACATCGACGCCGGCTACCTCTCCGAACTGCGCGACCAACGCAGCGACGAGGCGAAGGCCCTGCGTGAAGCCGGCGCGGCTTGATCCACGATTTACGACCCCAGCGCCCCGTGTAAGAGCCGGTCCGCCAGCCGCTTCGGCTCGCCGGTGAGCGCGTAGCTGACCCCGGCGTCCCCGACCGCGTGGCGATGGTCGGGCGTGTCCGGCGCAACGACCGGCACCCCGGCCGCCAATGCGTAGCGCACGCTCAGCGGCGCCGGGTCGTCGCCCAACATCACCGCGTCGAGCCCGGACAGGACGGACCACGGCGCGGCGAGCCCGGCGTCCTGGATCAGCCGGTCGGGGTGGCCGTAGCGGTCCAGCAGGTCCTGCGTCCGGGCCCGGGCGTGCTGGAGCGGGTGGACCAGCAGCCGCAGCTCCCGGCCGGCGGCCTCGGCGACGAGGTTGACCGTCATCGCCGCCCGCATCGTGTCCGCCGCGGCCGGCGGGTCTGCCCACGCGGCGACGACCGGCGTGTCGTCGTCGACGCCCCACCGCGCCCGCAGCGCCGCCCGCGCGGGTCCGGCGTGGGCGTCGGCGGCGGGCCGGACGCCGCGGGCCGGCATGGCGTCGATCATGGCCGTCTCGACGCCGACACCCCGCAGCCGCCGGGCTGTGCGGGGCGAAGCGGTCTGAACGTCCCAGCCTCTGGCCAATCCGCCGATGCGCTTCAACTGACAAGCGTCCGGTGTCGCGGTCAGGTGCAGCGTGCGACGCGCCCCGCTCGGCAGCCCGGCCCACCGCAGCGCCGCCGCGGCGGTCGGCGACCAGGCGTGCAGCGAACGGACCGGCCCGGCCGACCGAAAGAACCGGCGCAGGTTGGCGACGGCCCACCGCGCGTCCCCGCCGGCCGCGGGCAGGCGGGCCGCCCGCGTCAAACCCGCGGCCGCCGCCGCCGCGGTCAGGCCGCCGTCGCCGACCAGCAGCGTCGGCTCGCCGCGGCCGGCGATCTCGGCGAGCGTCACGGGGTTGGCCCACGGCCCGGCCGCGTCGATGACGTGCCAGCGTTCTGCGTGGTCGGTGCGGGGTGCCGCCGCCACGATCAAAGCGTCGACCCCGGCTCGGGCCGTTTCCAGTCGTAGAACAGCCGGCCGAGGTGCAGCCCCGCCTCGTCCGCGAGCCGGCGGGCCAGGTCGTCGGGCGTCTCGTCGCCGACGAACCGACTGTCGCGGCTGACGTAATCCAGCCCGACGCGGACGCGGTGCCCCGGCGCGGCCGGCGCGCCGTCGGCCGTCCCGAGCACCGGCGCCTCGGGCCACAGCCGGGACGTCGCCGCGCCCCCGCCGCTCGGCGTCGCGAGCACCTTGACCTCCAGCGTCGCCTCGGGGCGGTACAGCGTCTCGGCCACCCGCATCGACACCGACTCGACCCGGGCGTAGACCACCTGCTCGGCCCCGAGCCGCCGGGCCACTTCGTCGATCGGCGTCTGGGCCCACTGACGGCCCAGCTCGGCCTCGAGCCGGTTGAGCCGACGCGGGTCGACGAACTCGGCGGACCCCAGCGCCCCGTGAAAGGTCATGTAGTGGATCGCCGTCGTCGCCACCTGCCGCGCCAGCCGGGGGTTGCCCAGCAAGTTCTGCGGGTCGTCGATCATCACCAGCGTCGCGGCGTCGGGCAGGCGGTAAGCCGCCTCGACCTTGTCCGCTCCGGCGATCGCCGCCGCGACCACGGCCGGACCCTCACAACCCGCACCCCCGGAAAGAAGCAACGCCAACACCACGAATCGCAGCCAACTACCCCACGCGCCGTTGAAACTTCCGGGGGAACTTCCGGGGGGGGTCATCGGCGGACGTCCCGGTGGTCGTAGAAGAGGCCGCCGGCCCGCAGGGCGAAGACCTGGAGCACGGCCGCCTCGATGGTCGCCTCGTCGGCGGTCTGGCTGACGAGCCCGAACTGGCTGCCCTCGGGGTACTCGGCCCGGACCTGCGCCTCGAACGTGCGGTTGTCCGGGTCTTCGCCGTCGGCCTCGTAGACCGAGACGGTCGCGTCGACGACGCCGCGCCAGACGTTGGCGTTGCCCGCCTCGTGGGTGCGGTATTCGTTGAGGTCGATCACGACCAGGCGGTCCACGCCGAGGCGGTCGAGCAGCCGGCTCGGGCGGGTGGTGATCCAGTACGGGTTGCCGCGCTGGAACGCGTCGACCTGGGCCGGCAACGACACGGCCGCGCCCTCGACGTTGGCCGCGATACCGTTGCTCACGGCCTGGCCGACCCGCGACGTGGCGCGGGGGAAGCGGAACAGCGTGAACTCGTCGGCCGAGACCATCACCGCGACGCGCTGATCGACCAGGTCGGTGTACTGCGCCTCGACCGGCACCGGCGCGTCTTCGTCGCCCCGCGCCGCCTGGGCGCCCCAGGCGATGACGTTGCAGCCGCCCATTAGGGGCGCGAGCGTGAGCAGGCCGAGCCACACGGCGGCCCGACGGTATGGATAAGCGTGATGGGGGTCGGTCCGCATCGTCTCGCAGTTTACCGCCGGCGCGGCGTGCCGGGCTACGCCGCGCCGCCGGACACCAAGACCCGCAGGGCCGTGAACGCCCACGCCGACAGCACGACCACGACGCCGACCACGACCGTCGCCGGACGCCACAGCGCGGCGCCCAGCGGCCGCAGCGGCATGCCCGACCACGCGGCCCAGCCGCCGACGAGCGTGAGCATCGCCAGGACCAGCGACAGCAGGGCCCCGGCGGGCTGGGTCACGAAGGCGCGGGCCAGCCGGCCGTCGGCGGCGTGGGTGAACGAGGTCGTCATGCCGCAGGTGGCGCAGGGCATCCCCGTCGCCGCGCGGAAGCCGCAGGGCTGGAGCCCGAGCTGGGTGTGGGTCCCGTAGCCGGCCGGGTCGGCGTCGAGGCTCGCCGCCACCAGCAAGACCGCGAGGCAGGGCAGGGCGAGCGCGAGCCCGATGAGGCGGTTGACCCCGGGCCGGCCCCCGGCGTGCAGCCGGCGGTCGATGCCGTCGCGGGGGGCGTCCGAGGCGGGCGGGGATGATGCGTCCATACCCCCATGCTAGCGGACGAGCGGCGTTAGACTGAAACAATGGGTTACCGCCTGACCGATCTGGCCGAGCCGACGCCGACCAAAGCGCGCCGGCCCAAGCGTCGCGGCCGTCGCCGCCGCCGGCGGCGGCTCCGCAGCATCGCGGTGCTGCCGACGCTGCTGACCCTGGCGAACCTGCTGTGCGGGTTCCTCGCGGTGTTCGTCGCGTCGCGGCCGATGGACACGCCCATGCTGCTGGTCGACTGGACGCCGCTGACCGTGGCGGCGTGCCTGGTCCTGCTGGGCATGGTGTTCGACGCGCTCGACGGCCGGGTCGCGCGGCTGACCGGCAGCACCAGCGACCTGGGCGAGCAGCTCGACTCGATGGCGGACATGGTCAGCTTCGGCGTCGCGCCGGCGTTTATCCTGGTCCAGACGATCGGGGTGCAGTCGCCGTTCCTCTCGGCCGACGGCGACACGCCGTACGACCGGCTGGGACTGGTGATCGCGGGGATCTACGTCGCCTGCGCCGGGCTGCGGCTGGCGCGGTTCAACCTGGAGAAGGGCGACGCCGCGGCGGGGCCGACCCTGTGGTTCGACGGGCTGCCGTCGCCCGGCGCGGCGGGCGCGGTGGCGAGCCTTGCGCTGCTGCACCAGCACATCTGGGCGGACGACCACCTCTCGCTCGGGGCGGGGCTGGCGGCCTACGTGCTGCTGGCGGCGTCGCTGCTGTGCGCGCTGACGATGGTCAGCCGGGTGAAGTACGTGCACGTGATGAACCGCTACGTGCGTGGGCGGGCGCCGTTCCCGACGGTGGCGCTGGGCGTGGTGGTGGCGCTGCTGCTGCTGGTCTGGCCGCAGCCCGCGGCGGCCGTGGGATTCGTCGCCTACGCCGTCAGCGGCCCCGCGGCCGCGGCGTGGCGACGCGGGTCGGCGATCCACTAACCTACGCGGCTCGACTCCGCCCCGTCACCCCCTCGGCCCGCCCATGAAGCTCTCGCAACGCCACGTCCACCTCGACTTCCACACCTCGCCCCTGATCGACGGCATCGGCCGGGACTTCGACCCCGACGCCTTCGCCGAGACGCTGCACCGGGCGAAGGTCACCTCGATCAACTGCTTCGCCCGCTGCCATCACGGGCACCTCTACTACCAATCCAAGGCGTTCCCCGAGCGCATCCACCCGCAGCTCGAGCGCCCGGACCTGCTGCCCGAGCAGATCGAGGCCTGCCACCGGCGCGGCATCCGCGTGCCGATCTACATCACGGTTCAGTGGGACAAGTTCACCGCCGACGCCCACCCCGAGTGGCTGCTCCGCGACGAAGAGCAAAAGCCCTACGGCTTCCCGCTGTTCGACCCGATGCACGGCTTCTACGACCGCCTCGACGTGTCGCACCCCGGCTTCATCGCTTTCTTGCAAGAGCACGTCCGGGAGATCTTCGCGCTCATGCCGGTCGACGGGCTGTGGTGGGACATCGTGGTGCCGTACTTCTCGTACGACCCGCGTTGGCTCGCCGCGATGGACGACGCCGGGCTCGATCTCCACAACGCCGACGACCGCACGAAGTTCTCCCGCAAAGTGATCGCTGACTTCGAGCAGACGATGACCAACTTCGCCCGGTCGCTACCGGAGTTCACCGACGACTGCACGATCTTCTACAACTCGGGCCACGTCGGCGTCCGCCACCGCGACAAGACCCAGACCTACAGCCACTTCGAGCTCGAGTCGCTGCCCGGCGGCGGCTGGGGGTACATGCACTTCCCCGCCGCGCAGCGCTACGCCCGCGGCCTGGGCCCGCAGACCCTCGGGATGACCGGCAAGTTCCACTCGTCCTGGGGCGACTTCCACGGCTACAAGAACGAGGCGTCGCTCGAGTTCGAGGTCAACAACATGCTCGCGCTCGGGGCCGTGACGTGCATCGGCGACCAGCTCCCGCCCCGCGGCACGCTCGACCCGGCGACCTACGAGCTGATCGGCGGCGTCTTCGCGCAGCTCGAAGCCAAGGAGCCGTGGTGCACCGACGCGGTCGCCGTCACGGACGTCGCCGTCTTGCACCCCGAGGAGTTCCAGCGGTCCGAGGGCGTGTTCCACGATCAGGACACCGACGCAAAGGGACGCACCGACTTCGGCGTCGTCCGCATGCTCCAGGAGCTCGGCCAGCAGTTCGACCTGATCGACAGCACCCGCGACTTCTCGGCCTATCGGCTGATCGTGCTTCCCGACGACATCCCCGTCGACAGCGGGCTGGCCGCGAAGCTGCGGGCCTACGTCGACGCCGGCGGGTCGCTGATCCTGTCGCACCGCAGCGGCCTCACACCCGCCGGCGACGCCTTCGCCGACGCCGAACTCTTTGGCGTCGAGTGCGTCGGCGACGCGGGCTTCAGCCCCGACTTCCTCCGGCCCGAAACGCCGCTGCGCGACGGGCTCAAAGACACCCGCTACGTCATGGCGCAGCGCAGCCTCGAGGTGGAACCCGCCGCCGACGCCGAGGTGCTGGCCCGCACCGAGCGGCCGTTCTTCAACCGCACCTGGGACGAGTTCTGCTCGCACCAGTACGCGCCCACCAGCGGCGAGTTCGTCTACCCCTCGGCCGTCCGCCGCGGCCGGGTCGTGTATTTCGCGCACCCCGTGTTCCGCATGTACGACCACGAGGCCTGCCGCTGGGTCAAGCGGATCGTCCGCAACGCGATCAAGCTGCTGCTGGACACGACGCTCGTGAGCCACGACGGGCCTTCGACCGTGATCGCCACGCTCAACGACCAGCCGGCCGCATCGCGCTACGCCCTGCACCTGCAGCACTACATCCCCGAGCGCCGCGGTGACGCGTTCGACACCGTCGAGGACGTGATCCCGCTGCACGACCTGACCCTGACGCTTCGGCCGCCGCAGAAAGTCGAGTCCGTCACGCTGGTCCCCGACGGTAGCGTGCTGCCGCACGAAACCGACGGCGATGCCGTGACGTTCACCGTACCGAAGCTCGTCGGCCACCAAATCGTCGAGCTGAGCTACCGCTGACCGGCCCGTGAGGGAACGCCGGCGATCCGGTAGACTCCGCGGCCCGCCGCCGCCCACCCCCGCCGCCCCGATGCCCGACGCCCCCGCCATCCCCGACGACGTCTTCGCCCTGCCCGCGGGGGTCGATGAGGTCGTGCCGATCCTGGACTTCGGCAGCCAGTACGTCCAGCTGATCGCCCGCCGGGTCCGCGAGGCCGGCGTGTACTCGATGCTCGTGCCCCCGCAGATCAGCGTCGAGCAGTTGCGGAAGCTCAAGCCGAAAGGCGTGATCCTTTCCGGGGGCCCGTCGTCGGTCTACGACGAGGGCGCGCCCAAGCCCGACCCGCGGCTGTTCGAGCTCGGCGTGCCGGTGCTGGGCATCTGCTACGGCATGCAGGCCGGCTGCGAGCTGCTCGGGGCGCAGGTCAAGAACGCGACCGCGCGGGAGTACGGCCGGGCCGAGCTGCGGGTCGCCGACCACGACGACCTGTTCCGCGGCGTGCCGGCGCACACCAGCGTCTGGATGTCCCACGGCGATCAGGTCGACACGCTGCCGGACGACTTCGCGCCCACCGCCACGACGCCGACCTGCCCCTTCGCCGCCGTCCGCCACCGCGAAAAACCGTTCTACGGTTTGCAGTTCCACCCCGAAGTCACCCACACGCCCCACGGTATCGACCTGCTGAGCAACTTCCTCACCCACGCCTGCGGCTGCCGCGGGAAGTGGACCATGGCCGACTTCCTCGCGTCCGAGACCGCCCGCATCCGCGAGCTCGTCGGCGGCGACCACGTGATCCTCGGGCTCTCCGGCGGGGTCGACTCGTCCGTCGTCGCCGCCCTGCTGTCCCGCGCGATCGGCAAACAACTCACCTGCATCTTCGTCGACAACGGCCTGCTGCGCAAGGGCGAACGCGCCCTCGTCGAGCAGACCTTCCGGGGGCACTTCGACCTCGACCTCCGCGTGATCGACGCCGAGGCGGCGTTCCTGGACGACCTCGCGGGTATCGAAGACCCGCAGGAAAAACGCACCCGCATCGGCCACCGCTTCATCGAGGTGTTCAAAGAGACCGCGGCCAAAATTCAATCAGAAATCAAAAATCAAAAATCAAAAATCGCTTACCTCGCCCAGGGCACGCTCTACCCCGACGTCATCGAATCCGGCCACGGCTACGCCGGCACCGCCGCCAACATCAAGCTGCACCACAACGTCGGCGGCCTGCCCGAGCAGCTCGGGTTCGAGCTCATCGAACCCCTCCGCAGCCTGTTCAAGGACGAGGTCCGCAAGCTCGGCACCGTACTCGGGCTGCCCGAAGCGATGGTGTGGCGTCACCCCTTCCCGGGACCGGGCCTCGCCGTCCGCGTCCTCGGCGAAGTCACCCGGCCGCAGCTTGAGTTGCTGCGTGAGGCCGACGAGATTTTGTTGGAAGAGATCGTGGCGAACCAGCTCTACCGCAAGACGGCGCAGGTCTTCGCGGTGCTGCTGCCGGTCAAAGCGGTGGGCGTGATGGGCGACGGGCGGACGCACGAGCAGGTCGTCGCCGTGCGGGCCGTCGAGAGCCAGGACTTCATGACCGCCGACTGGGCGCGGATCCCCTATGACGTGCTGGCCACCGTGAGCAACCGCATTATCAACGAGGTCCGCGGCGTCAACCGCGTGGTCTACGACATCTCCAGCAAACCCCCCGCCACCATCGAGTGGGAGTGAAGCCGCTTGCGGCCTAGCGGGCCGAAGCGGTCCCGCAGAACTCCGCCTCCAGGTACCGCGCCACGTAGTCGATGATCGACTTCGCCTCCGGCACGTCCGGGTTGCCCGTCGGGCCCATCGGCTCGAACCGCATGTCCTTGAACCGACGCACCGCCTCCTCCAGCGGCAGCCCGTACTGCAGCGCCAGCGAGAACGCCCGGCAGAACGCCTGCATCAGGCCCGACAGCGTCGAGCCCTCCTTGGCCATCTTCACGAACACCTCGCCCGGCGTGCCGTCGTCGAACAGGCCGATGGTGAGATACCCCTCGTGG
>JBCCOP010000093.1:0-9359 GCA_039025315.1 Planctomycetota bacterium | reverse complement strand
TTGACGAAGTTGGTCTCCATCGTGATCTCGGACTTTTCGACGCCCATCTGCTCGGCGACGATGGCGGTCACTTTCTCTTTGATTTCGGCTTCGTCCATGTTCGGCTCCTTGTTTATCCCGTGTAAGAGGGTCTGCCGGGTTGGTGGGGCTGCCGGGGGAATCGCCGGCGGTGCGGGGTCGGGTCTGGGGTCCGGGATATGCCTCTGGACGTGGCCCGGGGCGGGGACGGTCCCCGTTTGAGCAAACCGAAACTATAGCTTTAGCCGGCGGTTGTGCCAACCCGAGCGGTGGGCAGTGTTTCCGTCCCCGCTAGGCCATGGTCATGCCGCCGTCGACGGTGAGGACCTGGCCGGTGACGTAGCTCGCGGCGTCGGAGGCGAGGAAGGCGACGGCCGCGGCGATCTCCTCGGGTTGGCCCATCCGGCCGGCGGCGGTCGCCTGCTTGACGCCGTCCTTGATCTTGTCGGGCAGGCCGTCGGTCATGTCGGTCTGGATGAAGCCAGGGGCGACGACGTTGGCGGTCACGTTTTTTTTGCCCAGTTCCTTGGCGAAGCTCTTGGTGAAGCCGGCGAGGCCGGCCTTGGCGGCGGCGTAGTTGGCCTGACCCGCGTTGCCGACGACGCCCGAGACGCTGCCGAGGTTGACCACCCGCCCGAACTTGCCGCGGACCATCGGCCGGGCCGCGGCGCGGCAGGCGACGAAGACGCTGCGCAGGTTCGTCAGGATCACGTCGTCGAACTCGGCGTCGCTCATCCGCATCAGCAGGTTGTCGCGGGTGATGCCGGCGTTGTTGACCAGGACGTCGAGCCGGCCGTGTTCTTCGGCGACTTCATCGATCAGCGCGGCGATCGCGTCGCTGTCGGCGATGTCGCAGGTCTTGACGGAGGCGGAGCCAGTTCCGGGGGCACCGGAGGACTCGATCTCGCCCTTGACGGTTTCGAGTTTCTCGGCGTTGCGGGCGACGCAGACGACGTGCTTGCCGTCGGCGGCCAGGGCCTTGGCGATCGCCGCGCCGATGCCGCGGGAGGCACCGGTGACGATCGCAACGCGTTGAGGTGAGGTTTCACTCATGGTTCTGGAGGTTTACTTGGGTTCGTTGAAGTTCTCGACCTTGGTGCCGCGGTCGATGCGGCGCATCAGCCCGGAGAGCACCTTGCCCGGGGCGAGCTCGACGTACCGGCCGCCGTCGGCCGACAGGTTCGCGACGGCCCACTGCATCGACTGGGTCCAGCGTACGGGTTGTGTGAGTTGTTCGACGAGGCGGGCCTTGATGCTCTCAACGTCCGGCTCGTGCGGCCGGGCGGTAACGTTGGCGATCACCGCGGCGTTCGGCGTGTTCCACTGCACCGCGTCGAGCGCCGCCGCGAGCCGATCGGCCGCGGGCTGCATCAACGGCGAGTGGAACGCCCCGGCCACCGTCAGCGGCGTCGGCTTGAAGCCCATCTCGCTCGCCACGCCGACCGCCCGCTCGCACGCCGCCGCGCTGCCGCTGATTACGACCTGCATCGGCGAGTTGAAGTTGGCGGGCACCAGCACGTCGTCCGCGCCGCCGCCGCGGGCCCGGTCGCAGAGGTCGTCGATCGCCTCTTCGCTGACGTCGCCGGTCACCGCCACCATCGTGCCGCCGCTCGCCTCGGCCGCCGCCTGCATCGCTTCGCCGCGCAGCCGGACCAGCCGAAGGCCTTCGACGAAGTCGTACGCCCCGGCCAGGTGCAGGGCCGTGAACTCGCCGAGGCTCAGCCCGGCCGTCGCGTCGAACGACTCGACCGCGTCCGATTCGAGCAGGGCCTGGTAGCAAGCCACCGAGGTGACGTAGATCGCGCACTGCGCGACGTCCGTCCGATTCAGCCGCTCGGCCGGCCCCCGGAAGCAGAGGTCGGTCAACGAAAATCCGAGCGCCTCGTCCGCCGCGGCGAACGTCTGCGCCGCGACGGGGAACGCGTCGAACCACGCCTGACCCATCCCGACGGATTGGGCACCCTGACCGGGACACAGAATGATGGTCTTATTGCTCATGACTTGTTACGCAAGGGCGCTCCGGATTCCTTCACATCCGCCACAGCGAGGTGGTCCACGTCATGCCCCCGCCGATCGCGCAGAACAACACCAAGTCGCCCGGCTTGATCCGCCCCTGCTCGTACGCCTCGTGCAGGCAGATCGGGGCGCTAGCGGCCGAGGTGTTTCCGAAGCGATCGATGTTGATGTACAGCTTGTCCTCGGGCAGGCCGAAGCGGTCGCGGGCCGACTCGAGGATACGTTTGTTGGACTGGTGCGAGACGACGAGGGTCAGTTGGTTGGGGGTCACGCCGGCGGCGTCGAGGGTCTCGGCCATCATCTGCTGGGTCGTCGTGACGGCGAACTTGTAGACCTCCCGGCCGTTCATCTGCAGCGTGTGGTACGCCCCGGTGAACTGGTGGTGCTCGGGCAGCTGCGATTCGTCGCGGGGCACGTAGAGTTCGCCCCAGAGGTTGCCGTCGCTGCGCATGGTCTGGTGGAGGCAGCCGCGGCGCGGGTCGTCGTCGGCGGTGAGCACGGCCGCCCCCGCGCCGTCGCCGAAGAGGATGCACGTCCGCCGGTCGGTGTAGTCGACGATCTGCGAAAGCGTCTCGGCCCCGACGACGCCGACGGTGCGGTAGCTGCCCGACTCGATCAGGCTCGACGCGACGTTGAGGGCGTAGACGAAGCCGCTGCACGCGGCCGAGAGGTCCATCGCCCCGGCCGGGGATGCGCCCAGCTCGGCGACAACGCGGGCCGCGGTGTTCGGGCAGACCGTCTCGGGTGTGATCGTCGCCAGGATCACGAGGTCGAGGGTCGAGGGTTCGAGCCCGGCGTCGTCGAGCGCGGCCTTGAGTGCGTCTCGCGCCAGATCACGCACGGTCGTCGGCGGATCGACGACCCGCCGGGTCTTGATCCCGGTGCGCTGCGTGATCCAGGCGTCGTTGGTCTCGACCATGCCCGCCAGGTCGT
Organism: Planctomycetota bacterium; assembly: GCA_039025315.1. Taxonomy (GTDB): domain Bacteria; phylum Planctomycetota; class Phycisphaerae; order Phycisphaerales; family Phycisphaeraceae; genus Algisphaera. Next base: position 6,392 of record JBCCOP010000093.1, on the reverse strand, counting down.
CGTTGGTCAGCACCCGCGGCGGCAGGCAGACCCCCGTGCCCGCGACCGCCACGCCGATGTCCGAACGCCCACGCCCCGCCACGGTCACGCCCGGCCCCCGGCGGCGACCGGCTCGGCCCTTCCCTCGTGTTCCGCGAGCGCCCGCACGATCTCGGCGTTGACCCCTGTGTCCGTGAACTCCATGCCCTTGCGGATCGCGTTGGTGATCGTCCGCGCCTCGCTGCTGCCGTGGCAGATCATGCACACCCCGTTGGCCCCCAGCAGCGGCGCGCCACCGAACTCGTGGTAGTCGTGCTTCTTGTAGATGCTCTTGACCACCGGTTCGAACCGCATCGCCAGGTCGATGTCGATCTCCATCGCCTCCCGCGTGATCGTCTCGAAGATCCCCTTGCTCAGACCCTCGGCCAGCTTCAGCACGACGTTGCCCGTAAACCCCTCGGTCACCACCACGTTCGCCTGACCGTCGAACAGCCCCCGGCCCTCGACGTTGCCGACGTAGTTCAACGTCTCGTCCGCGCGGCACAACTTGCTGGCGTCCTTCACCAGCGGCGTCCCCTTGCCCTCCTCGCCGCCGATGTTCATCACCCCGACCTTCGGGTTCTCGATGCCCAAGACCTTCTCGGCGTAGACGCCCGCCATCACCGCGTACTGATAGAGATGGCTGCCCTTGGGCTCGGGGTTCGCCCCGACGTCGCACAGCACCACCGGGCCGTGGAACGTCGGCAGCACGATCGCGATCCCCGGCCGGTGCACCCCCGCCAGCCGCCGCATGCTCATCTGCGCCGACGCCACGCAGGCGCCCGTGTTGCCCGCCGAGATGATCACGTCGCAGTAACGTTCGCCGGCTTTCTTCGGGCTGCCGAGCCAGGCCATACGGACGATCGAGCTGTCGGGCTTGGCCCGCAGGGCCGTCACCGGCGACTCGCCCATCTCGATCACCTGCGACGTCGCTTCGACCTCGAACCGCGGGTCGTTCTGCAGCCCCGCTTCTTCGAGCCCGTCGCGGATGATCTCACCGTCGCCAACCAGCACCAGCCGGTCGTCGTCGTCCAGCAGCCCGGCCGCGCCGAGCCCGCCGGCCAAGATCGCGTCGGGGGCGTGATCGCCACCCATGACATCGAGAGCGATTCGCACGAGACGTCGCCTCCACGGCCCAGACCGGCCGCCGGGGAATCAGAAAAGAGGACGCGGTTACTTGTTCTTCCGCCGCAGCAGCTTGATGTCGAGGAAAAACCCCGGCCGGTTGCCGTTCGGCGCGACATAGCCGGTCTCCCGGCAGGCCGTATGCGGCCGCCGCGCCTCGCCGCTGTGCGGGCAACTCACGGACACCGGGGCGTCCAAGGCGTGGTGCGAGCGGCCTTTACGGGTCTGCGTACGGGTCTTGCGCTGGACAGGGAGCATGAGCGATCCTGGGTAATTTGCGTATTTGGGATTGAGCCCGACGGCACGGTCGCCGGCCGACTGAGCGTGGTAATCCAAACGGATCGCGGAGATTAGCTCCGGGACAGTTCGGCGTCAAACTCCCGATCGATTGGTACAGACGGGCTATGGGGGCGATCCCGATAGACATTTGACACGCAATCTCATTTGACTATATTGTTTAGCAGTTTGGTTACGGCCGCTGTAATGAATCCGTCCCAAGACCGCGTATCACGCCGCGTCCCCCGCCCGAACAGGCGAGGGCCGGCCCAATCAGGAGAGAAAATGCATCGTATACCGACAACTTCCGCTGCTCTGGCGGGTTTGACGCTTTGTGTCGGGCTCACATCACCAACTCAGGCCCAAACAACTGTTGGTCTCGACCTGTTCGCCGACGGTGAGAGCCGAGTATTCGAGTACTTCAGCGACGTGTTCAGTCAACTCGACCGGCCTCTGCCCGGATCGAGCATTGCGAACGACGGTTACTATTCGATTTCCGCCGAGTCCGCTGCTTTTCAGTCCGACCCGTTTGCCAACGAGCCCTCAGCCTTCGTGGCTCAGGGCTCGGCCATCGACATGTTCAACAATGACGCCGACTTTCAAGGCAACTACACCTTGACGTACGATAACTCCACTATCGTCGCGGGTGCCGGCATCGCTAACGTCACCGCCTTATCGCTACCTTTCACGGTCGATTTCGGCGGCGAGAACGGCGACCCGACTGACGGAGGGACGCAAGGCGACGCGTTGTTGCCTTCCAGCGATTACACGACGACCGCATCCAATATTTCGGGTACCGTCACTCTGCTCGACGGCGAGTTGGTGTCGATTGATTTGACCGCCGATGTCGGGCTGCAATTCGAGAACTTCCCCTCCCCCGGGGACCGGCTCGACGGCACGTTCACCCTCGCCGGCAACCGCTTCGCGTTGGCCGTGGATGACCCCGCGGAGTCGCTGTCTTTTGGCAACGGCGGGGGGCGTTACGTTTTCGATGTGACCGGCGAGGTGACCAACGTCATACCGGAGCCTGCATCTGCGATCTTTGTTGGCTTAACGGCCGCACTGGTTTCGTCGCGGCGCCGATTATTCCGAGACGAGTTTGCTTGATCCTGGTTGGTGTCGACGCGTGCCTCCTGGATGTTGGGCGTGCGCGGCAAAGTTTTGCATGAAACAAGAAGGCAACAAAATGACCCCGATAATTGCTTCACGAACCTCAGCCTTATCCCGCGTCCCGCTAATCGTGATAGCCGTGGGCGTTGCCGCTGACCCGGCCAACGCCGAAACTTTTGTCGACCTCGGCGGGCCCGCTACAGGCTTTGCGGCTATTTCCAACGCCAAGAACTCGAGCACCCAAGCCGGCATCGAAGGGACAAACAACGGCCTGCCGGAATACCCCAACTACCAGTTGGCCAACGGTAACTGGACCGCCGTGATCGCCGGGCCGCTCTCCGCCGACTCGGATTACAGCGGCTTCGCTAGTTTCCCGTCGGGGTTCACGCCCGCGACGCCAGGCGGCCCTTTCGTTGTGAACAACAAAACCATCACACAGCCCGATTTCGCTACGCTCAGCGCGGGGCGGATCAATTTTGATAACGATTTAGTGACCGGCAGCGGCATCGAGACGGTCCCCACGTCCGCCCTCGAGATCGATCTCAACACGTTCGCGTGGGACGGGAACGTCACAGAGGCACAAACCGGGGATTCGCGTTCCAACTTCGACGGCGATTTCGCTTCCCCGGAAAGCCCGGTCATGATCTCGCCTTTCTCACCGGCGTACACACCGTACAACGACGGCGGGGGTGGCGGGAACGCCCAGTTCTTTTACCTGATGTACGCCGACATTTTGCCGGATTCGGGCGCCGGCCTCACGTTTGACGACGGAGAACTTGTCGGGGTGGATTTCGAAAGCGAAGTTGTGGTCGAACTCTACAACATCCAGGCGTTTCCGCCGGACCCCAACCTTCCCTTCGATTTATTTCTTACGTTCACCGGAACACTTTCCACGCTAGACGATTCTGATCCCCTGGATTACAAGTTCGACGTCAGCGGTACGGGATCGGCCGCTCTTTTCAGCAACACCAATTTTCTCATGAATCGGTCCGGCACCGTTTCACTGATCCCGGAACCCGCCGGCTTGGTATTGACGGCCATGGGATTATTGGTGATGTCTTCACGTCGGCGGCGACGCACATGCTGTCGTGGCTTGCCCGGGTCTGCTGTTCACAGCGGGTAGTTGGCCGTATCCCAGTTGCGTATCTACACGAAAGAAATGGTTTGATGATCCGCCGCGCTCAGCCCTGTGTCAGTCCAGCAGGCACAGCTTTCACGCTGATCGAGTTGCTTGTCGTCATCTCGATCATTGCATTATTGATTGGGCTGCTGCTGCCGGTGCTCGGGTCGGCGCGTGAAAGCGCCCGTCAGTCTGCTTGTCTGTCAAATATCCGCCAGATTGGTATCGCGACCCAAACCTATGCCGCGGACCACGACGGGCGTATTCCGCCGCATGCTTCGGAACACCCACGATTGGACCTGACCGGCCCCGACGCCGACGGCGGAGCCACGACATCTTGGTGCGTCGTCGAGACTCAAGCCGATGTGCAGACCGTGTTTGCTAACAGCATGCTCGGCCCGTACCTGAACAACGTAAGCCAGATCGGGGGCTGCCCGAGCTTTGACATCGATCCGGTTGTCTTCGCTTACTACGCCGTCATTAAACCCCTCATTGCGTTCCCCGCGATCGACTATGCCTATAACGGTCGTATGCTTGGCCGCCCCGGGCCCCCGAGCGGTAACGCCACCTGGACGGGTTTTCGGATTTCCGAAATACGGTCCCCGTCGAGAACGGTACTTTTTGCCGACGCAGGGTTTTACATCCCGGGCTCGGACAACGTAGTGGCTTTCACCAGCGAATACGAGATGATGCAGCCCGTACCGTTTGCCGCACCGAGCGGCCGAGGTACGGATTCGAGTCAGCCCAACGTTCACGGTCGGCACAAAAATCAGACCGCCAACGTCGCCTGGGCCGATGGCAGAGCGAGCAGTGAGCAGGTCCGTTTCGAGATTCACACCGATGATTTTTACCTCGAGGTCAACCTCGGTGACCTCTACGAAGGCGATACACCTAACAATGATTGGTGGGACGCCGGCATCCCTTAGACTGCGGGCGATAAGACCAATAACCGTTTCGGCGGTCGTGTTGTTTTCGTCACGGTGAAATCGTTATGCCGGCACACCGAATCGCATTAGTGGTTTTGCTTGCGATCGCGACCGGATGCTCCAAGAGTAATCCGCCGGTCTTCACGGTTGACGCGACGCTAAATGAGAAAATTGAGGTGACCCGGCAGCACCTGCGGCTGCCGGGGGCGGTGGTGGCGGTCGTGCATGATGGTGAGGTGTTGATCGATCGGGCGTACGGGGTGGCGGCGCTCGGGCCGGCGAAGACCGAGGTGGGTGGGGAGGCGATGACGACGGGGCACCGCTTCCGGATCGCGAGTTTGACGAAGCCGTTTGTAGCGGCGGTGATGCTGCGGCTGGTTGAGGAGGGGGAGCTAGGGCTGGACGACCTGGTGGGGGAGTATCTCGACGGGATTCCGGGGGCGGGGGGCGAGACGATCACGCTGCGGATGTTGGCGCAGCACACGAGCGGGCTGCCGAATTATGTGGGGCTGCCGGGGGTGAAGGAAGAGCTGATTGCCGAGCCGGAGCGGCGGTGGACGGAGGAAGAGCTGTTGGCGTTTGCCTACGCCGGCAAGCCGTACTTCAAGCCGGCGGAGGACGGCTGGATGTACAGCAACACGAATTACGTGCTGCTGGGGCAGGTGCTTGAAAAAGTGACGGGGCGGGGGCTGGACGAGCTGATCCAGGCGTACGTGTGCGAGCCGTTGGGGCTGACCGACACGTTTTATTCGGTCGAGGCATCGATTCCTGAGCCCGCGGCACGGGGGTATCAGTATGGAGATGCGGACGGGCCGATTTTTTGGAAGGGGCAGGGGGAGGTGCCGTACGACGTGACGGACGCGTCGCCGAGCATGTGGCACGCGGCGGGGGCGATGGTTTCGACGCTCGACGACTGCCGGCGGTTTGTCGAGGCGGTCGTGAAAGGCGAACTGCTCGGCGACGAGATGCAGGCGGCGATGCTCGACTTCCGCGACACGGGCTACCCCGTCGATTACAGCTACGGCCTCGGGCTGATCAACTACTACGGCGCGATCGGGCACACCGGGCACGTGCCGGGCTATCAGGTTACGGCCACGCACAACCCGGAGGAAGACCTGACGGTCGTGGTGTTGGCGAACTGCTACAGCAGCCCGAACTACGAGGAGCCGGCCAACGCGTTGTTCTTCGTGATCCACCGGCACCTCACCGGGCGGAGCGTCGCGCCGCCGGGGTGGGACGGGTGGTGAGACGTCCGCCCGCTGAGCCGCAAGCGGCTTAAGCGGGATCGCGTGGGTCCGGGGTTTTGCCTTCACGCCATCCCGGAACGCAGGGCGTCGAGGTGGCGGCCGAAGTGGTCGTCGAGGATGTCGCGGTGGGTCTCGGGGTGGGCTTGGAGGCAGGCGCGGACGGCGGGGCCCAGCGTGGCGTCGGTCAGGACCGAGCCGAAGGTGCAGTGCAAGATCTGCCGGCCGGGCTGGGTGAAGCCTTTGCCTCCGGGAACGTCGGCCCAGTGTTCGAGGTAGAGGCCTTCGAGCGTGTGGGGGTCGGCCACCTCGCTCGGCGGGGGGGCGGAGTCGAGGGTGGCGTGGACGTGGTAGGTCGCGCGGTCGGTGTCGTAGCGGTCGCGGCTGAAGTCGATGATGCGTCGGAAGAGCGGCTCGTCGTGGCGGGCGACGACGCGGAGGGCCTCGAGGTAGCTGGTGCCGGCGGTCTTGACGTGGAATTGGCCGCGGGTGGCGCGGGCGAAGGCGGCGTACATCGACAGCTTGTCGCTGCCCGAGTGGAGGCTGAGCTTGTAGGGCCCGAGGTGGCGGGCG
>JBCCOP010000092.1:0-9404 GCA_039025315.1 Planctomycetota bacterium | reverse complement strand
CGGCGGGCTCTACGGCATCCTCAACGGCACGTGCAACTACATCCTCACGGAGATGGCGCGACGCGGCAAGACCTACGCCGAGGCGCTGGCCGAGGCCAAGGACCGCGGCTACGCCGAGGCCGACGAGACGCTCGACGTCTCGGGGGCCGACGCGGCGCAGAAGCTGGCGGTCCTCGCGTCGCTGGCGTTCGGGGCGCGGGTGGTCGAGGCGGACGTGCCCTGCCGCGGTATCGACGCGCTGGACCGCTCGGACGTGGGCTTCGCCGAAGAGCTGGGCTACGAGGTGAAGCTGATCGCCGCGGCCGAGCGCAGGCCGGGTGAGACCGACCTCGCGCTCGGCACCGAGCCGTGCCTCATCGCGCGGGACGCGCCGCTGGCGCAGGTCCACGGCTCGTTCAACGCGCTGTCCGTTGTGGGCCACGCCGTGGGCCATACGATGTTCTACGGCCGCGGCGCGGGCCAGGGCCCGACGGCCTCGGCCGTCGTCGCCGACCTGCTCAACGTCGCCGCCGGGGCCCACCCCGCCGCCTTCGCCGGCCTGCGTCTCACGCCGGACCTCCACGGCCCGCCGCCGCTGGTCGCCCCGGGCGACCTCGAGTCGCGGTGGTACCTGCGGCTCGACGCTCTCGACGTGCCGGGCATCGTCGCCCGGGTCACCGCCGAGCTCGCGCGGCGCGACATCAGCCTCGCTTCGCTGCTGCAGCACGACGCCGTCGGCGACACCGTGCCGCTGGTCATGACCACCCACGACGCGAAGCGCGGCGACCTCGACGACGCGTGTCGGACTATCGCCGAGTTGCCCGCGGTCCACGGGACGCCGGTGGTCTACCGCATCCTCGACCTGCCGGCTTGATGCCGCCAAGCCGCAAGCGGCTTTTTAATTTCCGAACTGCGCCACGATCTCCGGGAGCTGCGCCGTGAACGCGCCGCGGGCCATCGACAAATCCGCCCCCGCCCGCTCGGCCCCCGCCAGCGCGTCCACCATCACGTGCGGTCCGAACGCGATCACCTTCGGCCGCGCCTCGTGCTGCGCCGCCAGCCGGATCAGGTCGAACGAAGCGTCGCCCAGCTCCAGGTCCACCACGACGCACGTCACCGCGTCGTTCGCCTTGCCGTCGTCGACGCGGTCGAGCCGGGCCTGCAGCATGTCGAGATTACGGGCCGGGCGTGACGCGACGTGCATCGCCTCGGCCGTCGATCGCACCTTCGTCGAAAAGATCAGGTCCGCACAAGAATAAACCAGCATCGCAACAGGATACTTGGCCGACGCCCCGCGGTTGGCCGATGGTATTCTTCTCGTCCCGCATCCCGCTTCATCCACCATTTCCCCTCGCTTGAGAAACCCCATGTCCGAACGGCCCGCCGCGGTGCTCCAGGAACTCGGCTTCCGCCACGACCCCGCTGACCTGTACCTGCAGGTCATCACGCAGGTGCTCACCGCCGCCGACCGGCTCGACGCGCCCAAGCACCTGCAGCTGATCATGGCCCAGCCCAAGAACGAGCTGATGGTCCACTTCCCCGTCGCGATGGACGACGGGAGTTACCGGCTGTTCAAGGGCTACCGGGTGCAGCACAACAACATCCTCGGGCCGTACAAGGGCGGCGTGCGGTTCCACGCCGGCGTGAGCCTGGACCACGTCAAGGCGTTGGCGGTGCTGATGACCATGAAGTGCTCGCTCGCGGACCTGCCGCTGGGCGGCGGCAAGGGCGGCGTGCAGGTCGACCCGCGGTCGCTATCGACCGACGAGCTGCGCCGGCTCACTCGGCGGTTCACCAGCGCGCTGGGCGACAACATCGGGCCCGACCACGACATCCCCGCCCCCGACGTCGGGACCGACGCGCAGGTCATGGCCTGGATGGCGGACACGTACGTGAACTTCACCCAGGTCGCCCACCGCGGCAGCGGCGTGGCCGTGGTCACCGGCAAGCCGCTGGCCTTTGGCGGCTCGGCCGGCCGCGAGAAGGCCACAGGCCAGGGCCTGGTTTTCGTCCTCGAAGACCTGCTGCCCGAGATGGGCCTGCCGCTCGACCGGCTGAGCTACAGCGTGATCGGCTTCGGCAACGTCGGCTCGTGGACCGCCCGGTTGCTGCAACGCCACGGCGCGACGCTCGACGCCGTCCTCGACCACACCGGCGCGATTACTTCCGAAGATGGATTGGACGCCGAAGCGTTGGCCGAGCACGTCGCCGCGACCGGCGGCGTCGCAGGCTTCGCCGGCAGCCGACCGATCGGCGGCGACGACTTCTACCGCCGCGAGGTCGACCTGCTGGTGCCCGCCGCGCTGGAGCAGATGATCGACGAAGAGAATGCGGGCCTGCTCAACTGCAAAGTCCTGGCCGAGGCGGCCAACGCCCCCACCACGCCCGCCGGCGAGCGGGTGCTGGTCGACCGCGGCGTCCGCGTCCTGCCCGCGATCCTGTGCAACTGCGGCGGCGTGACCGTGAGCTACTTCGAGTGGCGGCAGAACCGCGCGAGCGACCGCTGGGAAGCCAAAGAGGTCGACGACGAGCTGCGCAAGCACATGCGCAGCGCCACGGCCAAGGTCCTGCGGCAGGCCGACCGGCTCGGCTGCGACATGCGGTCGGCCGCCTACGCCGCCGCCCTCGACCACATCGCCGAGGTCTACCGCGTCCGCGGCATCTTCCCGTAACCCCCCCGGAAGTTTGGGGAGAGCGGCCCAACGCCCCGAGGGCTCGGTTGCGGTATTCTTTCGCGTTGCGATGTTTATCCTCAAGTCCACGAAGCTGGTAAAGGCCTACGCGGGCCGGACGGTCGTCGACGAGGTGTCGTTCGACGTCGCCGAGGGCGAGATCGTCGGGCTGCTGGGGCGCAACGGCGCGGGCAAGACGACGAGCTTCCGCATGACCGTCGGCATGATCGCGCCCGACGCCGGCCAGGTCGTGTTCAACGGCCGGGACGTCACCGCCCTGCCGATGTACCAGCGGGCGCAGCGGGGCATGGGCTACCTCGCGCAGGAGCCCAGCGTGTTCCAGCGCCTCAGCGTCGAGGACAACCTCCACGCGATCCTCGAGACCCGGCCGCTGAAGAAGGCCGAGCGGCGGGCGCGGGCCGAGGAGCTGATGCACCAGTTTGACCTGCTCAAGAACCGCAAGCAGCAGGCGCGGACCCTTTCCGGGGGCGAGCGGCGGAAGCTGGAGATCGCCCGGGCGTTGATCTCCGAGCCGTCGCTGATCCTGCTCGACGAGCCGTTCGCCGGCGTGGACCCCGTGGCCGTCGAGGAGCTGCAGGCCGAGATCCGCCGGCTGCGTAGCGAGTTCGAGATCAGCATGCTCGTCACCGACCACAACGTCCACAACGTACTCGCGGTGTGCGACCGCGTCTACGTCATCAGCGAAGGCAAGGTCTTCGCCAGCGGCACGCCGAAAGAGATCATCAACGACAAGCGGGTCCGCAAGACGTACCTCGGCAGCACGTTCCGCGGCGACGAGTTCGGCTGAGTAGTTGCTAGCGGCTAGAGCCTAGAGCCTGGCAAGACTCACGTTCGTGCCGGGGCGTAGAGCTGTCGATTGCGTCTTGCTAGGCTCTAGGCTCTAGGCTCTAGCCGCTCCACCGTCGTGAGACGCCGGAAACACCAAGAACATGCCCCCCACTCACGACTACGCCGACGATGCCCGCGGCCCACGGCTGCAGAAGGTGATGGCCCAGGCCGGGATCGCCTCGCGGCGCGAGTGCGAGGCGATGGTCGAGGCCGGCCGGGTCACGGTCAACGGCCAGCGCGTCGCCCGGCTGCCCGCGTGGGTCGACCCGTTCGCGGACCGCGTCGAGGTCGACGGCGAGCCGCTGGTCCGCCCCCGGAAGTCGACCAAGAAATTTGCCACGGCGGGCAAGCACTACCTGATGGTCCACAAGCCCCGCGGCGTGATCAGCACCAACGACGACCCCGAGGGCCGGCGGCGGGTGCTCGACCTGATCGACCCGGCCGCGGTCCCGCCGGGCGTGCGGCTCTACCCCGTCGGCCGGCTCGACGCCGACTCGACCGGGCTGATCCTGATGACCAACGACGGCGAACTCACCCACCGGCTGACGCACCCGTCGTTCGGCGTGACCAAGCGCTACCTCGTGTCGGTCCGCGGCCGGCTGGTGGACGACGACCTCAAACGCTTACGGCGTGGCCTCGTGCTAGCCGACCGCAAGTCCCCACAACCCGACGGCGGCAGGAAAGCGTCGATGGAGTCGGTCGCCATCCTCCGGCACGAGACCGACCGGCAGCGCGGCGACCGCACAACGCTCAGCGTTACCCTCACCGAGGGCCAGAACCGCGAAATCCGCCGCCTGCTGGCCCGCGTCGGGCTCAAGGTCCGCCGGCTCAAACGCACCGGCATCGGCCCGGTCCGCCTCAAGGGCCTCACCCCCGGGTCGTGGCGGCCGCTGACGTCGCAAGAGGTCGGGTCGCTGCGGCGGTTAGTCAAGCTGCGCGGGGTCAAGGCGTCGTAGCCGCTTGCGGCGCAATGCCGAACTCGCCCGTTGCCGTGCGGTCATAAAGCTCACGCAGCGCGTCGCGGACGTTGCCGCCGTGACGCCCGAACAGATCGGACACGCCCGTTTCTCCAAGCCGATCGGCCGTTGCGGGCGACAACTCTCCGATCAACTCGTGAAGCAACGCCGGCGACGTCCGACACACCGCCACCGTCGGCAGCCGCGTCCCCCGGTGGCTCGTCACCAGCACCGGCCCGCGCCGCCGACCCACCCGCCATTGGTCGATCGGCCCGAGTAGATCGTACCCGTCGATCACCAGCACCCCCCGGAAGTGCCGGACCGCTTTTCGCAGCTCCGCCCGGTTCGACGCGTCGTCGGCGTGGACCTGGAACCGCAGGGCGTCGTCCGGGGCGAGCCGCAGCGTCAACGTCGTCTTGCCGTGGCCGTGCGGCCCGATCACCGCCCCGCGTCGGCCCGCCGCCTCCCACCGCCGCCGTATCGTTGCTTCGTCTTCGTCTTCGTCGATGAAGCGATACCCGAGCGCATCGACCCGCGCGCTGCGGAACGGGTTGTCGCCCGGCCGGACCACCTACTCGGCCCGCACCGGCCCGCCGTCGGGCGAGACGACCAGCGACACCCGCGCCGCGTCCTTCACCTTCCGGGCCACCACCTCGACGCCCCACCGAAGTTCGATCAGGTGGCCTTCGTAGCTCAGCGGGCCGTCGGGCGCGGTGAAGTGGAACGTTTGCGCATCGACCGCGGCCGGCTCGTCGAAGCGGGCGGTCTCGACGACGGCGACGTCTTCCGTCCCCTTCCCCGCGGTCTGCCAGAACAGCCGGACCTCGACCCATTTCGGCGGCTCGTCGAGCTGCCAGCCGGCCAGCCCGTCGATCGGCTCGCCGGGGCGGAACGCGGTCTGGTTGCCGTTGATTTCTACGGTCAGCATGACGCTTTCCCCACGCTAAAACATCCCCCGCCGCCGCGGCCCGCCCATGCCGGCCGGCACCACCGCGAAGTCGTACGTGTCGTTCATGTCGGGCCACCGCGGGATGTCGCCGCGGACCCGCACCCGCCAGACCACTTTGTTGTTCGGCGCGTCGAGCGAGTGCATCACGCCGGCCGGCACCTCGTGCTCCACCCGCCCGTCGCGGGCCAGCGGGTCCCGACCGTCCGACCCCCCGGCCTCGACCAGCACGTGGTCGTAGATCGTGTGCTCGTCGGTGATCGTGTCCGTACCCCGGCGGTACGTCGCCCGCTCGACCGCCTCGACGCTGATCGTGAGCTTGGCGATCCGCCCCGCCCGGCCGGCGATGTCCCAGCCTAGCTCCAGCGTCTGCCCCCGCTCGACCACCCGCGGGTCGAACGTCAGCCGCACCACCGGGTTCAGCAGCCCCATCGCCGTGTACACCCAGGCCGCGAACACGCCGATCCCCACCAGCACGAAGACCGACATGAACAGGCCCAGGATGACTTCGCCGTCGCGCCAGGCAAAAATGAAAACCGGCCACGAGAAGCCGTTCCACACCAGCCCGAACAGCGTCAGGAACACCACGCCGCCCCACCGCGACTTGGTCGGCGAGACCGTCTCGGACCCGCCCCGCTTCCGCTCGCCCACGCCGCCGTCGTCCGCGTCCCCCCGCGCCAGCTCCGGCAGCCAGTGGTCCGCCTCGTCGGCGTCGAGCGTCTTGGCGTGGCGCGTCGCCCAACGTTTGCGCCCGCCCCAGAACCACGTGCCGAACATCCCGCCGAGCCCGACGAGCACGAACACCATCGGCAGCAGCCCGAACCAGGCCGTCGCGGTGAACCCGCGGTGGATCACCGCCCGCGTCGGGTCGTTGGGGTCGACGTAGCCGGTCACCGTGGTGCCGGGCGGCAGGGCGTCGACGATCTTCTGCTTGCCGGAGCGTCCGTCGGTCCCGATGAAGGCGTAGAAGTCGTGCGTGTCGCCGGTGTAGGTTCGGCCGCTGACGGTGTAGCGGTACTCCACCTCGACGCGGTACGACGACCCGTCGCTGTCGGTGCTCACGTCCAGCCGGCTCGATGTGATCGTGAGCGTGACCGGGTCCCAGCCGCGGGCCTGCCACACCGCCCACGCCGGCTTGAGCGTCACGAACCACCCGAACCCCGCGCCGGCCGCGAAGAAAAGCCCGAAGAACAGGCACGCCGCCACCCGGCCCGACATGCCCCGCCGTGTCGCCGCGCCACCCTTGCGTGATGTGCCCGGTCTAATGCCCATTTCCCGCAGCATAACCCGCCTCGGCCCGCAAGCCCGCGAAACCGCCGCCGAACCACCCCGCGGCCGGGACGTTCTACACTCCCGTCACCATGGCCATCCAAGACCTCCGCCAAAACTACACGCCCGAGCCGATCGACCCCGAGGACCTCGCCGCCGACCCGTTCGACCAGTTCCTGGCCTGGTTCGACGAGGCGAAAGACGCCGGCACCCTCGAGCCCAACGCCTTCACCCTCGCCACCGCCGACGCCGACGGCGTGCCCAACGCCCGGACACTGCTGCTCAAAGGCGTCGACGACGAAGACGTATCGCCACGCGGCTTGGTCTTCTATACCAACTACGCCTCGACCAAGGGCGACGAGCTCGCCGCCAACCCGCGGGCCTGCATGAACTTCTACTGGGACCGCCTGTCGCGGTGCGTCCGTATCCCGGGGGCGGTCGAGAAGATCGACCCCGACGAGACCGCCGCCTACTTCCGCACCCGGCCGCGCGAGTCGCAGCTCGGGGCGTGGTGCTCGCACCAGTCCACCGTCATCGACGGCCGGGAAGAGCTGATGCTCGAGTTCTTCCGGCTCACGGAAGAGTACCCCGGCAACACGCCGATCCCCGTGCCGCCGACCTGGGGCGGCTACCGCCTGACCCCGGCGTCGTTCGAGTTCTGGCAGGGCCAGCCGTCCCGCCTGCACGACCGGCTGCGCTACACGCCCACCCCCGGAAGCGACCCCACCTCGTGGACCATCGACCGCCTCTCCCCGTAAAGCCGCCGGCGGCTTGGCGCCGACAAACTCAGCGCGTCGTGACCCGCCCCCGCCACGACGGCCGATACCCCAGGCTCTCCCGCGCCCGCGCGTACCACTGCAGCAGCACCAACGCCGCCACCCCGACCGGCCGCGCCACCGCTGCGAGCAGCCCCTGCCGGAACCGCACCGCCACGGCCACGCTCGGCACCGCCGACAACGCCGCCGCACTGATCGGCATCCACCCCCGCCCGCCCGCGGCGACGAGCCAGACCCACGGCGCGACGTGCCCGCCCAGCAACAGCAGGGTCCACGGCCCGATCGCCGCCCGCGACGCCATCCCCGCCGTCGCGTTCTTCGCAAACCCCCGCCACGTCGCCGCCGCCCCGACGTACATCCGGCAGACCGCCAAATCCGTCGCGTCGAATAAGCCCGTGTAATGATCGCCCCGGCGGAACTGCCGCGGCAGGTCCACCCCGTCGTGGACCGACGCCCGGATCCCCTCGTGCCCGCCGCAGGCGAAGTACGCCCCGCGATCGGCGATGAACAGCTGCCCGCACCCCGCGCCGTACCCCGGCTTGGTCGAGTCGCGCATCCGCGCCATCGGCAGGTAGCCCAACAGCACCAGCAGGATCTGCGGCACGATCAGCACCTCCAGCCACGAACCCGTGACCTGCCGCGGCACGCCGCTCAGCAGCGCGTCCCGCCCGCCGATTAGCGCGTCGCGCATCCGCCGCACCGACCCGGGCTCCAGCCGGACGTCCGCGTCGATCCACAGCAGCGTCGGCCGCGAAGCCTCGGCCCGCTGCGCGAGGACCCAGCACGCGTGCTGCTTGCCGTTCCACCCCCCCGGAAGTGGGGGAGCCGGCTCCAGGCGGACACGCGGGTCGTCGTCCGCCAACCGGCGAACGATCGCGGCCGTGTCGTCGGTCGAGTGGTCGTCCAGAACGAGGACCTCGACGTCGACGCCTTCGCTCGCGGCCAACGCCGCCCGCACCGCGGCCTCAATACCTTCCGCTTCGTCGCGGGCCGGGATCAGGATGCTCACGCCCGACGCTTGCTTGCCGGCGTCCGCCGCGTGGGGCAGCCGCTTGTAGAACGCCAAGTTCAACAGCGTCATCACCGCCGGCAGCGCCGCGAGGGTCAGAATGATGAAGGCCCAGATCAAGCGTGCCCCCCCCGGAAGTTGCGACCGCCCCTCTGCAGCCCCGCGCCGTGCGACGCGTCGAACCGCTTGCCGCCCAGCAGCGCCCGGCCCCGCCGCCAGAGGTCGTACACCGGGTTTACGCCCACCTTGCCCTCCTGCACCGTCTCGAAGGCTGAGGTGTCACCCGCCACCGTCGCCGAGGCCAGCCGGTCCATCGTTGTTTCCAACCGGGCTTCCAGGTCGGCGTTCCATGGCTCGACGCCGCGTGACGTGTCCCCCGTTTCGACCGGCTCGCCGAACGCGAACCGCATCTCGGGCAGTTTTTCCATGCCGAAGGGATACTCGATGGCTAACGGCACCGCCACCCCCCCGGAAACCTTGCGGGCCAGGTGCGCGACGCCCGGCCGCAGCCGCACGGGCCGCTTCCGGGGGTCGGTGAAGTGGCCCTCGGCCGTGACCCACAGCGTCCCGCCCGGCCGGCTCAGCACCGCCCGCCCGAGCCGCAGGAACTTCGCCGCCCCCGCCCGCGACTCGGGGTCGATCCCGAAGAAACCCATCCGCTCGAGGAACCGGTACTTCGCCAGCCCCGCCTCGTCGATCGGGCCGTAGTGCGTCCGGCCGCGGAACGGGCCGTGGTTCAACAGCGCGATCACCATCGGGTCCCACCACGACGGGTGGTTGCAGTAGACCAGCATCGGCCGACCGTCGGCGTCGCCCGCCCCCTCCGGCACCGGCCCGAGCCGACGCACCGCGCTGAAACTCTTGCCCACGAACCGCGGGGCGTACCAGCAGAACCCCTTGACCATCTTCTCCGAGATCGGCGGCAGGTCGTCACTAGGCGTCGTCTTG
>JBCCOP010000091.1:0-9449 GCA_039025315.1 Planctomycetota bacterium | reverse complement strand
TTTGGCTATGGATGAGCGCGGCTAAATCCGGCTGCGGTTCGTCATCCAGTCGGCGCGGTTCTGGATCGCGTCGCGGTAGACGGCGGCGTCTTCCTCGCGGAAGCAGACGAACCAGACCTTGGCGGGGAACGCGGGGGCGGGGCGGCGGGCGTAATGGCCGAAGACGTGGCCGAAGGCGATCTTCGCGGCCCGCGGCTTCGGGAAGCCGTAGACGCCGGTGCTGATCGCGGGGAAGCCGAGGCCCGCGACCCCGTGCTGCTCGGCCAGCCGCAGGGCGTTGAGGTAGCACGACGCGAGCAGCGTGTCTTCCCGGAGGTAGCCGAGCTTGGCGTCTTCGCCCAGCGGGGCACCGGGCATGGCGTGGCTTGGGCTCCGGTATTCCGGGGGCCAGACCGGGCCGACGGCGTGGAAGACGTGTCGGACGCCGCGGGCTTCGAGGTCGAACGCCGGGGTCGCCTTGGCCAGGCCGGTCGGGCAGCCGCCGAGGGCGCGGCAGTGTCCGAGCAGCTCGGGCCCGGCCGCGCGGTGGATTGCGCCGTCCACGCCGCTACCGCCGAGCAGCGACTCGTTGGCGGCGTTGACGATCGCGTCGAGGCCCCACGCCGGGTCGGGGTCGGTCAGGTCGCCGACCACGACATCGATCCGCCGCAGCGGGTCGTCCAACGCCGCGGCGGCGGGGTCGGGCGTCTGAGGCAGCGGCACGTCGGACGATGTCATGACACCACATTTCCAAGCCGGACCTGAGCGCAGCGAAGGTCCGGATCGGTACCTCTCAGAAGTGGTCGGTCGTGGTGCCGGCCAACGGGTCGCGCTCCGCGATCGGGCGGTCCAGAACCTCTTTCAGGATGAACGCCCGGCGGAGGTCGTTGCGGCTCACCTGCGCAAAATTCAGCAGAGGCACCCGCTTCCCGGGGGTCACGCCGTCGTGCGGCCGGCGGTCGACGTTGGCGTGGGGGTCGCGGTTGACGCGGTCGTGGGGCCGGCGGTTGAGCTCGTCGTGGGGGTTGCGATCGACCGAGTCGTGGGGGGTGACGAGCGGCCGGCGGGCGACCCGCTGGGGTTGGGGTTGAGCCTGGGTTGGCCGCGGCGGGGTGGGCCCACGGCGTGCGGGCTGCGGCCGGGGGGCTGGCGCTTGGGGTTGCGGCGGACGCCGGGACGGGGCTTCGGTCTGCATGCGGCGACGCATCGCCTCGGCCCGCTGGCGTCGGACCTGCTCGGCGTTGGGCCGACGCGGCGTCGGGGCCGGTGCGGGCGGGCGGGGCTGCGGCCGCGGAGGGGCCGGTCCCGCGTTCGCCCCGCCCAGCTGCGCGGACCGCTGCTCGTACTGCTGCTTGGCCCGCGCCCGGGCGATCCGCTCAGCCATCGTCAGGTTCCCCGGCTCATCCCCGGAACCCCCGGAAGGTTTCGCCCCGCGACCGCCCGCGTCCGCCGAAGCCTCCGCCCCGGAACCGCCCCCGCCCCGCCGCCGACGCGACAGCTCCTGCAGCTCCCGCCGACGCTTCGCCGCGATCTCCTCCAGCGTCGGCAACTCGCCGCCCGCCTCGGCCTCGGCCCGCCGTGATTCCCGCCGCTGTTTTTTTCGCCGCTCCTTCAACGCCCCCGAAAGCAGCGAACTGAGAAACATCACCGCCAGCACGCCGTAAAACAAAAACTGCAGCACCCCACCCAACCCGCCGCCCCCCGAGCCCCCCTGCCCCAGCACCCCCGGAAGTTCAACGCCGCTGATCCAAGCTTCGAAAAGCACGCTGGCCTCCATGTTGGCAGGTAAAAAACGATGCGGTGCACCCAAGTGTATCGCCGTACCCCCGCTCAGTCCGCCACCACCCACGCCGCCCCGCCGGCGACCGCCTCCAGCGTAACCCCGAACGCCGGCCCCAGCACCCCCGGCACCAGCACCGCCTCCCTCGGCCCCGCCGCCACCAGCTGCCCCCCGTGCATCAGCCACACCTCGTCGGCCCACCGCGCCGCCTCGTCGAGCCCGTGCAGCACCGCCAGCACCGCCCGCCCCTCGCCCGCCAGCTCCCGCAGCAGCCCCAGCGACGCGTGGGCGTGCCCCAAATCCTGCCCCGACGTCGGCTCGTCGGCCAGCACCACCGACGCCTCGGCGGGATCAGCCCCGCCCGCCCCCCGGCTCTGCGCCCACGCCCGGGCGAGCCACACCCGCTGCTGCTGACCGCCCGACAGCTCCGCCACCGGCCGGTCCGCCTCGCCGTGTAACCCCACCCGCCGCAGCGCCTCTCCGACGTGCTCGGTGTCGCCCCACGCGTGCCGGCCCATCGCCACCACCCGCCGCGCCGAGAACCCGAACGCCGCCGACCCCCGCTGCGGCACGTAGGCGACCCGCCGCGCCCGCTCCCCCGCGTCCCACGACGCCGCCGGCCGGCCGTGCAACGCCACCGACCCCGACCCGGGCCGGACCTGCCCCAGCGCCAGCCGCAGCAGCGTCGTCTTGCCTGCCGCGTTCGGCCCGATCAACGCCGTCACCCGCCCCGCCCGCAGCACCGCCGACACCCCGGCCACCGCCTCGGCGTCGCCGCCGTAGCCGAACGTCGCCGCGTCGAACGCCACCGGCCCCTCGGCGTTCGGGTTATCCGGTCCGTGCTTCACCGCGATCTCCGCAACGGCCCGCGGTTATTCAGACACCGCGGGCGGGCTTTTCCGGTTATGCCGCTCAGGTCGGCCGGGCCGACGTCCGATGATCTTACGACGACCCACCGAACCGCCGCGCACGCACCGCTACCGGGCCCCCTCCGCCATGGCCGACCACCCCCACACCCCGGACCCCGCCGCCCCCGCTCCCCCGCCGCCCGCGCCGGTCAACCCCAACGAAGCCCTCGACCTGCTCGGCGACCTCGAGGCCCGCCTCGGCGCGCTCAAGAGCTGGCAGGCCCAGAACGACAAGCACGTCGAAGAGGTCAACGCCCAGGCCGCCGACCTCGCCCAACGCGAGCAACGCCTCACCGACCTCCAGCAACAGATCGACCACGACCGCGGCGGGCTCGACCAGCAACGCGGCGAACTCCAGGCCGACCGCGAACGGCTCGACGCCGATCGCGACGCCCTGACCCACGACCGCGAAGCCCTCGCCACCGATCGAGAAAACCTCGAATCGCAGCGGGCCGAACTCGACCACCAGCGGCAGGCCCACGACGCCTCCCACGCCGAACTCGACGCCCGCTGGGAAGACTTCAACGCCCAGCGTTCCGACCTCGACGGCCGCCTCGCCGAACTGGACGCCCGCGCCGCCGAACTCGACGGCCGCCACCAAGACCTCGAACGCCGCGAGGCCGAGGTCGCCGAACGCGACGCCACCCTCGAGGCCGAGCGCGAGACGCTGCGTTCCCAGCAGCAACAGCTCGACGCCGCCCGCGCCGAGCTCGCCGAGGCCGAGGGCCGCGTCGAACAGGACCGCCAAGCCGTTACCGACGACCGCGCCGCGCTCGACGGCGAACGCGCCGAGTTCGCCGATCAGCGGCAAGCCCTGAAGGACCGCAAGAAGGAACTCGCCAAGGCCCAGATGGACCTGAAGTTCCGCCAGGACGCCGTCGAAGCGCAGCAGGCCAGCCTCGACCGCATGCGGGCCGAGCTCGCCGAGCAGGCCGCCGGCGACCTCAACGACCAGACCCTCATGCCCGGTTTCATCCCGGACTTCGACCGGACCGCCGCCGAGGCCGACGCCGCGTCGCCGAAGCCCGACGACGCCACGCTCGCCGCCCGCCGCGCCGAGCTCGACGAACGGGCCCGCCGCCTCGACGAACAGCAGGCCGAGCTCGACCGCACCCGCGCCGAACTCGAAGCCCAGCAGGCGCAGGCCGACGCCGAGGCCCCCGCCCAGCTCGACGAGCTCGAACGCCAGCTCCGCGACCGCGAGGCCGAGCTGGATCAGAAAGAGAACCTCTTCCGCCACACCCTCGAACAGGGCAAGGCCAAACTGCTCTCACAGCGGCAGCAGCTGCAGGAAGAACAGTCCGCCGCAGAACAATTGACCGCCGAACTCGAAACCCAGCGCACCGAGCTCGACGCGGACCGCGACGAACTGGCCGCCGAGCGGCAAGACCTCGACCGCCGCGCCGCCGAGCTCGACGAGGCCCGCGCCGCGTTCGACGACCACGCCGACGCCGCCGAGACGGTCGCGGGCATCAACCTCCAGCTCGACGGCGAAGAGGACGAATCGGCCGCACCCGACGCCGACCTCGCCGGCCGAGAAGAATCGCTGCGGACCCGGCAGCTCGAGCTCACCGCCCGCGCGGCGGAGCTCGACGAACGCGCCGCCCAGCTCGACGGCGTCGCCGCCGAACTCGAAGCCAAGCAACAGGCCGCCGCCGACCGCGACGCCGAGCTGAGCGCCTGGGCCGAACGCCTCGAGAACCAGGCCGCCGAGCTCGACCTGCGGGCCGAGCTGTCCGACGACGCGACGACCACCGAGGCCCCGGCCGCGGACGACTCGGGCGTCCACGCCGATCAACTCGCCGACCGCCTCGCCGAACTCGACCGCCGCGAGGAAGCCCTGGCCGCCCGCGAGGCCGCATTGGCCGAACGCGAGGCCGAGCTGGAATCCCGGCTCGCCTCGGGCGACCTGGCCGGCCTAGGCGACGACGAGAAAGACGCCCGCCTCGCCGAGCTCTCCGCCGAGCTCGACGCCCTCCGCGCGAAGTACAAAAAACGAAAAGCGCAGATGGTCCAGGCCGACGAGGTCATCAAGAAACGCCGCGACAAGGTCCGCAAGTACCTCGAACAGCTCCGCGCCCAGTCGAACAAGCTCCAGGCCGCCGAGTCGCGCGTCGAGTCCAGCGGCGCACAGTACGCCGGGCTCGAAAAAGAACGCCGCAACCTCGTCGAGGTGAAAAAATTCCTTGAGGAGAGCGAGAAGCAGATGGTCCGCCGCTGGGCCGCCCGCTCCACCGCCTCGACCGTCGCGCTGATCATCCTCGCCCTCCTCGGGGCCGCGACGTTCAGCTACTTCGTGGGCAAGCAGCTGGCCGTGCCCGTCTGGCAGTCGTCGATGGCCCTCGCCGTGGCCACCGACGCGGCCGCCGCCCCGGCCGAGCCCGACGCCGCCGCCCCGGTGCCGGCCCCGGCCGCCGAGCCCGCCGAAGCCGCCGAGGCCGCCACCGACACCCCCGTCGGCGAAGACTGGCTCGGTACGTTCCGCCAGACCGTCACCTCCGACGCCGTCATGCGCGACACCCTCGAACAGCTCGACCAGCGCGGTATCCGCCTCTTCACCAGCCCCGGTCAGCTCGCCGCCCACTTCGAGCTGGCCCTCGCCGTCACCGGCAGCCCGGCCCGCGTCGAGCTGACCTACACCAGCGAGCAGTCCGAGTTCGTCGTCGGCGTGCTCGACGCCCTGGGCAAGGCCGTCGTCGCCCGCCACATGGCCCTCGACCGCGCCGCCGGCCGGGCCGACACCGTGACCGTCCTCCACGGTGCCGAACGCCACAACACCGCCGCCCGCGACGACACGCTCCTCTACAGCGGCATCAGCCTCGCCGCCATCGCCGCCGTCGCGCTGATACTGGGCCTGGTCATCCGCGTCGCCCTCGGCCGATCCCGCACCGTCATGCAGGAGGCCGGCGACGTCCCCGCCCTCGCCACCCTCGACAAGCCCGGCACTTGGTCGCCCGTCGGCGGCGAGCCGCCCGCCTCCGAATCCACCTGAACCGCCGCCTGACCCGGAAGCCCACGGACGCCGTCCGTGGGCCGCCCCGCCGCAACACCTCAACCCGCCGTCCGCCTTGACAAGGCGGGCGTTATTCCTACGCTTATGGGTTCGCCGACGGGCATAGGGCCCGACGGCGGCTCGAGGTCGATCGGATGCCATACGCTACCTCTGGCTACGCACGGCAAACGCACTGATGGGTGGCCCGTCCCCCCATCCGCGTCACGCCACGCCCCCCGCGGCGATACCGGCCCCCTCCCCGGAGGCGGCCGTGGCCTAGCCCCCGGCACCCCCGATCCCCCCGGAAGTTCCGCGGCACGTCCCCACGTCCCGCAGCTTCTCGGCAAGGGTTGCGTTCAGCAACCCCCTCGAGCCACGCCCCCGCGTGGTTTTTTTGTTGCCCCCGACGCAACGCCCGCCTCGACATCCCGCACAACCCGGCTACATCCCGAAGACAGGAACAACATCATGAACGGCCCCGAAATGCTCCGCCTCATCGACTCGATCTCCCGCGACCGCAACGTGGAGAAGGAAGTCCTCATCGACGACCTCGAGCAGGCCATGGTCTCCGCCGCCCGCAAGCACTTCAACGCCGTCGACACCGAAGACTTCACCTGCGAGATCGACCGCCAGAGCGGCGAGATCAACGTCTGGCGCGGCGAGGAGTACATCGAGCTCGAAGAGCTCGGCCGCATCCCCGCCCAGACCGCCAAGCAGGTCATGATCCAGCGCTTCCGCGAAGACGAACGCGCCAGCATCTACAACGAGTTCATCGACCGCGTCGGCGAACTCGTCACCGGCATGGCCCAACGCTACGAGGGCGGCGCACTCGTCGTCCAGATCGGCCGTGCCGAAGGCTTCATGCCCCGCAGCGAACAAATTCCGGGGGAGCAGCACCAGCCGGGCGAGCGGGTGCGCTGCCTGATCCTCGACGTCCGCGACGCGGGCAACCAGGTCAAGATCGTGCTCAGCCGGGGTGACCCGAAGCTGATCCAGCGGCTCTTCGAGGTCGAGGTGCCCGAGGTGGCCGAGCGCATCATCGAGATCCGCGCGATGGCCCGCGAGCCCGGGCACCGCACCAAGCTCGCCGTCGCGTCGATCGACTCGAAGGTCGACGCCGTGGGCGCCTGCGTCGGCGTGCGCGGCAGCCGGATCCGCAACATCGTCGACGAGCTCGGCGGCGAGAAGATCGACATCGTCCGCTGGAACGACTCGTCGCAGCTGCTGATCCAGAACGCGCTGAAGCCCGCCGAGGTCGTCGAGATCTCGCTGTGCTTCGAGCTGGGGCGGGCCACCGTCGTGGTCAACGAAGACCAGCTGTCGCTGGCCATCGGCAAGCGCGGTCAGAACGTCCGCCTCGCCGCCCGGCTGACCAACTGGGACGTCGACATCCTCACGCCGCAGGAGTTCACCAAGAGCCTCGACATCATGGAGGAGACGCTCAAGGCGATCGACGGCGTCAGCGAAGAGCAGGTCGACCGCCTCGCCGCGCTGGGGCTCATCAGCGTCTTCGACGTCGAAGAGGTCGGGCCCGAGTACCTGGCCGAGACGCTCGGCGTCGACGAGGCCAAGGCGCTCGAGGTCATCGGCGTGTGCAGCGAGAAGGGCAAGGTCGTCGCCGAGCAGCAGGCCCAGGAGAAGGCCGAGGCCGAGGCCCGCAAGAAGGCGGAGCAGAAAGCCCAGGAGGCCGCTGCGGCCGGGGCGTTGGGTGGGGGCGGGGGCGCGATCGACGACCTGCTGGGTGGGGCCGCGGCCGACGCGCCGTCGCCGCCCCCGGCCGACAGCCTCGCCGACGGCGAGGGCTCGATCGTCGACCTGCTCGAATCCCGTGAGGCTCCGGAAGTCGAAGCCGCCGAGCCCGTTGCCCCGACCGACGACCCGGCCGTCGCGGGCAGCGACCCCGACACCCTGATCGAGACCGAGATCGCCCAGTCCGGCGACGCCGGCGAATCGCTGGCCGAAGACACCCCCGCCGACGCCGGCACCGTCGCCGGCGAAGAGACCCGCACCAGCTAACCCGATCCGCTCGAACCCGGACCCCGAACCCCGGAGCCCCCCTTGCCCCCGAAAACCTTACGCGTCCACCAGCTGGCCAAAGAGCTCGGCGTCAACAGCAAAGTCATCGTCGCCAAGTGCGAGGCCGAGGGGGTCCCCGGCATCACCAACCACATGTCGGTGGTGAAGCTCGGGCTCGCCGCCACCGTGCGCGAGTGGTTCTCCGAAGGGGCCGGCGACGACCACAACGCCGTCGAGACCGCCGAGAAGGTCGACCTCGAAAAAGTCCGCAAGCCCCGCCGCAAGGCCGCCACCAAAAAGAAGGCCGCGGCCGACGATACCGTGAACGACGACTCGGCCGCCGCCACGGCCACCATCGAGGCGCCCCCGAAACCCAAGCCCAAGCGTAAACCCAAGCCCAAGCCCACTGAGCCCGAGTCTGCGGACGAGACCGTGGTCCAAGCCCCGGCCGAGCCCGAAGCCCCGGCCGAAGCGCCCGCCCCCGTTGAAGCCGATGCCGGACCTGTCCAGCCCGCCGGGGTCCAGAACGTCCCCGACCGCCCCGACGTGGTCAAACCCGTCGGCGAACAACTCGAAGCCCCCAAGAAAGCCAAGCTCGCCGGCCCCAAAGTCATCCGCGTCGAAAAACCCGAGCCCGACCGCCCCCCTCGCCCCCGCCGCGCCGGCGGCGGCCCTTCCGGCGGCGGCGGACCCCGTTCCGGGGGCGGGGGCGGGGGCGGCATGGCCCCCGGCGAGGTCGAGGGCATCTCCCGCTCCCGCGGTCCCGCCCGCGGCGGCGGCGTCCGCCCCGGCGGCGGTGCTCCGGGCGGTGGCGACGACCGCGGCAACAAACGCCGCAGCCTCAACTCCCGCCGCGGACGCTCCGCCGACGCCCTGCTCACCGGCCCCACCCAGCTCTCCAAGGCCGACGCCGACGAACTCGACGCCCGGCTCAAGGGCTCGACCGGCTACATGAAGCAGCGCCGCCGCGACCTGCGCACCAAAGGCACCGGCGGCGCCACCGGCTTCCAGGCCCAGTCCGCCGTCCAGACCGGCGGCAAGGTCGAGATCGAAGAACCCATCACCATCAAGGGCCTGTCGTCCGCCACCGGCATCAAGACCGCCCAGATCGTCAAGTTCCTCTTCAATCAGGGCGTGATGGCCAGCGTCAACTCCGCCATCGGCACCGAGGCCGCCATGGAGGTGGCCATGGAATACAACATCGAGCTCGAGGTCAAGGAGCTCGAGTCCGCCGAGGAGCAGGTCGAAAAACAATTCGCCGAACGCGAGAAGGTCGACGTCCAGCCCCGCCCGCCGGTTGTCACCGTCCTCGGCCACGTCGACCACGGCAAGACCTCGCTGCTCGACCGCATCCGCCGGGCCGACGTCGCCGACCACGAAGACGGCGGCATCACCCAGCACGTGGGCGCCTACCGCGTCTCGGTCGAGGGCAGCGACGGCGACAAAAAGACCGTCGTCTTCCTCGACACGCCGGGCCACGAGGCGTTCAGCGCCATGCGGGCCCGCGGCGCGAAGATGACCGACCTGGTCGTCCTCGTCGTCGCCGCCGACGACGGCGTGATGCCCACCACCCTCGAGGCGATCAACCACGCCAAGGCGGCCGTGGTCCCCATGAACGTCTCCCTCATCCAGCTCGACACGCCGCAGGCCACCGATGAGAACATCCGCAAGATCTACGGCCAGCTCGCCGAGCACGGCCTCAACCCCGTCGAGTGGGGCGGCGACACCGAGATCGTCAAGACCTCCGCCACCGAGGGCACCGGCGTCACCGAAC
>JBCCOP010000090.1:0-9540 GCA_039025315.1 Planctomycetota bacterium | reverse complement strand
GCGCTGGACCTCGGAGGTCCGGCCGTGGGGGTGGAGGATGAAGATGGTGGCGCGGGCGCGTCCGCGGACGGCCTCGATGGCGGCGCTGCCGGTGTCGCCGGAGGTCGCGCCGATGACGGTGACGCGCTCGTCGCGGGCCTCGAGGACGTGGTCGAAGAGCCGGCCGAGGACCTGCATGGCGACGTCTTTGAAGGCGAGGGTCGGGCCGTGGAACAGCTCCATGAGGTGCAGGTCGCCGAGCGGCTTGAGCGGCGCGACGTCGGGGTGGCGGAAGGTGGCGTAGGCGTCGTCGACGATCGCGGGCAGGGCGTCGGCGAGGCCGGGCGTGACGAAGGGGGTCATGACCGCGAGGGCGACGTCGCGGTAGGGCTTGCCGGCAAGGTCGGCGATCGCGTCGGGCGACAGGCAGGGCCAGGCTTCGGGGACATACAGCCCGCCGTCGCGGGCCAGGCCCTCGAGCAGGACGTCGTCGAACGGGAGCGGGGCCGCGGTGCCGCGGGTGCTGAGGTATCGCACTTGGGGTCTGGGGTTCGGGGTCTGGGGTCGAGGGGTACCGGAAAAGCATCGTAGAAGATGGCCTATATTGCCGCCATGCCCCGAGCGTCGGCATCACGGAGGCGGGGGGAAGCTTCCGGGGGGCCCGTGATCGGGATCACGGCGGACAACGCGGAGAACACCGCGGCGTCGGGGCGTTACGAAGTCGGCGTGGGGTACGCCGCGGCGGTGGCGGCGGCGGGCGGGGTGCCGTTGGTGCTGCCCCACGAGACCGGGGCGATCGATCGGTACGTGGCGATGTGCGACGGGCTGCTGCTGACCGGCGGGGTGGACCCGGACACGGCGGCGCTGCCCGCGGGCTGGCCCGGGCGGGAGGCGACGCACGGCGAGGCGCGGGTGATGGACCCGGGGCGGCAGGCGTTCGAGCTGGCGTTGTTGGACGCTTGGGAGAGCGTGAAGCCGCAAGGGGCTCTGCTCGGGGTGTGTCTGGGGATGCAGTGGATGGCGCTGCGGGCCGGGGGCAGACTCGAACAGTTCATGCCCGCGACGCGGACGGCGGAGGTGGTGGAAAGGCACCGGCAAGCCGACCACGCCGTGCGGGTGACGGCCGGCGACAGCGTCCTGCGCCCGCCCCCGGAAGGCGGCGACGCCGTGGTGCACTCGAACCACCAGCAGGCCGTGGCCGACCCGGGCCGGCTGCGGGTCGTCGCGGTGTGCCCGGACGACGGGGTGGTCGAGGCGGTCGACGACGCGGCCCGGCCGTTCTGCCTCGGCGTGCAGTGGCACCCGGAGCGGATGACCGCGGCCCGCCCCCTGGGTTGGCCGGTCATCACGGGCTTCGTCGAGGCGGCACGGCGGGCAAAGGCAGACCGCGATCGGGCGGTCACGAAGAGGGGGAAGAGACTTCCGGGGGCGGGGGGCCGGCGGGTGCGGGCGGGACGGGTTTACTGGCCGAGGGTTCGTTTTTCCAGGTGAGGATCAGCACCAGCCCGACGCCCGCCATCAGGGCGACGTCGGCGAGGTTGAAGATCCAGGGCCAGACCTCGGTGATCCCGCCGGGCCAGGCGAGCCCCAGCGGCAGGTCCACGCCCGGCAGCAGGTGCAGCATGTCGCGGACCGCGCGGTAGACGACGCGGTCGTAGAGGTTGCCCAGCGCCCCGGCGAGCACGAGCGACAACGCCAGGTGCAGCCCCCACGCCCGGGCGGGGCTACGGGCGAAGAGCCAGCCGATCACCGCGGTGGCGACGACGCTGACGGCGATGAACAGCAGGCGGTTGCCCTTGCCCAGCCCGAAGACCGCGCCGGTGTTGGTCGTCAGCCGCAGCTCGAGCAGGCGCGGGGCCACGACGATCGGCTCGTGCGGGTACTTGGACCAGAAGGCGTGGTGCCCCTCGCGGCCGTCGAGCAGCTCGTCGGTGATCACCACCGGCCGGCCGGCGACGGTGTCGAACGCCCAGTACTTCAGCGCCAGGTCCGCGGCGAGCACGATGGCGACGACGACGAAGAAGCGGGTGATCGCGGTGCCTCTTCGCCCAGCGGGCGAGAACCGGGTTGCGGGGGCGGCGGCGTCAGGCATCTCGGCGGAGTGTAGGACGATACGGCCGCGGGCTCACGCCCCCGGCTCGCGGAGCAAAGGGTGAGCCGCGGGCGCAAGCCCGCGGCCCCGAAGCTGCACATCACAGCCCCCGGCGCTCGCGCTGGCGGGCGACCTCGATGCAGTACTTGGCCCAGGGCTTGGCCTCCAGCCGCGGCCGACCGATCGGCACCGCCGACTCGAGGCACACGCCGTAGGTCTTGTCTTCGATCCGCTGCAGCGCCTCGTCGATCTCGACGACGATGCGGCGCTCCGACTCCATCAGCCCGAGGGTGAACTCCTGCTCGTAGTTGTCCGAGCCGACGTCGGCCATGTGCAGCGGCATGTGGCTGATCTCGCCGGCGTTGCCCGAGCGGGCGGCCTCGAGGCCCTGGACGTCGCCGATGATCTCGGCCCGGCGTTCGAGCAGCAGCGCCCGGAAGTCACGCAAATCCTTGGCTTTCAGCCCGGTCTTGACCTTGCGCAGCTGCGCGGTCGTCGGCTTGTTGTCGGCGTAGGGGTCGTACGCCGGGGCGGGCGTCTCGGCGAGGGCGGCGTAGGGGGCGGCCGGCTTCGTTTTTTTGGCGGTGGGCCGCTTGACGCTCGGTTTTTTCTTGCTTGGGGTCGGCTTCTTGACGGCGGCTTTTTTGCGGGCCGCCGTCTTCTTCGCCGCCTTTTTCTTGACCGTCTTCTTGGCGGCGACCTTCTTCTTGGCGACTTTTTTCTTGACCGCTTTCTTCTTAGCCGCCTTTTTCACGACGCGCCGACCGCTCGACCCGCCGGCGGCGGTCGCGGATCGCTTCGCCTTCTTTGTGGTCCCGGAAGCGGCGGGCTTTTTCTTCGATCGGGCCACGCAACATCTCCAGCAGCAGAAACTTACGCCGAGCGGCGGGCAGACCCTAAGCGGGCCGATCGGCCCACGGGACGCGGGAGTGTACCGACACCCCCCCACCGCCGCAACCCCCGCTCAACACGCGGGATACCGACCCATACGCCCCCCGACGCCGCGGGTTCGGCTCTTGCTACAGATGCAAAATTTCCGGGCGCGGTTTAATCGCCGTGCTTCTGACGCAGCCGGCCCGACAGCCGCAGCAGCAGGTGCACCCGCTCGAACTCGTCGACCCAGTCTTGAACCTCCGCCGCCAGTTCCTCCGGCGGCACCGGCGCCCCGGGCAGCGGGCAGTTCACCCCCAGCGCCTTCGACGCCACGGTCCGGTACCGGCTCAGCAGCTTGTCCCCGGCGTAACCCACCAACTCGAAGTCCTCGGCCGCGAACACCACCACCGGCACCCGGTTGCCCGCGTTCACCGTCACCCGCCGCTGCAGGTCCAGGTGCTCGTCCCGATCGACCCACTTCAGATCGATCTTCCCGCCCCCGGAAGTTCCCGCCGCTTCGGCGATTTTCTGCAGCATCGGCCCCTGCCGGACGCAGTCGCCGCACCAGACGCCCGACACGCCGATCACCTTGATCTCCCGCACGAACGCCCCGACCAGCCGCTTCTGGGCGTCGGTCAGCTCGACCGCGTCGTAGACCTTCTGCCAGCCGTCGCGCTGCGCGTCGTTGCCGGTCGCAACGTAATCGGCGTAGTCGAGCCCCGCCGCGTGCTTGGCTTGCAGGTAGGCGGCGTCGGTGAGGTCCGGGGTGGTGGTCGTGGTCATATGGATCCAGAGGTAGGGCCGGATTCATCCGGCCGCGAGGTCACGTCGAAAGCCGGCCGGTTGAAACCGGCCCTACGAAAACACATTGTCATTTATCCGGCCGGCAGCATCCCGTTCTCCCGGGCGTAGGCGAAGACGCCGCCGGCCTCGATGATCGGGCGGACGTCGCCCAGCGGGCCGAGCCGAAACACCTTGCCCGTGGCGTGGTTGGTCAGGGTGCCGGCCTCGATATCGACCGTGCATTCGTCGCCCGTGTCGATCTGGTCGACCAGCCGCTCGGTGGATTCGCAGGGCAGCAGGTACCCGCCGTTGACGCAGTTGCGGAAGAAGATGCGGGCGTAGAACTCGGCGACGACGACCTGGGCCCCGGCCTCGGCGATCGCCAGCGGGGCGTGCTCCCGTGAGCTGCCGCAGCCGAAGTTCTTGCCGCCGATCACGATGGCGTACTCGGTCTTGAACTGGCCGGTCTCGACGAAGGGGGTGTCGCCGTCGGGCAGGCCGCGCTGGCCCTCGGGCACGCCGATGTTGGCGTACATGCCGAAGTACTTGCGTTCTTCCGGGTCGGCCGGGTTGTAGGCGAGGTACTCGGCCGGGATGATCTGGTCCGTGTCGATATCGTCGCCCAGGACGTACGCCTTGCCGGTGATCTGGGTTTGCATACTCGTATGTTAAGCGGACAGGATTTATCGCGGAGCGTGGGAGGCGCGGAGACGCGGAGGAAGACAAAAACTCCGGGATTCAAGACCTGAACGCTTGTTTTTCTCCGCGCCTCCGCGTCTCCCAAGCTCCGCGATGGATCGATGCTTCACCCCGGTGTTGCGGCGGGCACCGGCGGGAGTTTTTCTTCGAGCAGACGCATCTGCTGCGCGAGCTCGGGGGGGATGCGGGGGTTGGTCGGGCCGAGCAGGAGGCGGAGGCCCTCGAGGAGTTGGCGGGCGTCGTCGGCGCGGCCGAGGTCGGCGGCGCGGTGGCCGGCTCGGGTGAACTGCTGCAGGAGCGGGTCGTCGGCGGCGGCGGGGTCGAGGGCGGCGGGGTCGGCCGGGTCGGCGAAGAACGCGCGGGCGGCGGCGAGCGCCGGCTCGGCGCGGTTGGCCTGCAGGTACGCCGGGATCAGCCCGCGGTAGAGCCGGTCACGCTGCCGGTCGCCGAGCGTGTCGGGCGGCTGACGCAGAAGTTGCTCGAAGTCGAGGATCGCCAGGTCCGGCTCGTCCATGGACAAGCGGTTCTCGGCCCGCTCGAGGCGGAGTTCCGACCGGGCCTCGCCCACCGCGGTATCACTTCCGGGGGGCCGGTCGAGTGCCGCGGTGAGGAAGCGTTCGATCAGCGGCCCGTCGTTGCGCTCGGCCCGCAGGCGGTCCACGGCCTCGAGGGCCGACGAGGCCGGCACCTGCCCCGCCATCGCCACCAACGCCCGCTCCCACACCGGCACCACGGGCGCGTCCCGCGGCGGGTGCCGCAAGAGCTGCCGCAGCGTCTCGGGGTCCTGGCCGCGGACGGTCGCGGCCCGCAGCACGATCGGCTGGATAATCGGGTCGCCCGCCCGCTCGGCGAGCACCGCCAGCGACCGGGTCGGCGAGTCGGCCCACGCCTGCGCGGCGGCCTGGCGGATCACGTCGTCCGGGTCGTCGATCCAGCCGCGGACCCGCCGCCAGTCGTCCGCCTCGCCGATCCGCCCCAGCAGCCGCACCACCGCCGGCGACGGCCGCTGGCCCCGACTCAGGTACCCGCGGACCCGAAGCAGCACCGCGTCCGCCCGCCGGGGCGTGAGCATGTTCGCCCGGCTGATCGACGCCAGCACCGCCGCCGCGTCGGCCCGCAGGGCCGGCTCCTCTAACAAGTCGTACGCCGGGTCGGTCGCCCGCTTCCGCGGCATGCGTTCGAGCAGCTGCAGGTACGCCGACTTCACCGCGTTGACGTGTTCCTCGTCCGCCAGCAGCCGGTCGGCGGCGACGTCGGCCGCCGGCTCGTCCGCCAGGTCCCGCAGCACCGCCGCCGCCCCCCGCCGCACCTCGGCCGACTCTTGATCCAGCATCCGCTGCCGCAGCGCCGCCCGCAGCGGCTCGTCGAACGCCACGCCCGACAGCAGCCGCGTCCGCACCAGGTCCAGCGCCAGCAGCCGCGTCGCCACCAGCGGGCTGTCGAGCATGTACGCCAGCACCCCCGCCTGGTCTTCGGGTGAGGACGCCTGGTACAGCGCCCGCTCGGCGGCCTCGAGCTTCTCGACCAGCTGGTCCGCGTCGCTGCGTCGCTGCGACCCGCGTCGGGCGAAGTTCTGCAGCAGCTGCCGGTTCCACGCCAGCGCGTCGAGACGGCGGGCGTCGTCCCACCACGCGGCCCAGACCCGGCGGTCTTCACCCAACCGCTCGAGCCCGGTCATCGTCGCCAGCGCGGCGTAGGCGGCCGCCTGCACCCCGCCCGGCTGGGTCAGGTCGGTCAGCTCGATCAACGTCTGGGCCACCGCCCGACGCCGCTGGTGACCCAGCGCCGCGACGGCCCGCCCACGCTCCCGCGGCGGCAGGTCGGCCGACGTCGCCGAGTCGCTCAGCCGGCGGGTCAGCTCGGGCTCGTCGTAGCGCCCCAGCGCCGCGGCGGCGTCGGGCACCAGGTCGTCCGGGGCCGAGTACAGCAGCGCCAACACCGGCCGCCACAGCCCCCGTGGCGGCTCGCCGGGATCGACCGCCACCGCCTGCAGCACCGCCCGCCACGCGTCCGCCGGCTGGTCCGCCGTGAGCGCCGCGGCCAGTGCCCGGTCCGCCGAGAAGTCCTCGATCTCCAGCAGCGTCTCGGCGGCCTCGGCCCGGTCCGCCAACCCGACACCGACCCGCGTCAGCCGGCGGTAGGCGTCGCCCACGCCCGGCGGCAACTCGCTGACCTGTACCGCCACCGGCTCGTCGCCGATCTGCGACGCCGCGCACCCCGGCAGCAAGGCCGCCCCCGCCGCCAGCGGGGCCAGCAACGCGGCGGTCGTCAATGGCCGGCGGAGTGAGATCATGACCGGGGACTGGTGGTTCTATACTTTGGTACGGCCCGATCGGGTCGCGCGCGGCCGAAACTCCGGCCGCGAACCACCGTCATCGTATTTCGCGGGCCGTACGCATGAGCCAGTGGCACGAAGCCGACCACCACGCCGAGCGGGCCCAGCGCTTTTATCGGGCCGGCCAGTGGGAGCGTGCGCTCGAAGAGCTGCGGGCCGCGCTGGACCAGCGGCCCGGCGAGGGCGAGTGGTGGTTCGGGCTCGGCCTGACGCTCGACGCGCTGCAGCGTTTCGGCGAGGCGGCCGAGGCGTACCGCCGGGCCCTGGGCGTCCGCGGCGAGGACGTGCCGGGCCTGCTGCACCTGGGCGTCGACCTGCTGCGGGCCGGCCAGCCCGAGGCCGCGATCGAAGCCCTGGAAAAAGTCAACCGCCTCGACCCGTCGATCGAGTCGGCGTACGCCCACCGCGTGCTGGCGTACACGCTGCTGGAGGATCACGACGAGGCCGAGGTGATGTTCTATCTCACCCGCCAGCACGCCGGCGACGACGGCCGCGGCGGCGACCGCGTCGTGCAGGCGTCGGCCCACGACTACCTCGCGCAGTCGCTGGTGATGCGCGGCGAGCTGGGGCGGGCCCGCTGGTGCTGGCGCGAAGCCCTGCGTATCGACCCCGCCCACCCCGAGGCCAACCGCCAGCTCGCCTACCTGCACCAGCGCGACGGCGAGAACGACCGCGCCCGGCAGCACTACCAGCGCCAGCTCCGCCTCACGCCCGACGACGCCGAGACCCTGCTCGACTTCGCCGACTTCCTGTTCGACGCCAACCGGTTGGCCGAGGCGGGCGACAAGTACCGCCGGGCCCTGGCGGTCGATGGCACGCTGGCGGTTGCGCACCGCCGGCTCGGCGAACTCGCCGCGATCAACGGCCATCTCAACGCGGCCGCCGACCGCTACGAACGCGCCGCCCAGCTCGACCCGGCCCTGCCGGGCGTGAGCCTCGGGCTCGCCGAGGTCGCGCTGCGCCGCGGCGCGCCCGGCGACGCCCGCCGCCACGCCGCCCGCGAGCTCACCCTCGAGGGCCAGTCCGCCGAGCAGGTGCTCACCCTCGGCGAGCTGCTCCACGACCTGGGCGACCCCCCCGCGGCGGTCCGGCTGCTGAGCCCGCTGATCGCCGGCGGCGACGACCGGCTGACCAGCGACCACCCCACTTACGCCCGCGCTCTGCGCTGCCGGGCCGCGGCCCGGCTCGCCGTCGGCCAGCTCGCCCAAGCCGTCGAAGACGCCGAGCACGGCCTGTCGCTCGTGCCGGGCGACGCCGGGAACCTGCGGGTGGTGATCGCCGCGTCGCTGCGCTGCGGCGACCTCGCGACCGCCGGGCGGTGGCTGACCCGCGCCGGCCGAACGGTTCAGGCCGACGCGGGCCTGCGCCGCCTCCGCCGCCGCTGGCGGTGGGCGAAGCTGCGGCGGGCGCTCGGGCAACGGCGGGCGGACTGAGACGCGACGGGTGCGGCGTTTCGGCGTCGATTACCATCCGCCGCATGATCGACCTCAAGGACCTGCGGGCCGACCCGGACAAGTACCAACGCGGGGCCGCCGACAAGGGCAGCGGTGTCGATCTTGACGCGCTGCTGTCGCTCGACGAGCGGGTGCGGGGCCTGCAGACCGAAGCGCAGCGGCTGGCGGCCGAGAAAAACGCGATCGGCAAAGAGATCGGCGCGGTCGCGGGCCGGATCAAGAAGGCCGAGGGCGACGCGCGGGCCGAGCTGCAGGCCGAGATGCGGACGCTGCAGGCCCGGCCGAACGCCATCAAAGAACAAGAAGCCAAGGTCGCCGCCGAGCTGTCGGACCTCGAAGCGAAGCGCGACGCGTTGTGGCTCGAAGTGCCCCAGCCCGCGGACCCGGATGTGCCGGTCGGCCGGTCGGCGGCGGATAACGTTGAGCTGCGACGTTGGTCGCCCGGTCAAGAGACGGGCCGCGGCTTCGACCCGGCCGTGTCGTTCGCCGAGCAGCGCGGCTTCGAGCCCAAATCGCACGTCGAACTCATCGAGTCGCTCGGCCTCGTCGATTTCGACCGCGGCGTGAAGATCGCCGGCTCGCGCAGCTACGTCCTGGTCGGCGACGGGATGCGGCTGCACCAGGCCGTGCTCCGCTACGCCTTCGACCGCATGACCCAGGAGCACGGCTTCACCGCCCTCTCCGCGTCGTGCCTCGTGCGACACCACACCCTCGTCGGCACCGGCTTCTTCCCCCACGGCCGCGACCAGGTCTACGACGTGGCGAATCCCACCGCGGAAGGTGGCTTAGCCCTGACCGGCACCGGCGAAGTCGGGCTGATGGCCTACCACATGGACGAGATCCTCTCCCCGGAAGAGCTGCCGAAGTGTTACACGACGGTCTCGACGTGCTTCCGCCGCGAGGCGGGCGCGGCTGGCAAGGACACGGCCGGGCTGTACCGCATCCACCAGTTCGACAAGGTCGAGCAGGTCGTGATCTGCGAGGCCGACGAAGCGGTCAGCCGCGACTGGCACCAGAAGATGATCGGCTACGTCGAGGGCTTCCTCCAAAGCCTCGCCCTGCCCTACCGGCTGCTGCAGTGCTGCACCGGCGACCTGGGCCCGAAGAACGCCGACATGATCGACCTCGAATGCTGGATGCCCAGCCGCACCCCCCCCGGAACTTCCGCGGCCTCTCCGGGAGGTGAGAACGGATGGGGGGAAACGCATTCCGCGTCGCGGCTGTACGACTACCAGACGCGTCGGATGAATCTGCTTTACCGCGACCCTGACGACCCGAAGGGCAAGCGGACGAAGTTTTGTCACAGCCTCAACAACACGGTCGCG
>JBCCOP010000089.1:0-9927 GCA_039025315.1 Planctomycetota bacterium | reverse complement strand
CCGGGGGCCGGGCGGGGGGGGGGGTGGGGGGGGGGGGGGGGCGGGGGTCGGGGGGTGGGGGGGGGGGGGCGGGGGTAACAAAAACGCGCGGCCCCCCGCACGTTGGCTACCCCCCACTCAACAACCCCCAACCACCACTCACCGATCCCCCCCCCGCCCGCGACCCGCCGCCGATCTGCGCGCAGTGGGCCCCCAGAATAAACGACGGGTCCAGCCCCGCCGACAGCAGCACATGGCACAGGATCGCCGTCGTCGTCGATTTGCCGTGCGTCCCCGCGATCGCCACGCCGGCCGTCCCGGACTGCCCCATCAGCCGCCCCAGCATCGCCGCGTACTTCACCACCTCGACGCCCCGCCGCCGCGCCTCGACCACCTCCGGGTGGTCCCCCGGAATCGCCGCGGAGACCACCAACGTGTCGCACGCCGCTGGCACCGCAGCCGCCGTCTGCTCCAGCGTCACGTCGATCCCCGCCGCCCGTACCGCCGCCATGCCCGGAGTGTCTCCTCGGTCCGATCCCGACACCTCCGCCCCCCGCTGCCGGACCAGCCGCGCGAGCCCCGACATCCCGCTGCCCCCGACGCCGACAAAATGCAGCCGGCGCCCGGGCAAAGGCTCGCCGATCTCGTGGTCGGTCTTAGGCGTTACCACATCATCCACGGGCGGATTCTAACGCTCCGCCGATCCCGCCCCCGGCGACGCGATACCATCACGCCATGTCCGAATCGCTCGGCTCGTTCTGCCTCGTCCTGCACGGCCACCTGCCCTACGTCCTGCACCACGGGACCTGGCCACACGGCGAGGATTGGCTCTACGAAGCCGCGGCGGAGACGTACCTGCCGATCCTGGCGATGCTCGACGAGTGCGTGTACTTCAACGCCACGCCGAAGCTCACCATGGGGCTCACGCCCGTGCTGCTCGAGCAGCTCACACACCCGCACTTCCGGCGGGGGTTCGAGCACTACCTCAACGACCGGGCCGAGCGGGCCCGGCAGGACGCGACCGAGTTCCGCGGGCTCGACAACGGGCACATGGCCTACCTCGCCGAGCAGTGGGAGAAGACCTTCACCAAGCTCTCGGCCCAGTTCGAGGACATCGACCAGGACATCCCGAAAGCCTTCGCCAAGATGGCGGAGCGCGGCCTCGTCGAGATCATCACCAGCAACGCGACCCACGGCTACATGCCGCTCTTGCTGACCGACTCGGCGATCCGCGGGCAGGTCCGGGCGGGCATCGCCAGCAGCGAGCGCATCCTCGGGTTCAAGCCCGACGGGATGTGGCTGCCCGAGTGCGCCTACCGGCCCAGCGGGGCGTGGAGCCCGCCGATCGACTGGGGCGAGCCGAGCGTGCGCTGCGGGATCGAGCACCTCGTCGCCGACGAGGGCGTGACCCACTTCTTCGTCGAGAACCACCTGATCGAGGAAGCCAAGTCCGAGCAGGTCTACAACGACGGGCAGTGGCACAAGGTCGGGTGGGACGAGGCCGCCAAATTCCCCGGCCGGGGCTGGCGCAGCGTCAACGAGGTCCACGGCGTCAACAGTGACGGCCACGGCCTGGCCCGTGCGTTTGCATTCGCCCGGGACAACGAGGTCTGCGAAAAGGTCTGGTCCGGCAGCATCGGCTACCCGGCCGACGGTGCCTACCTCGAGTTCCACAAGCAGTGGGGGCCCCGCCGCGGCCTGCGCTACTGGAAGATCACCGGGCCCAAGACCGACCTCGGCGACAAGCACCTCTACTACCCCGACAACATCCCCGGCAAGCTGCACGAACACGCGCAGCACTTCTGCAACGCGATCAAGGACCGCCTCCGCGCTCACAAGGACAAGACCGGCCGGCCCGGCATGGTCTGCTGCACCTTCGACGCCGAGTTGTTCGGCCACTGGTGGTACGAGGGCCCCCGCTTCCTCCGCGACGTGATGCTCAGCCTCCACGCCGACCCCGAGGTCGACCTCAAGACCACCCGCGAACACCTCGACAGCGTCTTCGTCGACAAGGTCGTCACCATGCCCGAGGGCAGCTGGGGCGAAGAGGGCGACCACCGCGTCTGGACCAACGACCAGGTCAACTGGATGTGGGAGATCGAGTACCGCTGCGAGGGGACCTTCGGCCGGCTGACCCACGACCTGGACTGGGAACACAACCCGCAGGTCAAAGAGCTCCTGGAGAAAGCGGGCCGGGAGCTGCTGCTGCTGCAGGCCAGCGACTGGCCGTTCGTCATCCGCCGCGGCCAGGCCGTGGACTACGGCATCAAGCGGTTCATGCAGCACGTCGCGCGGTTCGAGTGTTTGACCGACATCGCCGAGAAGGTCGCCGCCGACTCGAAGTACCTCGGCGGCCTGACCGAGGTCGAGAAACACGAGATCGCCGACGCGGATTTGCACGACGTGGTGTTCCCGGAGATCGACCTGCACTGGTGGGATGTGTGAGTAGGGTGAGTGGTGAGTGGGGTTGGGTGAGTGGGGGTCGTGATGAGTGAATCTGACAAGAAGGATGCGCGCGAGGTACGGTCATATCGCGACTTGGACGTTTGGCCCGTGGTGCTGGACCTTGTCGAAGAGGTGTACCGGCTGACGCGTCGATTCCCGGATGACGAAAAGTTCGGGCTGACTTCGCAGATGCGTCGTGCGGCGGTTTCGGTTCCGTCGAACCTTGCCGAGGGTTACGGCCGATCGACGCGAAAGGACTACCGCCGGCACGTTGCGATCGCCAACGGCTCGCTGCGTGAACTTGAGGCTCAGATCATCATCGCCGGCCGGCTCGGCCACGCCGACCGCGAAGACGCCAAACCCGCTTGGGACCTCTCGCAACAAGCCGGTCGCATGCTCGCCGGCCTCCTGCGTTCGCTCGCCTGACTTGGCCTTTCCCACTCACCCACCCCCACTCACCACTCACCGCATGAACATCCTCCTCGCCACCACCAACCCCCACAAACGCGAAGAACTCCGCAGCGTCTTCACCGATCAGTCCGCGATCACCTGGCAGCTCATCGCCGACCTCGAGCCGGAGTACCAGTACGGCCTCACCGAGCCGGTCGAAGACCAGCCTACGTTCGAGGGCAACGCCGTGGTCAAGGCCCGGCACTACGCCAAGCAGACCGACCGCGTCTGCCTAGCCGACGACAGCGGGATCGAGGTCGATGCGCTCGGCGGCCGACCCGGTGTGAGGAGCGCCCGCTACAGCGGCGTCCGCGGGCCGCGCACCGAAGTTGACCCGGCGAACAACGCCAAGCTGCTCGACGAACTCGCCGGCGTGCCGGTCGAAGCGCGGACCGGCCGCTTCGTTTGTGCGATGTGCTTCTTCGTCCCCGGCCACCAACGCGACCAGCTCCCGGCCGACGCCTACGACCGCCTCGCCCGGCCCGGCGACGACTCCGCCCAGATCGTCGTGCGTGGTGAAGTCGCGGGCCGCATCCTCTTGCCCGGCGAGGCCGACGACCCGCATCACCCCGCCGCGGGCCGGGGCACCCACGGCTTCGGCTACGACCCGTTGTTCGTCCTGCCCGACGACCACCCACAACACCCGGGCCGAACCACCGCCCAGCTCGCCGACGCCGAGAAGAACGCGATCTCCCACCGCGGCGTCGCCGCCCGTCGGCTGCTGGACGCGATGCGGGAGACGGGGCTGCTGACGGGCGGCTGAGGCGTCGCGGCGGGCCGTCAAATTTTTTTTGTAAGTTTCTTTGGACATCCCGTCGGGCTGTGGCTTGCTTATCACGATTGTCCCGGGTTTACGGCGTGCCGTGGCACGACGGGACCGCGGGAAGAAGCCGGGCACGGCACGGTGCCGACGCCGGCTTGTCCTATCGCTTGGACTACGGGAGATTGACTGATGAAACGTGTATGGGGATGGACTTTGGCGGCCGGCCTCGCGGCGGGCCTCGGCGGGGCGGCGCACGCGGGCAGCGTGTTTTCCGTCGATCTAACGTTCGTGTTCGACGACGAAACGACGCAGGAGGCGATCGACCAGTCGCTGACCCTGCCGGACGTCAGCGGGACCGTCGTCTACGACGTCAGCCTGGCTGAGTCCAACGGAACGCAACAGCTCTCCGCCTCGCCGGACAACGGCGGGCTGGTATCGCTCGACGTCGCGGTGGTGAGTGACTTCGGCTCGATCTCCATCGACGAGACGGACGACATCGATTTCCCGGGGTTCCCGACGGTCACCATCGATCCGTCCGACAACACGGTTGTCAGCTTTAACTACATCGTAAATCTCGGTGACGCTTCGGGTTCGATCTTCGGCGACCAGTTTGCCGGCAACGCCGCGATCTTCCAGGTCGACGGCAGCGGCACGGTGCTGTTCGGGGACCCGGTCATGCTCAACGGCAGCGGCGGCGGCAGCCCGCCGGCCGGCAACGTCATCCCCAGCCCCACCGCCGCGGCGGCCGGCCTCGGGCTCATGGGGCTGCTCGCCTCCCGCCGCCGGCGGACCGTCGAGACCGACTGACCCCCGACCTTTTGTCTTGCCCCTGATCTCCGCCGTCGGCGACGCGTTCGCCGGCGGCGGTTTTCTTTAGCCGCGGCCCCGCAGCCACCACACCGCCAGCGCGATCGCCGCCGCGTGCAGGCCGACAACCGCCCACGAAACCGCCCGGAAGCCGCGCTTCGACGACTTGTGCCGCAGCCAACGCCGCGCCGCGATCCCGCCGGGCCAACCGCCCAGGAGCTCCAGCGTGTGCAGCGTCCGCTCCGCGACCCGCCACGCCTGCTTCCGGGCTCGCCGCTTGTCCCAAGCGTAGACAACCAAGGTCACCGGGCTCATCACGGCCAGCACGCACAGGTAGCCTACGAGCAGGCGGACGCCGGGCGTGTCGAGCAGGTCCCACATCGCCCATCGCTCCGGGCCGTCAGCCGTCGAAGTCCGCGTCGTCGTCGCCGCGGAACCGCCAGCCCTCCGCGACGGCTTCCCGCATCACCCGGTCGATCTTGCGGGCCACCGGGTCGCCCGTCCGGCCGGGCGGCGGCGTCTCGACCGCC
This sequence comes from Planctomycetota bacterium, assembly GCA_039025315.1. Classification (GTDB taxonomy): domain Bacteria; phylum Planctomycetota; class Phycisphaerae; order Phycisphaerales; family Phycisphaeraceae; genus Algisphaera. The sequence goes on along the minus strand of JBCCOP010000089.1, from coordinate 4,953 downwards.
GGGGCCGCCGCGTCGTAAGTCGGCAGCAACGCCCGGCTCTCGGCCAGCAGCTCCGCGAAGGTCTTGAGCTGCCGCGCGTCCCGCGGCCGGGCGACAACCCAGCCCGACGGGCCGAGCGTCTTCCAAGGGTGACGCTCGACCCATTTCAATTGCTCGATGACGGCCTCGGCCCTTTCCGGGGGCAGCTTGAACTGGCCGTGCCAGCCGTGGTTCTTGCCATCGACGACGTAGCACAGCATCTTCGCCCCGCCCGACTTCGACGACGTCTTTTTCGTACCGCCCCGCCCGAACACCTTGTAAACCCAGCCGCCCCACTTGATTTCCTCGAACACCCCCGGCAGCTTGAGCGCGATGTCCGCCATCGCCTGCCGGAGTTTGGGGTCGCGCTTGTCCATCGGCATGGGGAGATGGTAGAGGCGGTGAGTGGTGAGTGGTGAGTGGGGGTGGGTGAGTGGGGAACAGCCGAGTGACTTCGTCAGCCGCGGGCCGTCGCTTGCGTCCGCCCCACTCAACCCCCCCCCCGCACCACGCACCCGTTCCCCCGCCCACCCCCGATAAACCGTGCATGACGACGATGCTCGCCACCCTCCGCACGACGGTCCGCGGGGCCCTCGGGCTGACCAAGGCGGCGCTGGACCTCGAGCCGGTGGACGACGAGACGCGGCAGGCCCGCCGGCGGGCGTGCGCCGCCTGCCCCGCCGCCACCGCGACCCGCCGGCTCGGCAAGCTGCCGCTGAGCGTGCTGACCCCCGCCAGCCGCTGCTCGGCGTGCCGGTGCCTGCTGAGCGCCAAGACCCGCGTCGCCGGCGAGGCGTGCCCGCGGGGGTATTGGTGAGTGGTGAGTGGGGTTTGGTGAGTGGGGAACATCCGGGTGACTCCGTAGACAACGCGCCGCCGCTTGCGTCCGCCCCACTCACCCGCCCCCACTCACCACTCACCAAATTGTAATCCCGCGTACACTTTCCGGATGCCCCGCCCCTCACCGAACGCCGACGCCCACCGCCGTACGCGGACGGACCACGCCCGGGAGCTGGCCGAGGACTACGTCGAGGCCGTCGCCGAACTGGCGGACGAGGCGGGCGACTGCCGGGTGACGGACCTGGCCGGGCGTTTCGGGGTCAGCCACGTCACGGTGATCCGCACGGTCGAGCGCCTCGTCGCCGAGGGGCTGGTGTCCACCGCCCCGTACCGCCCGGTCCGCCTCACGGCCAAGGGCAAGCGGCTCGCTACCGCCTGCCGCCGCCGGCACGAGACGCTGGTGCGCTTCCTCGAGAAGCTCGGCGTCCGCCCCGCCGTCGCCGCCATCGACGCCGAGGGCATCGAGCACCACCTCAGCCCCGAGACGCTGCGGCGGATCGAGGCGTTCGTGACCGGCTGAGCCGCCCTCCCGGGCCGGCGGGGCTTTCCGCTTGACAATTTTGTAGTGCTAGCTACATTTTGTAGCCATGGCTAGAAAACAGACGCCGCGTGTGGCCGCCGCCGTGCTCGCCCTCGTCGGTGGCGTGGCCCAGGCCCAACCCGATCTCGTCTCCGAACCGGCCCCACGATCCGCCACCGACGCCGCGATCGACGCGCGAGGAGAACTCGCCGGAAACTGGGGCGGGGTGCGCGACGAGCTCGCCGCGGCCGGCCTCACCGTCGCGGCCGAGAACGTCCTCGAGGCCAGCGCCGTGTTCGCCGGCGGGGTCGATGAGGACGCCTCGCTCCGCAACCTCTTCACGCTCGGCCTGGAGCTCGACACCGCGCCCGGCCTCGGCTTCGAGGGCGGGACGTTCTTCATCCAGTACCTCTCGGTCATGGCCGAGCGCGGCGGGTCCGGCGACGCCGGCGACCTGCAGGGCTTTAGCAACTTAGAGAACGACCGCTCCCTCGACGTGATCTACGAGCTGTGGTACGAGCAGAAACTCTTCGACGAACGCCTGCGGATCAAGGTCGGCAAGGTCGACGCCAACTCCGAGTTCGCCGCCGTCGCCCCGCTCCAGGCCTTCTCCGCCGCCGGCGAACTCACCCACTCGTCGGCGGGGTTCGTGCCCACCATCCTCGGGTTCCCCAGCTACCCCGACCCCGCCACCAGCGTCAACGTCTTCGTCACCCCGGTCCGCGGCGACGCCGGCGAGCTCACCCTCGGCTACGGCTTCTACGACGGCGCGGCCGCGGTCGACGGCGTGCCGACCGGCTCACGCGGCCCGTCCACGTTCTTCAGCGACGACCGCAGCGACGACTTCTTCCACATCGCCGAGCTGCAGTGGTCCTGGCCCACGCTGGCCGGCCTGCCCGACGGCGGGCTCAGCGTCGGCGGGTGGTACCACGCTGGCGCGTTCCCCACCTTCGCGGGCGGCACCGACACCGGTACGGCCGGGGCCTACGCCACGGTCCAGCAGCGCCTCACCGCTCCCTCAGGAAACGACGCCGAGGACGGGCTCTACGTCTTTGCCCAGCTCGGCGTCGCCGACGAAGACGTCGCCGAGGTCGCCCGGTTGTACGCCGCCGGCCTCGTCCAGGTCGGCCTCGGCAGCGTCCGCCCCGCCGACCGCCTCGGCCTCTACGCCAGCCTCGCCGAGCTCTCGGAGGCGACGGGAGCGGGTTTCGATGGCGACGAGCTGGCGATCGAAGCGTTCTACCGCGCCCAACTCACCCCGGCCGTGTACCTCCAGCCGGGCCTGCAACTGATCGTCAACCCCGGCGGCGACCCCGCCCTCGACGACGCCCTGGTCGGGCAGCTGCGGTTAGGTATCACGTTCTGATCCCGCCCTCGGCAGGGTAGACTCGTGCTGCACCTACCCGACCAAGAGGAGCCGGCCGTGGCGTTGACGCCTTCAACCATGTTGGAACTGGGGACCGAAGCGCCGGGGTTCGCGCTACCGGACACGGAGGGGCAGTTGGTGACGCTGGACGAGGTGTTCGCAGGGGGCCAGCCCGGGTTGGTGATGTTTATCTGCAACCACTGCCCGTACGTGAAACACGTCGCGCCGGAGCTGGCACGGCTCGGAAACGATTACGCCGAGCGGGTCGGGGTGGTGGCGATCCAGTCGAACGACGTGGCGGCGTATCCGGATGATTCGCCAGAGAAGATGAGGGAAGAGAAGGCGGCGTGGGGGTGGCCGTTCCCGTACCTGTACGACGCGGACCAGTCGGTGGCGAAGGCGTACACGGCGGCGTGCACGCCGGACTTTTTTCTGTTCGACGCGCGGCACCGGCTGGTGTACCGGGGCCAGCTCGACGACACCCGGCCGCACCGGATCAGCAGCGGGAACTACGACGACCGCCACGGCGCAGCGGACGGGAAGGACCTGCGGGCGGCGCTCGACGCGGTGCTGGCGGGGGAGCCGGTGAGCGCGGACCAGCGGCCGAGCATGGGGTGCAACATCAAGTGGGCCCCCGGAAACGCGCCGGCGTACTTCGGGTGAGCGAGCGCGAATGATCAGCGACGCGTCGCGTCGCGGCTACGGCTTCGAGAGGTGGATCATCGAAGAACCATCGCGGCAAGACGACGAGGCGGCGTTGCGGGGGTTCGTGGCCGAGCGGGACGTGGGGTGCCCGTCCTGCGACTACAACCTGCGGGGGCTGACGGGCGACGTGTGCCCGGAGTGCGGGGTCGGTTTGCGGCTGCGGGTGGGGCTGGCGGAGCCACGGGTGTTGGGCTTGATCGTGGCGGTAGGGGGGGCGAGTTCGTTAGCGGGGATCGGGGCGTTTTTTATCATCGGCTGGTTGTTGTCGGGCGAGGTCGGCGACCTGCTCGACGAACCTTTGCTGATGGGCGTTCTTTTCTCGATGGTGGCTCTCGGGGGCGGGGGCCTATGGTTGCTTGTGAAAAAGAGGCGGCGTGTTTTTGCGATGGAACCGGCCGGTCAGCGTTGGTTGGCGTTTGTATCGGTTGCGGTCACGGTGTTTGCGATCGCGATTTTCTTCCGGGTTCTGTTTAGCCATTGAAAGCGGACGAACGGGTCTTCAAAAGAGTTGGTTCCAGAAATCGCCGTGGCCGAGATATTGGGCAAAGGCGTGGGGGGTTCGGGCGTGACGGGGGTCGGCGAGGGTGGGGTCGGCACCGGCGGCGAGGAGGGCTTGTGCGATCGGGAGGGCGGGGTCGCCGAGGGTGACGCAGCGGTGCAGGGAGGTGTAGCCGCTGGGCTCTTTGGGGCAGGGGGTGTTGGGGTCGGCACCGGCGGCGAGGAGGAGTTGGACGACGGCGAGGGCGGCGTTGAAATCGAAGGAGGAGCCAGCGAGATGGGGGCGATCGGTGGATGGAAGGGTATCCGGGCCTTCGCTGCGCTCGGGGCCCGGCTTGGGGGGGAGGAGGGCGGCGTGGAGGGGGGTGCGTTGCTGGGTGTCGCGGGCTTCGACGTCGGCGGCGGCGGCGAGGAGAAGCACAACGACGTCGGGGTGGTGGTAGCGGGCGGCGAGCCAGAGGGGGCTGCGCTGCGCCGCGTCGCGGACTTCGGTCTCGGCGGAGGCTTCGAGGAGGCGTTTCACGACGTCGGCGTGGCCCGCTCCAGCGGCGAGGTGCAGCGGGGTGGCGCGGGCGTGCATGGGTGTGCGGTAGCGGGTGCGGACGTCGGGTTTCGCGCCGCGGTCGAGCAGCAGATCGACGGCGGCGGCGTGCCCGGCGGCGGCGGCGAGGTGCAGGGGCAGCCACTGCTCGTCGCCGTGGGGGCGGGGCTGGTTGAGGAAGGTCTGGACGACGTGCGGGATGTCGTCGAGGGCTCGGATCAGCTCGGGGAGCGGGCCTTGCTGGAGGAGTTGGACGAGGCGGGTGGGGTTCATGGGTCGGCTCGGTGGGGGCCGATGGTAGGGGGTACGATGCGGGGCGGACGGAAGCGATGATGCGCGACACGATTCACACGACTCAGCGGTCTACCGAAAGCGGGGCGAAGACTTCCGGGGGAGCTTCCGGGGGCGGGGGGGGGTGGGAGGGGAAGCCGGGGCGGCGGGGTCGGCGGGCGGACCCGATGCTGT
>JBCCOP010000088.1:0-10201 GCA_039025315.1 Planctomycetota bacterium | reverse complement strand
CTGCTGGAAGATGTAGCCGATCTTGTGGCAACGCAGGAACGCCAGCTCCGCCGCGCCCAGCTGCGCCACGTCCACCTCGTCGATCAGCACCCGCCCGCCGCTCGGCCGGTCCAGCCCGCCGATCATGTTGAACAGCGTCGATTTGCCCGAGCCCGACGGCCCCATCACCGCAATCAACTCGCCGCGATCGACCGTCGCGTCCACGCCCCGCAGCGCGTGCGTCGCCGACGCGCCCTCGCCGTAGACCTTCGTCAGGCCCAGCGTCCGCAGGATCACGGGAGATAAATCGTCACTACTCAACCCGCATCGCCTCCATGGGGGCCAGCCGCGACGCGGCCCACGAAGGCAGCACCGCCGCGAACCCCGCCAACGCCACGCCCAGCCCCAGCGACAGCCCCGCCGCCCGCAACAACTCGGGCCAGCCCGACAGCCCCAGCGTGGCCAGCGCCCCGAACTCCGCGGCACCACGGACCGCCGCGATCAGCAGGCCGATCACCACCCCGGCCACGCCGCCGAGCACGCCCTGCATCACCGCCTCGGCCACGAACATCAGCATCACCGACCGGTCCATCGCCCCTAGGCACTTCATCGTCGCGATCTCGTGGAAACGCTCGGTCACCGACATCAGCAGCGCATTGGTCACCCCGACCACGCACACCAGCAGCGACAGCCCCGCCAGCCACAGCGTCCCGGACGGTAGCCCGAACGGCGTCGCCCGCGCGACCGGCTCGTATCCCTCGGTCGCCGCGGCGAGCCGTTGCTCCCGCAGGTATCGCCGCGCGGTCGGCACCACCCCGCCGTCGGGCGGGTGGGTCGCCGCGGCGTCGCCCGCCGCGGCGTACCACCACGCCGGGTCGGGTCGGGCCAGCGCCTCGATCACGTCGTCGAACTCGGCCGAGCCCACGGCCCGCGTCGCCGCCCGCCGCACGGCCGGTTCTTCCAACGCCGCGCGGATCCGATCGAGGTCCTGCCGATGGGCCGCGAACGCCGTGGTCTGCTCCCGCTCGGCCGGGGTCACGGCGAACCCCGCCGCCGCCAACTCGTCGCCGAGCGTCGCGGCCGGTGCCGCGAAGCGCGCGAGAACCGGCCGCGGATCGGCCGCCGCCAACCGTGCGACCGACCGGCGGTGCCCCTCGCGGACCGAGGCCGCCACGTCACGCAGCCCCGGCCAACCGGTCAGCGTCCGGTCGCCGTACGGGTCGGCGTGTTCGGCCCACGACCGGCCGAGACCAAGCTGCGCGATGCGGTCTCCAAACGCCCGACGCGTCGGCCCGTCTTCCATCGACGACAGCCAGTCGGTCAACGACCGCCCGCCCAGCAGCACCGCCGACTCGGTCGCGCCTAGCGCGTCGAACCAGTCGCGCGTCCATGTCCACGCCTCGGCCGCCCGCCGCGCGTCGGACCAGGCCTCGTCCGCTAACCCGCTCCAGCTCCGGGCCTCCGCGTCGCCCGCCGCGACCCGTTCGATCACCGCCGCCGTCGCGTCCACCGACGTCAGCCGCGTCAGCCGCGCCGCCGCCGCGCGGTCCGGCCCCCGCTCGACCCACGCCGCCGACCGCACCCGCTCCGCGAACACGCCGTGCGTCAGCACGTACACCAGAAACGCCACCGCCAACGCCAGGATCGTCGTCGTGATCCCCGACCGCAGCATCCGGTGCCGCATCCCCGACCACGCCAACGAGGCGCACCGCCGCAAACCCAACGCCGCCTGGTCCCGCGCTTCGATCGTCTTCACGTCGGTTCCCCCCGCCCCACCACCACCAGCAACCCCCGCCCGGCCAGCATCCGCAGAAACCGCGTCACCGCCAGCCGCGCCTCGTGAAACGTCAGCCCGTGCCGCTGCGCAAACCCCGCCGCGATCGCCTCCAGGTCCGCCACCCCGTCGCACGCCGACCACACCTCCCGCCCCAGCGCATCGAGCGCCACCCCCCGCTCGCCCCGCCACGGCAGCCGCCGCAGCCCGGGCCACGCGCTCCACCACCGCCGCCGTACCGGCACCCACAACACCACCGCCCCGCCCCGCTTACCCTCCCGCACCGCCGCGTTCCGCACCGGCACCGCCCGCAGCATCGCCTCCAGACCCACCGCCCCCGGAAGCTTCCCGAAAGCCCGCGGCGGCGAAGCTGCCGCGCGGTTGCTCACCGCCTTCATCCCGCCACCCCCCGCCCGTTGACCGCCCAACCGTCCAAAGTCACGCCCAGCCGCGTCAGGCCTTCGACCGTGACGCAGCACGCCGCGTCCCGCTCCGCCTCGGTCCACGCCGACGCCGACGCCACCCGGTGCCGCCCGACCAGCCGCCGCCCCCGCGGCCCCGGCACGTCCCAACCCGCCGCGGCCGTCTCGTCGTCGTGAACCAAAGCGGTACCCCGCGGCACCCCCGCCAACTCCCGCAACGCCCGCCCCGCGTCGTCCCCGCCCCACGCCGACGCCCCCGCCCGCCGCCACACCCGTACCACCCGCTGGGCGTCGTCCGCCCACCGCAGCTCCACGTCCATCGGCCGCACCGCCGCCCCGTCCAGCCGCCACCCCGCCGGGTGCCGCACGTCCAGCCCGAACGCCCGCACCCGCCGCGCCGCCTCCGCCGGCCCCAGCACCTCCAACGCTTCCAACACCCCCGCCCCCGCCGCAAACGCCGCCTCGCCTTCCCCCGTCCACACCGCCTCGACCAGCCGCCGCGACCCCGCGTCGTACGACGCCGCCCGCCACAACCACGACCGCTCCCCGTCGTCCGTTTCGGTCACCCGACAGACCCCCCGCCACCCCGCCAGCAGATCGCCCCCGAGATCACGCACCCGCGTCGCCTGCTGCACCCGGTACGCCGTCAACATCGCCCCCACGTCCGGCCGCGCCCCGCACGCCGTCCACATCACCTGCATCCGCTGCCGCCGCCGATCCGCCAACGTCAGCGCCCCCTTCCGCGTCGACACCGCGTGCCGCACGACCTCCCAGTCCCCCGGCAGGCTCAGCCGCAGGTTCAACCACTCGACCCCCCGCCGCGTTCCCACCGGCTCCGCCGGCGCTTGCGTTGTCACACGGACAGCTTAATGCATCCCCGACGCAGAAAAACACAAACGTCTGGCCTCAAGTGGCCGGCTTCAATCGCCCGCTCATTGTCCCGCGGCACCGGCGGCGGATCGAATCCGGCCCCGTCTACGATTGACCGCTTAGATATTGCCGCAGGCCGTCGAGGTCGTGAGAAAAGAAAACGCACACACCTTGCGAGGCGAGACGCAGCACGTCGCGCGGTGCGATCACTCCACTCAAGACGGCACCGGTGGTCAATACGCCGCCGTAGCCTTTCTCCCACGACTCGCGCTTTTTTAGTACGTCGTTGACCCGTTTGATCGAGTTCGTCGCGTCGTTTGAAACTTTGCACTCCAGCGCCAGCAGACGCCCCCCAGCCAACCCGACCGCCACATCTACCTCGGCGGTGGATTGGGCAGCGCCGCGGAACGTGGTCTTATGCATGTAACGCCCCGACCCCACGGTCCACGGCTGATCGATCTCGCGCAGGTCGGCGGGCTCATACCCCAACTCTTCCAACAGGGCGACCACGGCGAGCTCCTGCCCGCGAGCCGCCGCGGTGCGTCGGTCGGTCTCGAACTTCTGCCTGGCCAGGATGTAGATGGGACCTGCCGCCACTTCGCCGATCCGACCGTTACGCAGGCCGTCGAGGATACGAGGATCGATCCAGCGTTCGATCACGTCGGCGATCTGCTTGGCCTTAACGTTGGCGATAGCACGGCCGGACTTCTCCGTCCCTTTCGACCACGCCGGGCAAAGGAGCTTGAACTGATCCTGGCTGAGCGGTGGCGCGGTCAACTGCCGCAGCAGTTCGACGATCGCGCCGGATTCCGCGATAGCGTCCGTCAGGCTCCCGTCGCCGAAAGCGTCTTTGAGTTTGCGGGCGAAGTCGGCCGCCACTTCGTCCAAGGCGGCGTGCCATCGCTTACCTGCGGCTATGGGGTCGAGACCCGCCAGGTACGCCTCTCGGGCTTCGTTCGCCTGGCGGGCCAGCGAAGCCGAATCCAGCCACGGCGGAATCAACGTCCACCGCTCCGTTCGGAGGACACCCGCCGACGCACGGGCGCAGCCCGGCGAGAAGCACCATTACGCCGCTCTTCACGCCGCGTGTAACGGACGTGCGATTCGAGGTGGGACGGTAGGCGGGCCGGGTCGAACGCCTCGGCATCGCGGGCCGGGCTCTCGATCATCTTTTGGATTACTTGCCCAAGCACCCGGCCCATCTCGGGGGCGACGGCGTTGCCGATCTGACGGTACTGCGCCGTACGGGTCCCCGAGAACCGCCAGCGGTCCGGGAAGCTCTGTAGGCGGGCACATTCGCGGGGACAGAGCCGGCGGTACCGCCCGTCTTTCGTTAACACCCAATCCTGCTGCGAAGAGGCGGTCACCGTCCGGGCGGGTCGCTCGGGGTCGGCGACGAAGCCGCCCTGCATGTAGCCCCAATGCCCCCCGGGCCGGGTGGTTTCTTTCTTCCCCGCCGACTTAACCCCCTGTCCGGGCCGGAGACCTTGCAAACGCTCGGCCATACGCGGGCTGGGATCGATCCACTCGCCTTCCCGCAGTTCGTGCGGCATCAGCAGCGAAGACCGCATGGGTATCCACGGGTGGCGTTTCGCGACCAGTAGCGGCTCGGCGTCTCCGTCGCGGGTGTGGGTCGGTTCCGGGAACAGCGGGGCCGGCGTGCCGCGGAAGCCGATGAGATACAAACGTACCCGACGCTGCGGCACGCCGAAATCGGCGGCGTTGAGAAGTTCAACCGCGCTGCGGTAGCCGTGCGCCCACATGGTCTCACGGATCAGCCGCAACGCCCCGCCGGGCTCGCCGTCCGGCCCACGCGCAGTCAGCATCCCACGTACGTTCTCGAACAGGATCACCCGACAGTCACATTCGTCCGCGATTCGGATGAAGTCGCGGAACAGCTGCCCCCGTGGGTCGTCCAGCCCGCGTTGATGGCCGGCACTGCTCCAGGATTGGCAAGGCGGACCGCCCGCCATCAGCGGGATGTCGCCGCGGGCGCAGCCCAAACGGCCTAGGAGTTCATTGCCTCGCAGCGTTCTTACGTCCCCGGTCTCGATCAGGGCGTCGCCACCGTTGCCCGAACCCGAGGCCGCCGACGCGAAATTAGCCCGAAAAGTCTCGACCGCAGCGGAGTCGATGTCGGTCGCGTAACGACACATCCAGCCCGCACGTTCGAGGCCCAAGTCCAGGCCGCCCGCTCCGGAAAACAGACTTAGGAACCCGTTCATAGCCACAGCCTAGCAATCTGGCCCGCGGGAGTCATCGCCCGCACACGGACATGGCTGGTCCGCAGAGTGGGCACAAGCTCAGACGAAAGCAAGTTGAAAATCAGAACGTCTCGATCACCGGCAGCTCGCCGACGATCGGGGCGGCGTAGTGGACGAAGGACTCGGCGATGTCGCAGCCGTCGGTGATGTAGGACGGGTCGAGGTGTTTGGTCAACGCGGCGACCTGTTTGATCTCGATCCGCTGGTAGTCGATTTTGTAATCGCTGCCGGGCTGTCGGATCATCGCGATCGAGCCGGACTTGTGGTCGCCGGCGAGGGCGTGTTTGACGGCCTCGTGGCCGCAGCGGCGGGCCTCGGCCTGATCGACTTCGCTGGCGCAGCCGACGAAGGAGCGTTGGAGGTAGCCGAAGGTGTCGGCGCGGACTCTTAGCTTCTGGTTGAGTTTTTGGCCGAGTTTGGTTTTGACCAGGTCCGAGAGGATGTCGCCGAGGGCGCCGGAGCCGGAGAGCTGCACGTTGCCGTGGGCGTCTTGTTCGACGTCTTCCTGGAGCTTGACCATCATGGGGGTGCCGTCGGCGTCGTGGATGCCCTCGGAGACGGCGATGAGGCAGCGGCCGAGCTTGGTGTAGACGCGCTGCACGTCGGCGAGGAACTTCTCTTCGCTGAAGTCGGCCTCGGGGACGTAGACGAGGTGGGGGCCGTCGTCGGTGCCGGGGCGACGGCCGAGGACGGACGCGGCGGTGAGGAAGCCGGCGTGTCGGCCCATGACGACGTTGATCTTGATGCCGGGCAGCGCGGCGTTGTCGAGGTTGTCGCCCATGAACGCCTGGGCGACGAACTTGGCGGCGGAGCCGAAGCCGGGGGTGTGGTCGTTGACCATCAGGTCGTTGTCGATGGTCTTGGGGATGTGGTAGGCGGTGAGGTCGTAGCCCTGGTCGGCGGCCATCTCGGCGATGATGCGGCAGGTGTCGGAGCTGTCGTTGCCGCCGGCGTAGAAGAAGTAGCGGACGTCCTGCTTGGCGAAGGACTCGAAGATGCGCTGGCAGTAGGCGGCGTCGGGCTTGTCGCGGGACGAGCCGAGGGCGGAGGAGGGGGTGTTGGCCAGGCGGTCGAGGAAGTCGGGGTCGCGGTCGGTGAGGTCGATGTAGTCGTCATTAATGATGCCGGCGACGGCGTGGTGGGCGCCGAGGATTTTGCTCACCTTGTTTTCGTTGGCGGCGATAGAGGCCTGGAGGGCGTAGACGGCGCCGACGAGCGACTGGTTGATGACGGCGGTGGGGCCGCCGGACTGGCCGATGACGGCGTTTCCCGAAGTTGGCATTGTGTTCCTCGGTGGGGTGAACGGTGGGTGTGGGTTGGGTGACGCGGCGGCATGATAACGTCGGCGATCCGGGCCTTCGCTGCGCTCAGGCCCGGGGTGGGGGGGCGGTGGGAAACGGGGGGCAGGCGAGCTCGGCGAGGGCCGGGTCGGCGAGGGCGGCGTCGTCGCCGGCGAGGCGGGGCTTGGCGTCGGCGAGCAGCTCGGCGGCGCGTTCGGGGCGGTTGAGGTAGCGGGCGTAGATCAGGCCGAGGATGAGCTGGACCTGGCCGCGGGCGGCGTAGTCGCGGTAGGCCGAGAGGAAGAGCTCGTAAGCGCGGGCGGCGGTGTCGTAGCGTCCGTCGGCCATGAGCTGGTTGGCGACGTCGAGCTGGGTGGTCTGGGGCAGGACCTGGTCGGGGTGGTCGGTGAGGAGGTTGGCGTAGCGTTCGGCGGCGGCGGGCAGGTCGCGTCGGCCGGCGGCGTCGGCGATGTCGGCGCGGCGTTGCATGAGGGCTTGGTCTTCGTCGTTGGGCGCGGCGGCGGGTCGGCCGGGCTTGGGCGGGTCCCCGGGCCTGGTGTTCTCCCACGGCTCGAAGCCCTGCCGCGAGAGCTTGCGGAACGCGGCGCGGCGGCGGCGCTGCTCGATCAGCGCGAGCATGTCGTAGGGCTCGCGCGGCAGCAGGCGGAGCATGAGCAGACCCATGCCCACGACGAAGCCGTAGAGGTAGCCGCCGAGGTGCGCGAGGTAGGCGACCCGGCCGATGCCGCTGAGCTGGAAGATCAGGTCCATGACGACGCGGAAGAGGATGAGCACGACCGACGAGACGACGAAGCTGCCGACGAAGACCACGAGCCAGTAGGCGATGGTGACGTTGGACATGGGGAACAGCGCGAGGTACGCGCCGGTGACGGCGGCGACCGAGCCCGACGCGCCGAGGACCGGGCCGGCGGTGGGATCGACGATGTGGGCCAGGCCGGCGAGGGTGCCGCCGGCGAGGTAGAAGGCGAGGTAGCCGAGCTTGCCGAGGCGGTCTTCGACGGCGTTGCCGAAGACGTAGAGGAACAGCATGTTGAAGATCAGGTGCAGCGGCAGGAGGATCGGCAGGACCGGCACGGGTTCGGGGCCGGAGTGGACGAACTGGTAGGTGAGGAACTGGGGCAGGCGGATGAGCGACTCGTCGGGCCAGAGCCAGAGCCCGACGCCGGGGATGTCGCGGAAGGCTTCCTGGAGGCTGTAGCCCCCCGCGACGGCCGCGCCGAACTGCTGGGTCGACTGCCAGGTGAAGGCGTAGACGACGACGTTGAGGGCGATCAGCGCGTAGTTGACCCAGGGCGTGGACTTGGGCTGGCGGTCGGTGCGGATGGGGAAGAACATCGGGGGCGGGTGCGGCTCGGTCGGAAGCAGCTCCCGGGGCGCTTCCGGGGCTTCCAGGGGTCGGGGCTTCCGGGGGGGGTCAGCCGGCGTCGGGCTTCGGCGGGCCGGCGAGCGAGTCGCCGCCGGGCTCGGTCGCGTCGGCGGGGGTCGAGGGGGTGTTGCCGTCGGCGGCGGGCGGAGCTAAGCGGGGAAGCGTCACGGCGAGGACGATGCCGCCGGCCGCGACGCCCAGCGCCAACAGGCTCACCACGAGGATCGTGACCCGGCGGGACGCCCGCCGGTCGGGCGTCTCGGCCCGGACCAGGGCCTCGGGCAGCGGCGCCACCGGCGGCTGGCCGGCCGCGGGGCCCCGCGGCTCGGCCTGCATGATCTCCGTCAGCCCCGACAGCCCCGTCACGCTGCTGCCCGCCCGCGCGTCCTCGGCCGGGGGCTCGTCGCCCAGCTTGGGTTCCGGACCCGGGCGGCCACCGCTCGGCGATGCACCGGCCGCCGCCGCGGCCCCGGCTCCCGCCCGCGGGACTTTCCGCACGTGAGACGCGCTGACCCGCCAGACGTGCCCGCACGCCGGGCACCGCACCACCGCCGCCACCCGGACGAACGGCAGCACCCGCACGTCGCCGCAGGCTGGGCAGGTCAGTTCCACCATCGATCCGCCAATGTAACGCCACGCACGCCGACGCGTTGACTTCCCTCCCCGCCGCTCCCAACATACCGCCCATGGACGCCCCCCTCCTCGACCGCGCCGACGAGTTCAACCTGCCCCACGCCTTGAAGATCGAGGCCGGCGAGGGCGGCCTGCCCCGGCTCGTCGTGGCCACCGAGAACGCCGCCGCGCACCAGTACCTCCACGGCGCGACGCTCACCCACTGGCAGCCCGCCGGCCAAGCCCCCGTGCTCTTCACCTCCGCCGAGGCGGTCTACGACGGACGTAAGGCCATCCGCGGCGGCGTGCCCGTCTGCTTCCCCTGGTTCGGGCCCCACCCCTCCGACCCCGACGCCCCGGCCCACGGCCTGGCCCGCACCCGGCCGTGGCAGCTCACCCGCACCGCCGCGGATGCCCGCGGCGTCGAGACCCGCACCGTCCTGCACGTCGGGCCGCTGCAGATCGAGCAGGCCGTCGTCGTCGGCCCGACGCTCGAAGCCCGCTACACCGTCACCAACCCCTCCGACACCGACCAACGCTTCGAGCTGGCGCTGCACACCTACCTCGCCCTCGGCGACATCCACCAAGCGTCGGTCACCGGCCTCGAACACGCCGAGTACCTCGACCAGCTCACCGGCGAAATCCACCGCCAGCCCGACGCGCCGATCACCTTCACCGCCGAGACCGACCGCGTCTACCGCGGCACCGACGCCACCTGCACGCTGCACGACCCCGCCCTGGGCCGACGCGTCGTCGTCGAGAAGCTCGGCGGCCGCTCGACCGTGGTCTGGAACCCCTGGATCGACAAGTCGGCGCGGACGGCCGACCTCGGCGACGACGAGTGGACCCGCTTCTGCTGCATCGAGTCGGCGTGCATCGGCGACGACGCCGTCACCCTTGCCCCCGGTCAGCGGCACACCCTGGCGGTCACACTGCGGGTCGAGGCGGCTTAGACCGCCCCGACCTCACGTTTAGCGGGTGACGCGCAGCGTCCCGCGGTCGGTCGGCCCCCCGGAAGGGGCGGCTGCGCCGCACCCGCTCAACATGGCGTGGTGACGCGGGAGAAACCCAGGGCCTACTGCCGCTGGATCGTCGCGCCGCCCTGCTGCTGCTCGACGCCGTCGACGGTCTCGACGACGTCGGGCGGGACCGGGATGGCGCGGGCCGGGTCGAGGCCGCGGGCGGCGAGCTGCTGCGCGACGCCGGCCTCCCACCGGCGGTAGGTGCGGGAGGCCAGCGGCAGCTGGCCGCCGAGGCGCAGCGCGGTCTGGTACGCGTTGACGCGGGTGAAGAGGTTGACCGCGGCGTCGGTCATGAACGCGGTGAAGGCGTCCTCGACCATCTGCTCGTAGGGCGGCAGCCGCAGCCGGCCGCCGCCGACGCCCAGGCCGGTCTGGAAGCCGTATTTTTCCTGGTACATGGCGTGGACCGACTGCGCCAGGCGGAGGTTCTGGTTGAAGGTGCGCAGCCCCCGGGCGTTGCCGACGGCGAGCCCGCCGCGGAACGCCTCGACCAGCCGGCTGTTGATCAGCGAGATCATGCCGGGCCGGCCCAGGTCGTCGTCGAAGATCAGCATCGCGACGAAGTCGCCCAGCGGCAGGTCGTACCAGTTG
>JBCCOP010000087.1:0-10741 GCA_039025315.1 Planctomycetota bacterium | reverse complement strand
TGCGGCCGGTGGGGCCCATGGTCACCTTGACGGCGGCGGCGAGCTGGGCGAGGCCCTTCTTGAGCTCGGCCTGGGCCTCGGTGCCGAAGATCATCTGTTTCTTGGCCATCGGGTTGCTGACTCCGGGGAGTGCTAAGCCGCAAGCGGCTTAAAGGGTTTGCGGGGATTGAGAAAAGCGGTCGTTACTTTTCCATGACGCCGAGCAGTTCGGACTCGCGCATGATCATGTGGGCTTCGCCGTCGAGGTCGATCTCGGTGCCAGCGTACTTGCCGTAGAGGACGGTGTCGCCCTTCTTGACGGTGAGCTTGGTGCGGTTGCCGTCGTCGTTGAGCTTGCCGGGGCCGGCGGCGACGACCTTGCCGGTCTGGGGCTTTTCTTTCGCGCCCTCGGGCAGGTAGATGCCGGAGGCGGTCTTCTCCTCGGCCTCGGTGGGCTTGACGAGGACGCGGTCGTCGAGGGGGGTGATGGTGGTCTTCTTGGCGGTGGCGGGCATGGCTGATTCCTGGGGGTTGGTGTGCGTGCGTTGGTTCGATTCAGGCGATTCGGACAGAAGAACGGGCGGCTTACATCATGCCAGGCATGCCGCCCATGCCGCCCATCCCGCCCATGCCGGGCATCCCGCCACCCATGCCGCCCATGCCGCCGCCCATCCCACCCATGTCGGGCGGGCCGCCGGCGCCGGGGCCGTCGTCGTCGGCGGGGGCTTCGGCCACGACGCAGTCGCAGGTCAGCAGCAAGGCCGCGACGCTGACCGCGTTCTGCAGCGCGGTCCGGTCGACCTTGGCAGGGGTGATGATGCCGGCCTCGACGAGATCGACGTAGTCGAGCTTGAGGGCGTCGAAGCCGTGGCTGCCCTTGGCGGCGGCGACCTTGGCGACGACGACGCTGCCGCGCTCGCCGGCGTTATCGGCGATGGTGTGCAGCGGCACGGTCAGGGCCTTGCGGACGGTCTCGACGCCGGCGGTTTCGTCGCCCTCGGCGGCGACCTGGTCGAGGGCCTTGAGCGAGCGGATGAAGCTCACGCCGCCCCCCGGGACGATGCCTTCTTCAACCGCGGCGCGGGTAGCGTGCAGGGCGTCTTCGACGCGGGCCTTCTTCTCTTTGAGCTCGGCTTCCGAAGCCGCGCCGACGTTGATCTGGGCGACACCGCCGGCGAGCTTGGCGAGGCGTTCCTGCAGCTTCTCGCGGTCGTAGTCCGAGGTCGTGACGTCGATCTCGTTGCGGATCTGCTGGATGCGGGCCTGAATGGCCTTGGAGTCGCCGGCCCCCTCGATGATGGTCGTGTTGTCGGCGTCGACGGTGATCTTCTTCACCATGCCGAGCTGGGAGAGTTCGACTTGGTCGAGCTCGGTGCCGAGGTCCTTCATGATGGCCTCGCCGCCGGTGAGCACGGCGATGTCGCCGAGCATGGCCTTGCGGCGGTCGCCGTAGCCGGGGGCCTTGACGGCGGCGACGTTGAGCACGCCGCGGAGCTTGTTGATCACCAGGGTCGAGAGCGCTTCGCCCTCGACGTCCTCGGCGATGATGAGCAGCGGCTTCTTGGCCTGCTGGACTTTCTCGAGCAACGGGACGAGCTTTTGGAGGTTGCTGATCTTGTCCTCGTAGATCAGCACGAGGGCCTTGTCGAGCTCGACGAGCATGTCGTCGGGGTTGGTGATGAAGTTGGGCGAGAGGTAGCCGCGGTCGAATTGCATGCCCTCGACGACATCGACGTAGGTGTCGAGGGCTTTGCCCTCTTCGACGGTGATGACGCCGTCGCGGCCGACCTTGTCCATGGCGTCGGCCATGATCTTGCCGATCTCGGGGTCGTTGTTGGCCGAGATGGTGGCGACGTTGGTGATGTCGTCCTTGCCCTGGACGGGCTTGGCCTGTTTTTCGATCTCGGCGACGGCGGGGGCGACGGCCTTCTTCATGCCGCGGACCAGGGCGTTGGCGTCGACGCCGGCGGTGACCTGACGCAGCCCCTCACGGAACAGGGCCTCGGCGAGGACGGTCGAGGTCGTGGTGCCGTCGCCGGCCTTGTCCGAGGTCTTACTCGCGGCTTCCTTCACGAGCTGCGCGCCCATGTTCTCGGCCTTGTCGGCCAGGTCGATCTCCTCGGCGACGGTGACGCCGTCCTTGGTGACGGTCGGGCCGCCCCAGGACTTGTCGATCACGGCGTTGCGGCCGCGGGGGCCGAGGGTGCTCTTGACGGCGAGGGCGAGCTTTTCGACGCCGGCAAGGAGCCCGGCGCGGGCTTCGGATTCAAAGGTCAGGTCCTTCACGGCCATGGAAATCGGCTCCGTCGAGGGGGGAGGATGGTTCGAAAGACGCCCGTCGTTGGCCGGCACAATCGCCGACCCGTTGTCGAGCGGGGCGAGAGTGTATCGCAATGGTGGTGCCGCGTCTGCAGGCGGCCCGGTCAATTTACGCGTGACGTAAATCGATACATGTAGGTGATTAACGCCTGTCCTGCGATGTCGGGGCGGGTGTCCGGGGTCGGTCAGGCTGTCAGCGTGACAGACCGGCGACGGCCGACCTGACAGTTGCCGCGGCCCAGCAAGGCTTGGACGTCACCCCGCCTCGGCGGTCGCGTCGTCGGCGGCGAGGGCGGCTTCGTAGGTCGCGCGGTCGAAGAACTTCAGGGCGTAGCCGTTGATGCAGTACCGCTTGCCGGTGGGCGGCGGGCCGTCGTCGAAGACGTGGCCGAGGTGGCCGTCGCAAAGGGCGCAGCGGACCTCGGTGCGCACCATGCCGAACTTGGTGTCGCGGTGCAGCGTGACGTGGTCCTCGTGGATCGGGGCGTAGAAGCTGGGCCAGCCGGTGCCGGAGTCGAATTTGGTCTTGGAGTCGAACAGGACGAGGCCGGTGGCGGCGCAGGCGTAGACGCCGTCTTCTTTGCTGTCGTGGTACCGGCCGGTGAAGGCGCGTTCGGTGCCGTGCTCGCGGAGGATGTGGTACTCGACGTCGGAGAGCTCGGCTTTCCACTGCTCGGGCGATTTTTCGATGGGGACGATCTGGCCGTCGGCGTCGCGCTCGGGGGTTAGGATCAAGGTCAGGTCCTCTCGGGGTTCGCTGCTCGCGGCGGCGTACTCGGAGCAGGCCGTGGCGAGCGTGGTGAGGGTCAGGATGGGCAGCAAAAACGCTACGCGCATGGGGTTACCTTTCGTGAGAAGCATAGGCCGGCACCAGTGCAACCTCCGACACGCCGGGGCTATTCCCCGCCGGGCGGGGAAGGGGCGGGGGCGTGGATCAGGTGGTGGACCACGATGCCGGCGGCGACGGCGACGTTGAGTGAATCGACGTCGTGGTGCATCGGGATCCGCGCCCGCCGGGCACACGCCGCGGCCAGTTCCGGGGGCAGGCCGTAGCCCTCGCTGCCCAGCAGGAGGGCGACCGGGGCGTCGCCGAGCGGCGGCGCGTCGGGGCCGACGAGCGGCGGGGCGTCGGCGTCGAGGACGGTCGCCAGCGACGTGAAGCCCGCGTCGTGCATGGTCCGCAGGGCTTGGTGATCGTCCGCGACGCGGGCCATCGGCAGCGTGAAGCCCGCGCCCATCGCGACCCGCACCGCCCGGCGGTACCACGGGTCGGCGCTGCGCGGCCCGAGTACGAGGCCCCGCACGCCCAGCGCCGCCGCGACCCGCACGAGCAGCCCGAGGTTGTCCACGTTGGTCACCTCCGGGCAAAACATGACCACGGCCCGCGGCGTGTCGCGGCAAGACTTCGCGGCCGCCAACAGGTCCGGCAACGGCACTTCCGGGGGCGGCTCGGCGACGGCGAGGATGCCTTGGTGCATCGCGAAGCCCACCGCGTCGGCGATCACCTCGCGGCGGCAGGGCAAGACCTCGACGCCGCCCGGGCCGTGCGGTGAGGCCACCGCCATCTGCCGCACCCGGTCCGCCTTCGCCTCGACGACCAGCACGCTGCGCACCCGCAGGCCCGCCGCGAACCCCCGCCGCACGACGTGCTCGCCCTCGGCCAGGAACAGCCCCGTCTCCCGCCGGATGTCCCGGTCCTTGAGGTTCAGAAAAAGCCGCAGCCGCGGGTCGCTGGGGTCGGAGATCGGCTCGAGTTCGAGCATCTTTTTTAGCGGTCAGCGATGCGTGGCGTCGCAGCTAGCTCGATCAAGACCTCGAGCCCGCGGTCCAGCGTCGCGTCGTCGCAGGCGTAGCTCAGCCGGAAGTGCGTGTCCCGCTGCGAGAAGACCTCCCCCGGGATGACCAACACGTTCTTCCTCACCGCGGCTTCGACAAACTGCGTGCCGGTCATACCCAGTTCCACGGGCACCTGGGGGAACGCGTAGAACGCCCCGCCCGGTACCGTCAGCTCGTAGTGCGGCGACAAGGCTTCGACCACCCGGTCGCGCTTGCGGCGGTAGGCCGCGACGTGGGCCGACATGTCCACGTCCAGCGCGAGCACCCCCGCCGCCTGCACCATCGACGGGGCGCAGACGAAGCTGTACTGCTGCAACTTGGTCATCTGCTCGACGATCGGCGTCGGGCCCACGGAATAACCCAGCCGCCAGCCCGTCATGCCGTAGGTCTTCGAGAACCCCCGCATCAACAACGCTTCGGACCCGAACGACATCGGCGAGACGAACGCGTCGCCCTCATCGGGGTAGTTGAACACGTCGTAGATCTCGTCGCTGAGCATCAGCAGACCCCGCTCGGCGCAGAACGCCGCGGCCGCCTCGGCTTGCGCCGCCGTGGCCGTCACCCCCGTCGGGTTGCTCGGCGTGTTGAACAGCACCAGCTTCGTCCGCGCGGTGACGTGTGGCGCGAGCCGGTCCGGCGTCACCGCGAAGTCGGGGTACGTGTCGACGTACACCGGCGTCGCGCCCGCCAGCGTCACGAGGTGCCGGTACATCACGAAGTACGGGTCCGGGATCAACACCTCGTCCCCCGGCCCGACCGTGGTCATCAGCGCCAGCAGCAGGCCCCCCGACACCCCGGAAGTGATCAAGAGAGTGCTATCGCCGCAAGCGAGGCTAGGCCCGAGCGTGTCGGGGAACTCGGCCGACAGGTCGGCGGCCAGTTTCTCCCGCAGCGCCGCGACCCCCTGCGTCTGCGTGTAGCGATTCATCCCCGCCTCGATCGCGCCCGCCGCGGCGGCCCGGACTTCCGGGGGCACGTCGAAGTCGGGCTGGCCGATCGACAGGTTGATCGGGTCGTCGAGCTCGGCCGCGAGGTCGAACACCCGGCGGATCCCGGACGCGTCGATCGCCCGCAGCCGGTCGGTGATGAAGCGTTCGGGGTCGAGCATGAGAAGAGGTTAACCGCCAAGGACGCGGAGGACGCCAAGGAAAGCATTGAATCGGGTAGCGGGCGGATTCATCCGCCCGATTGATGGCGGCTAAAGAACAGACAAACGGGCGAACAAGTTCGCCCGCTACGCATTGGTATTTCTTGGCGCTCTTGGCGTCTTTGGCGGTTCAAGCCGCCGCGGAGGTTACTCCGCCTCTTCCTTCTTCTTCTTCGCGCTCTTGCCGGTGACCAGCTTGCGGTTGGCGACCTTGCGGATGCCCAGCGGGTTGTCGGCGGCCATGTCGAACTCGCCGTTGTCCGCCAGCTTGGCGACACGCTCGGCTCGGGTCAGGACGTTGCGGTGGCGCGAGAGGCCGCCGCCGGATTTCAGGGATGCGTCGAGGCTCATGGCTAACTTGGGTCGAAGGTGAAAAGTCGAAGGTCCAAGGTGTTTCGCTAACTCAACAACTCCGGATCTCGGGGTTGTCAATTTCCGGGGGCGGGGGGGTCGAAGCGTTCGGGGTAGAGGTCGCGGAGGTCGGTGCCGAGGCCGCCGTGTTTGCGTTGCCACGCCCGGCCCAGTTCGCGGATGCGTTGCTCGTGGGCGTCGTGCAGGCCGCGGCTGCGTTCTTCGCGGGTGTAGCCGCGGGTCACGTCGATCAGCCGGCGGAATCGACCATTATTGGCCGAGTCGAGGTAGGTTGCAAGCCCGCCCTCGGCGA
This sequence comes from Planctomycetota bacterium, assembly GCA_039025315.1. Taxonomy (GTDB): domain Bacteria; phylum Planctomycetota; class Phycisphaerae; order Phycisphaerales; family Phycisphaeraceae; genus Algisphaera. The sequence continues at coordinate 4,796 of JBCCOP010000087.1, read as the reverse complement.
GGAACACCTGGAGTTCCCGGACGAACTCGACCTCGTTGGGCCGGACGGTCGTGAGCACGAAGTAGTTGCGGCCCAGCTCGCGGGGGTCCACGGTAACCACACCCCCGCCCGGGACCATCAGGTCGCTCGGCGGCCAGGCGTCGCGGGAGCCCATGGCCACCACGTCGCCCCCGGCGTCGGGGGCCGCGGCGGCCGCGGCTTCGCCGGTGTCGAGGGGCGTGTCGACCGCCACCCGCTCGCCCGTGTCCCGCCCCGCGACGTGCGTGCCGATCTGGAACATCAGCCCCATCGCCGCCAGCACCGTCACCCCCAACAACCCCCACACCGCCAGCGGTAGTTGCAGCCCCACCGCCCCGCCCCCGGAATCCCGCACCACGCCCCACGCCGTGCCCAGCCAGCCCGTGCTGCCGCCCCGCAGCCGCGACACCGCCGACCGCGGCAGCGGCGGCCCGCCGCCGACGTCCCGCATGATCTCGTAAGGCGGCGTTTTCCCGGCCCGTCGTCCCATAACACCCACTTTATCGGCCCAAGCGTCGTAGCCCAACCAACGTTCACCCGGAATATGCCACCGCCCCGCCGCGGTGCCAACCCGAAATTCACCCCCCCACCCCGATCGCGCTCGCCACCGCGTGCGTCTCGATGTGCGAGATGCTCAGCCACCACTCGGTGATCCCCAGCTCCGCCGCGACCTCGGCGCACCGGCCGTGCAGCACGACCGTCGGCCGGCCCGACGGCTCGCGGACCACCTCGGCGTCGGTCCACGCGATCCCGCCCGACCACCCGGTGCCCAGCACCTTCAGCACCGCCTCCTTCGCCGCGAAGCGCCCCGCCAGGTGCTCCATGCGCCGCCGCGTGTTGCCGTCGGAATACGCCCGCTCCCCTTCGGTGAAGCAGCGGGCCAGGAACCGCTCGCCGTGCTCGGCCAGCAGCCGCTCGACCCGCGCTTTGTCCACCAGGTCCACGCCGTGTCCGATGATCCGCATGGCCGGGATTGTAAGCCCACGCCGGCCCGGCCCCGGTGTCGCGGCTAATCTTCTGTTGCCGTGAACGACCCCGCGCTCGCCCCCATCGCCGACAAGGTCCACGCCGGCGTCCGCCTCTCGGCCGACGACGGGATGACGCTGCTGCGTTCCCGCGACCTGCACACCGTCGGCGAGCTGGCCCACGTCGTCCGCCACCGGATGCACGGCGACGCGGCGTACTACAACGTCAACCGCCACCTGAACTACTCGAACCTCTGCATCCTCTCGTGCAAGTTCTGCGAGTTCCACCGCAAACGCGGGCAGGACGGGGCGTACGAGTACTCGCTCGACGACATCCGGCAGCAGGCCGCCTCGGCCCGCGATGGCGGGGCGACCGAGATGCACATCGTCGGCGGGCTGCACCCCAAGCTGCCGTTCAGCTACTACACCGACATGCTCGCGGCCATCCGCGAGACCGCGCCGCAGGTCCACGTCAAGGCGTTCACCGCCGTGGAGATCGTGCACCTGGCGCGGGTGAGCAAGCGGGCCGTTCGCAAAGACTTCGCCGGGGCCGTGCGAGCCGTACTCGAAGACCTCATCGAAGCGGGCCTGTGTTCGCTTCCGGGGGGCGGGGCGGAGGTGTTCGACGACCGGGTCCACGACGAGGCGTTCCGCGGCAAGATCCGCAGCGACGAGTGGCTCACCGTCCACCGCACCGCCCACGAGCTCGGCCTGTTCTCCAACGCCACCATGCTCTACGGCCACGTCGAGTCCCTCGAAGACCGCGTCCACCACCTGGTCATGCTCCGCGAGGAACAAGACCACGCGATCGAACGCGGCTTCCCGGGGCGGTTCCAAACCATCATCCCCCTGCCGTTCTTCCCCGACGGCAGCGAGCTCGAGCACCTGCCCGGGCCGTCGGGCGTCGATAACCTCCGCATGCTCGCGGTCGCCCGGCTGATGCTCGACAACTTCGCGCACGTCAAGGCGTTCTGGATCATGCAGACCCTGCCGATGGCGCAGATCATGCTCGACCACGGCGCCGACGACGTCGACGGCACCGTCGTGTGGTACGACATCACCAAGGTCGAAGGCAGCGACACGCACCAGGAGACGAGCGTCGCCGACCTGCGGCGGGCGATCGTCGAGGCGGGCTACCGGCCGATCGAACGCGACACGCTGTACCGGCCCGTGCAGCGCGACGGCGCGATGTGGCGGCTGGCCGACGAACCCGCCCTCGTGGCGTAAGCCGCTTGCGGCTTAGCACACCACGATGATCCGCTAAGCCGCAAGCGGCTTGACGCCGCGGTAGCACGCCGCGATCCCGAACGTCAAAGATTTTGCCGTCACGTCATCGAAGCCCGCGTCTCCGATCGCCGCGATCAACGCCGCCTTGCCGGTAAACGTGCTCACGCTCCGCGGCAGGTACTTGTATGCCCCGCTGCGGTCACCCGAGATCAGCGTCGCGGTCCGCGGCATGACCCAGCCGCAGTAGAAATCGTGCCCGAGCCGGACCAGCGGGTTGGCGGGCACGGTGAACTCCAGCACGATCAGCCGGCCGCCGGGCCGCAGCACCCGGCGGAACTCGCGTAACGCCGCCGGGGCGTCCGTCACGTTGCGGATGCCGAAGGCGATGCTCAGCACGTCGACGCTCGCGTCCGCCACCGGCAGCCGCAGCGCATCGCCCCCGGAATAAACAATCCCGCTTCCGGCGGTCTTCTTGCGTTGGGCGTGGGTCAGCATGGGCAGCGTGAAGTCCACGCCGATCACGTTGCCCGCCCCGGCGTCCGCGAACGCCATCGCCAGGTCGCCCGTGCCGCACGCCACGTCCAGCACCGTCTCGCCGCCGCTCAACGTTGCCGTCCGCACGGCCGTCCGCCGCCACGCCTGGTCCCGGCCGAACGAATGGACCCGGTTGTTGAGGTCGTAGCTCGGCGCGATCGCGGCGAACATCCGCTCGACCCGGCGGGCCTTGTCCGGCTCGGCGTGGGGGTTACCTAACCGGCCGTCGTCCCACGCCGGGGCTTCGGCGGTCCGTGCTTCGTCCTGTTCCAGCAGCTGGCTCATGGACCGGTCAATGCAGGTGGTCGGCCCCGCACGCGCTGCAGGCGCCGACCTCCGCGAGGTACGCCCGGAGCCTAGGCCCGGCCCGGCCCGCCGTCGGGGCCGGCAGCTTCGCCAGCTCGTCCAAGACGTTGTCTTCGAACGACGCGGCGGCAAACTTGAAGCGGTCGCTGACGCCGTAGCTGTCTTGATCCCCGTCCGGCAGGCCCGCCTGCGGGAAGTTCTCGGCGATGTGTTTCTCCAGCCGGGCGATCCGCGTCTTCGGCAGCGGGTGGGTCGCAAAAAACTCGGGCCCCGCCCCGCCGCCCTGCGCCTCGTCGAGGATCTGCATCACCTGCACCTGGCCCCACGGGTTGTAGCCCAGCCGGGTCATGTAGCGCACGCCCAGCTCGTCGGACTGGCTCTCCTGGTCCCGGCTGAACTTCAACAGGTACACCCCCCCGCCGATCGCGGTGCCCGCGCCGAGGACCCGCAGCGTGTCGTCGTCCGCCACCTCGCCGGCCACGCTCGCGCCGACGGCGATCCCCTGGATAATCAGCGCCTGGCTCATCCGGGCGTTGACGTGCTGGGCCGTGACGTGGCCGATCTCGTGTCCCAGCACGCCGGCGAGCTGCGCCTCGTTGGTCATCTTCGCCAGCAGCCCCCGCGAGATGAACACCTTGCCCCCCGGCAGCGCGAACGCGTTGATCTGCGACGAGTTGAGCACATTAAACGACCACGGCAGGTGCGGCCGCTCGCTCACCGCGGCCAGCTCCCGGCCCAGCCGATCGACGTAGGCCGTCAGCCGCGCGCTCGGCACCGGCCCGCCGTTCTCCGCCAGGAACTGCGGTTCGGCCTCGGCGCCGATGGCGATCTCCCGCTCTTCGCTGATGAGGTTCAGCGCCCGCTCGCCCGTCGCCGGGTTCACGACGCAACCGCCCAGCCCCACAGCGGCCCCGAGCAGCAGACCACACAGCCACCCAACCCGCCCCCGGCCACGGGCTCCGATCATTTTGACGGCCTCTCGCATCGCGCTGCTCCTTATCGCGTGGCGTCTCGGGCCAGCATAAACCCCCGCCGCCGGTTTTGGCACCCAAAAGCTTGACGCGGCGCGGCGTGTAATGGTTGCTTCACCCCGCTCGGCGTCGGACCCCGGGATCGGGCGGCGGTTTTCCGCGGCCGCCAAGATTATCGGAATCGGCTTGTCGTCTTGTCAAATTCTTGTCTCGTCAAGACCTAAAGCAAAATCACCGCTTATTGGGACCCGCCGCCGCCGCCGCTTTTCGGGCCGTGGAGCGGGGTTCAGCGGCCGCCCGATGAACCCCGGCAGACGGGGCCGGACACGTGATTCGGCCCCCCCCCGGAACTTCCCCGGAATCCCCCCGACCCGGAAAGATCAACCCCCGGCCCCGGACGGCCCGAACCGAAGGTGACCTCATGCCCAGCCAAGCCAACGCCCTGCTCGAACGCTTCTTCACCGCCGCGATCTCCGGCGACCGCGCCGCGGCCCGCGCCGTCCTCGATGAGTGCTTCGACGCCGACGCCACCGGCGAACGCGTAGCCTCCCACCTGATCTGGCCCACCCTCCACCAGATCCAGACCCTCCGCCGCAGCGACCAGCTCGCCAGCCTCGCCTACCACTACGCCACCCGCCTGCTCCGCTCGGTCACCGACCAGCTGCAGCTGCGCTACGAGCAGCACGCCCGCCGCGACCAGTCGATCCTCGTGATGTCCGGCACCGAAGAGACGGAAGAAATCACCGGCCAGCTCGCCGCCGAACTGCTCGAGGCC
>JBCCOP010000086.1:0-10976 GCA_039025315.1 Planctomycetota bacterium | reverse complement strand
GGCGGACTTGTCCGCCCGCCGATTTTCTGGGAAAGCGATCGTTGACCCGTAACCGGGCGGACAAGTCCGCCCGCTACGCATGGGTCACCCCACCGTCGATCCGGCGGGGACGTCCTTGCCGGGGGTCAGCAACACGACGTCTTGCAGGTCGTCGCCGTCCATGACGCTGGCGGCGAGGAGCATGCCGTTGGATTCTTCGCCGCGGATCTTGCGGGGGGCGAGGTTGGCGACGACGACAATCTGGCGACCCACGAGGTCGGCCGGGTCGTAGAACGCCTTGACGCCGGCGCAGATCTGGCGGCGGTGGTCGCCCAGGTCGACCTGCAGCCGCAGCAGGCGGTCGGCGTTGGGGTGGGGCTCGGCCTCGACGACGGTGGCGACCCGCAGGTCGAGCTTGGCGAAGTCGTCGAACGTGACCGTGTCCTTGATCGGGGGCATGAGAAAATTCCGGGTGGGTTCAAAGCGTGGAACATAACCGATAAGAGAACGTCGGCCGGGCGGTTAGATTGGACGCAGACGATTAGGCGATGGCAACACGAAGCGGACAAGACGGAAGCGGGAAGAAGCCGCGGCGGGCGCGGCGGTGGCTGGTGCGCGGGGTGTTGGCGGGGCTGCTGCTGCTGACGTTGGTCACGGGTTGGGTGGTGCACCTGACGCGGCCGGCGAACCTGCGGCCGATGCTGGAGGGGGTGCTGAGCCGGGCGCTGGGCGGGGACGTGGTGGTCGGGCGGGCGCAGCTATCGCTGGGCGGTCGGCTGACGGTATCGGGTTTGTGGCTGGACGTGCCGGACCTGGGCCCGGGGCGGGGCGACTTTGCCCGTGTGTTCTCGGCCCGGCGGGTGGGGGCGGAGCTGGACTACTCCGGGCTGTGGCGGGGCGAGCTGCGGGTGCGGGAGATCGCGTTCGACCGCCCCGAGATCAACCTGACGCGGGACGCGGCGACGGGCCGGATGAACTTCGAGATGCTGAACCTGGACCGGGGCGGGGACGACGGGGGCCCGGGGCTGAGGCTGCCGCCGACGATCGAGGTCAACGGGGCGCGGGTGAACTTTGGCGTCGGCGACGGCCGGGGCGGGGTCGAGACGCGGAGCGTGATGCGGCTGGCGGGCGAGCTGCGCGAGCGGCCCCAGCGGCCCGGCACGTACGGCTTCGAGCTGCGGCAGTTCGACGCCGAGGCCCGGCGGGACGCGACGCTGACCGGCCGGCTCGACACGGTGGGCCAGACCCTGCACCTCGAGCTGCGGGACTTCGAGATCGACGCGGCGCACCGGATGCTGCTGCCGATGGGGTTCCGCGACTGGTGGGCGACGATGGACCCGACCGGGCGGCTGCCGCGGCTGGCGGTGAACCTGGACGTAGACGACACCGGCCGGCCGCGGCTGCGGCGGGCCGAGCTGCAGCTCAGCGGCATCGCGATCACGCCGCCGTACGACGCGATCGGCCGGGCGATGGCCGACGCGGGCGACCCGCCGCGTTACAACCCGCGGATGACCGGCGTCACGGGCCGCGTCGAGCTGGACGACCACGCCGTGCGGGTCCGGGGCCTGACGGGGTTGATCGAAGGGGTGCAGTACCACGCCGACGGCGTGTGGCCGCTGCCGCAAACCGGGCCGCAGCTTCAGGACGCCGTCCGGGGCCAGATCACGCTGGCGACGGACCCGTTCGTGCTGGAGCGGGAGCCGCCGTTCCTCGCGTCGCTGCCGGCGGTGGGGCGGCAGATCTTCCGGACGCTGAGCCCGAGCGGGCGGTTCCAGAGCACGACGCGGCTGACGCAGGCCGAGGTCGACGGGCCGGTCGAGGTCACGGGCGAATTGAAGCTGCTCGGGGCGCGGGGTGTGTACCGCAAGTTCCCGCTGCCGGTGACGGAGATGCGGGGCGTGGTGGCGTTCGACCGCGAGCGGGTGGTGGTGCGCGACCTGGTCGGGGTCGGCCCGTCGGGCGGGACAGTGTCGGTCCGCGGCGAGATCAGCCCGCCGGGCGACGGCGCGGCGGTCCGGCTCTCGGTCGAGGCGCGCGGCATCCCGTTCGACGAGCACCTGCAGGCCGCGCTGAGCGACACCCGCCGGCAGGCGATCGGGGTGTTCTTCGACGAGGCGATGCACGCGACGCTGGTGCGCGAGGGCGTGCTGCGGGGGCCGGACGAGGCCGGGGCGTCGCAAGCCGGCAGCGATTGGCAACCGCCGGCGTTCACGCTCGGCGGCGTGATCGACGTCGATGTCCTGGTCGACCGGCCGCTCGGGCGTGACACCGAGTACGCCGTGACGACGACGATCCAGGCGGCGGGGGTCTCGGCTTTGTTTCGGTACTGGCCGTACCCGCTCACCGGCGTGAGCGGCCAGATCGTCGCCCGGCCCGGCGGGATCATCGAACTCGACGACGTGGTCATGGCGGGCCCGACCGGCGGCCGGGGCACGCTCTCGGGCACGCTGTCGCAGCCCGACCGCGGCGGCCCGGTGCTGCCCGACCTGACCGTCACCGGCGCCACGCTGCCGGTCGACCCTTTGTTAATCCACGCGATCCGCGCCGACGCCCGCACCGTGCTGGCCGACCTGCACCCGGGCGGCGAGGTCACCGGCACCGCGACGATCAACAAGGCCGACGCCGCGTCGGACACGCGCTGGGCCGTCGCGGCCGAGGTGCGGCGGGGCGAGCTGCAACCCAACGGCGGGGCGTACCGGTTGCTCGATGTCGCGGGCAGGTTCGACGTGGACAACGACGGGCTGACCCTCCGCGGCCTCACCGGCCGCCGCGGCGACGCCGATCTGACGATCGACGGCGGGTTCCGCTGGGCCGATGCGCTGACCGACCGCGAACCCGGCGATCGGTTCCAACTGAAAGTCGATGGCCGAGGCCTCCGCGTCGAACCGGCCCTGCTCGACCTGCTGCCGGCCGGTCACCCGCAGCGTGGCCGGCTCGCCGCGCTCTTCGACGAGCACCGCCCCGCCGGCCGCGTCGACGCCACGCTCGACTGGCGCAGCCTCCCCCCCCGGAAAATTTCTGCTGAAGGTACCGACAGCTTGCCCGAGACCTACACCCTCCGCGTCGAACCCACGACGTTCGGCATGGACCTGCTCGGTCAGCGGCTGGAGTTCGACGACATGGCCGGTGCCGCCACCCTCCGCCCCGGAAGGGCCGACCTGGATGAGCTCGCCGGATCGTTCACCCACGGCCGGGCCATGATCGACGGGCTCGTCGGGCTCGACGGCGTGACGCCCACGGCGATCACCTGGCAGGCCCGGGCCGACACCGCCTGCCCCTACACCCGCAAGGCGCTGCCCGACGCCGCCGTGGCCGTGCTCGACCAACTCGGAGTCACCGGCGACTACCGGCTGACCGACGCACGCCTGCTGCACCGCCCCGCCCCCGGCCCGGGCGAGACCCAGCTCGAGCTCGACGCCCGCGTCGAGCTGATCGACACCAGCCTGACCCTCGGCGTGCCCGTGACCCGCATGCGCGGCGTGCTCGACACCCGGGTCCGCCTACACCCCGGCGAAGACCGGCCGCGGCTGCGCTTCGACCTCCGCGCCGCCGAGCTCCGCGCGGCCGACCGCCGCGTCGCCCCGCTGACCGTCACCCTCGCCAACACGCCCGACGACCCCAACCACCTACGCTTCGGCCCGATGCTTGGCGGGGTCTACGGCGGCGTACTCGTCGGCCACGGCCGCGTCCCCCTCGACCCCGCCGACCGCTACCAGATCGACCTGACCCTCAGCGACGCCGAGGTCGACCCGCTGCTCGACCCCGCCACGCACGACCCGACCCACGGCAAGGCCGCCCCCGGAATCACGGCAGCCGGGATCACGGTAGCCGCGGCCGACGACAACGCTTGGCCGACGACGCTCGGCGCGTTCACTGCGCCGGACCGCGCGTTGGGCGTCGGTCTGCTCTCGGCGAGCCTGCACCTCGAGGCTCCGATCGACACCCCCGGCCTCCGCCGCGGCCGCGGCGCGATGCGCATCGCCGACGCCCGGCTGTTCGACCGCCCGCTGAGCAACGCTCTGCTCCGCGCGACCAACTTCAGCCTCCCCACCGGCGCACCGCTCTCGGCCGCCAGCGCCCGCTACCTCGTCCGCGGCGACCGCGTCCGCTTCGACGAACTCGCCTTCGAGGGCCCCAGCCTCACCATCGCCGGCGCCGGCACTATGACCCTGCCCGACACCGCGCTGAACCTGATCATGGTCTCCCGCAACCGCGCCGCGCCCCGCCTCGGTCCCGTCTCCGACCTGCTGAACATGTTCCGCGACGAGCTGCTGGCGATCCGCGTCACCGGCACCCTCGAACAGCCCCAGACCGGCCTCACCACCCTCCGCGGCACCCGCGAGACGTGGTCCGACCTCTTCGGCCCGACCCGCGCCGCGACGATGCCGGGCGCGCCCTGATACCTGCCTCAGACCCGCACCGCCGACGGCTCCCGCATCACGTCGAGCCAGTCCACCCGCTCGGCGGCCGCCACCACCGCCGGGTCCAGCTTCCCCCGCCCCGGCGCGACGGCCCGGCCCTCGGGCAGCGTCGCCAGCACCTTCACCCCCGTCAGCCGCTCGAGCCAGTCGCGGTTGCTCGCCAGCGACGGGTCCGCCGCCGCGGCCTCGGGGTCGCGGGTCATCCGGTTCATCACCAGCCCGCTGACCTGGCAGCCGGCCCGCCGCAGCGTCTCGACCGTCATCATCGTGTGGTTCAGTGTGCCCAGCCCCGCCCGGCACACGACGATCAGCGGGTAGCCGATCGCCGCCGCCAGCTCGCCCACCATCCACCGCGGGTTCCGCGGGTCCAGCGGCACCATCGCCCCGCCGACGCCCTCGACCAGGACCGCGTCGCACCGCTCGTCCAGTGTCGCCAGCCCCCGCCGAAGCGCGCCCCAGTCCACCGGCGTATCTTCCAGCTCGGCCGCGACCGCCGGGGCCACCGGCGTGCGGAAACGGATCGGGTTGACCGCGTCCATCGGCAGCCGGCAGTCGGCGAAGCGTGCCAACGCCTCGGCGTCCTCGTTGATCAGACCCTCCGCGTCCCGCCGGCACCCGCTGGCCAGCGGCTTGCACACCCCCAGCCGCAGCCGGCGGTGCCGCTCGCGGACCGCCGCGGCGATCGCGCAGCACACCACCGTCTTGCCGACCTCCGTATCGGTGCCGGTCACGAACAGGCCGGGCTTGCTCAGGGCGGGCGGCTCGAACACGCGGCCCGCATCATATGAGCTTCGCCCCGCCCGCTACGCTTGGCCGATGACCGCCGCCGCCTCACGCCTCGTAACCCGCACCCGGCCCAGCCCGGTCGGGACGCTGCGCCTCCTGGCCGACGACACCCACCTCCGCCGGATCGACTTCGCCCACAGCCGCCGCCTGCCCGCCCTGCCCGGCGACGCCGAAACCGACGACGCCGGCCACCCCGTGCTCGACGCCGCGTCCCGGCAGCTCGACCGCTACTTCGCCGGACGGCTCACCGCCTTCGACCTGCCGCTGCGGCCCGAGGGCACCGCGTTTCAACGCTCGGTCTGGGCCGAGCTGCGCCGCATCCCGTACGGTGTCACCACGACCTACGGCCGGCTCGCCGCGACGCTCGGCCGACCCGACGCCGCCCGCGCGGTGGGCCTGGCCAACGCCCGCAACCCGCTGTCGATCGTGGTGCCCTGCCACCGCGTCGTCGGGGCCGACGGCGGCCTCACCGGCTTCGCCGGCGGAATCGACACCAAACGCCGACTGCTGCGTCTCGAACAGCCCGGCCTTTTCCAAAGCGTTTAGGCAGCGTCCGGCTGGGATCGCCGCTCGCCCGGCGCGATGAACTCGTCGATCTCGATGATCCAGTCGAAACGCAGGCCGACCTCGTGGCCCCGCCCGCTGACGTGTCGGCACCACACCACCGTGCCGGGCAGCGCGACACTCTCGCCGTGGCGGGTCTGCAACGCAACGTGGCAAGGCGTGCCGGGGTAGAGAAACGCGTTGTGGATCAGGCCCACCCCGCCGGCCGAGAGGTTGCGGGTCCGCACGAGGTGCGACGTCGGCGGGCTGTTCTCGCGGAGCACCCGTAGGGCCGCGCGGCGGACGTGGAAGTACCGCCGGTCGTCCAGGTCGCGGCGGTCCCGCGTCGCCGGCACGGCCGGCCCCTTGCCCGCCTCGAGCCGGTCGATCAGGGCCTCCCACTGGGCCTCACTCAGCCGCAGCGAGGTCTTGGCGATGTCGATCCTGGATCTGCTCATGGGCCGCGACCGCTCCCGTGTCTCTGTCATCGGGAGACGCGGCCGCGCGATTGAGCCCGGGTCGCGGCGTCACGTCGGGCCGGCCGTGTCCTCGGCGAGGGTGGTGTCGATCAGGTCGGTCAGCATTGCCTCGGCCGACGCGGCGGCCTCGGCATCGCCCGACGCCTTGCCCGCGGCGCGGAACGCCCGGGCCAGCCCCTTGCGTCGCTCGTCGCCCAACGGAGGCAGGCCCCCGCCCGCGCCCGGCACGACCAACGCCCCCCGCGTCGCGTGGGTCCGCCCCGCCACCACCGCGTGGTGCAGCCGTGCCCGGCCCAGCAACACGAACGGGAAGTTCGGGTTCTTCGTCGGCCCGCACCGCAGGAGCTTGCCCCCTAGCCGGGCGTCGCCCAGCGGCGTGCTCAGGACCTTGAACTCCGCCAGTCGGCCCGACCCCCACCAAGCTGCCGCCCCGCCGATCACCGCCCCGATCGTCGCGCCCATCAGCAGGCTCGTCCCCCCCGCCGCCACGTCCAACGCCCCGCCCGCCGCCGCCCCGCCGCCGGCCCCGGCCAGCAGCAGCTGCTTCCGCGTCAGCCCGAACGCCAGCCACGTCTCTTCCGAAAACAAATCTTCGTCAAGCGCCGAAGCCTCAGCTTCATGCCGCTCGACGCCGCGGTGGTCGTACACCGACTCGACCCGGTCCCGCGCCCGCCGCTCCTTCCGACGCAACTCCCCTTTGAACCGCTCCAGCAGTTCGGGCTGCAACGCCTTCGGGTCTTCGCTCGGCCCGAGCTTCCGCGTCACCGACAGCGTGAGCGACCCGACCACCAGCGACGCCAGCTCCGCCGCCGCCTCCCGCCGCCGCCGGCCGCGGTCCGCTTCCAGCTCGGCCACCGCCTCGTCCAGCGGGCCCCGCCACGCCTCGTCCAGCTGCCCGAACGCCCGCAGCAGCTCCAGCCGCTTGGCGAACGCCGCGTCCACCGCGTCGAACACCCGCACGATCTTGAAGTATTGGCCCAACGCCGTCCGCCACGCCCCGGTGTGGTCCGCCGCGCCGATCGGGTTGATCAGCGCCAGGCTCGGCCGGCCGGTCCATCGCAGGACCTGCATCTCCGCCTCGTACTCCGGGCCGTAAGGCACCGACCCGTCGACGACGTACAGCACGCCCGCCGGGTGGTCGCGGTCCATCAGCGGCCGCAGCAGCTCGACCTCGTCGGGGAACGCGTCGGTGGCTTCGTGGGCCGCGATGAACTTCCGCGCCACGTCGGGCCGACGCTCGACGCCCTCGTCGTGCGCCTGCAGCCAGGCGTAGGCCCGCCGCGCCCGCTGGAACCCCGGCGTGTCGATCAGCGTGTACAGCGTCCGCCCGTCGACCCGCATCGGGAACGCCCGGCTGCGCGTCGTCGTCCCCGGCTCGGGCGCGACCGCCACCCCCGCGTCCGCCGCCAGCGTCGCCACGATGCTGCTCTTGCCCTTGTTGGGATGACCCACCACCGCAAACCGCGCGTCACCCATCGCCGCCCCCCGCCTTGTCGTTCTCGTTCTCGTCATCGTAATCGCCCCCCACCTCGGCCTCGCCGCGCTCCGAAACCACCACCGTCTCCCGATCTCCCAGCGACGCAACCCGCCGCCGCCACACCCCGACGTCGCCTTCCCCCACCGGCAGCACTTCCACCGCCGGCCCCACCCCCAACGCCCCCCGCAAGTCCCGCAGGAAATCCAAGACCTCCAACACCGGCGGCTCCCACGCCCGCACCCGAACTTGAACCGTCCCCCCCGCTTGCGAAACCGCCTCGATCACCGCCCGGTCCTCGTCCAACGTCCGCTTCCCCCCGGCGCGAAGTGCTTCCCCCGGCCCGTCCGCCCTCGCCCAGCACACCACCGCCGCCGGCGAGCCCGACGCCGGCCGCACCAGCCCCGACGCCTCCGACGAAACCGCCGCCGCCTCCGCACCCCCCGCCGACGTCCGCACCACCGCCGAGATCATCCGCTCCAGCACCCGCTCAACCCCCGGCGTCCCCGCTACCGCCCGCCGTGTCGCCCGCCCCAGGTTCCACCGCGCCACCCCCAGCGTCGCCAATCGCGGCACCACGCCGTAACACACCATGCACCCCACCACGAAGGGCCACCACCGCGCCGACTCCGCCGCCTCCGCCGGCAGCTCGAACCCCTCGGCCCGGAACGCCTGCGTCGATTCGACCAAAGCCAGCGGAGGCACCGCGTCCAGCACCCACCAGCCGAACGGCCACGCCAACGCCGACGTCAACGCGTGCATCTGCGACGCATCCACGTCCAGCGTCGTGCTCCAGCCGAACCCCAGGTCGCTGAACACGATCAGCGACAACGCCCCCGCCACCGCCGCCACGTTGAACCACAACGCCAGCGACTGCGACCACGCCAATACCTGCCACTTCCTAACCCGGTGGTACACCGCCCCGCTCGGCGAGCCCGACGACGCGCCGAATCCCAACACCGACCCCACCGCCTCCCGCGTCTCGGCCGGCAGCCAACGCACCACCCACGCCGCCAACCGCCCCGAACTCAGCCCACGCAGCCACTCACTTCCGGGGGCGGGCCAGGCCGCGACGACGAACAGCACCAGGGTCACCGCCTGCAGCCCGACGTACACCGCCAGGAGACTCACCACGTTCACGGGCGACGAGCCGTCGTAATAGAACAGCCCGACCGCCGAGCCGTAGCCCAGCAGCAGCCCCAGCAGCACCGCCGCCGCGCCCACCTTCGCCAGCGCCGGCCGGCCCAGGTCCACCGCTGGCTCGACCCGCGACAGCCACGCCGTTACTGCCGTTGCCTTGCCCCGGAGGTCTCGCGGCTTCTCCGTCAGCCCGAGAACCCGACCGATCTCCCGGTCCCGCCGGGTCAACTCGTCCCAGCCGGTCGCTTCGTCGCGCCGCAGCCGGACCGCCAGGTCCACCAGCGTCCCGGGCCGGCGGGCGTGACGGGGGTCGTGATACGTGGACGTGTCCGCCATGACCCCGCATGATCGGCCGCGGCCCGGGGTTACGCAATCACGCGGTTGAAGCAGCGGCGACCGCTACACCGGCGTGACGTGGACCTCGCTGCCGTCGACCACGACGACGCGGACCTCGACGCCCTTGTCGATCGTGCCGCGCTGGGCGAGGCACTCCTCGCGTCGGCCGTGCAGCCGGACGGTGCCGACGGGGAACAGCGGCGTGAGCGTCACGCCCGTGTCGCCGACCGCGATCGGCGTCGGCCGGTCGGGTGCCGGTACCAGAACGCCCCCAGATTCCGGGGGCGGGGGAGGGTGGCTGACCGACGCTTGGACATCGTTGAGCGTGATCCATTTGCCGAAGGGCGTGTCGGGCGCGATCTTGAGCATGAACACGACGATGAACGGCAGCGCGATCAGGCACGCGGTCGCCGACGCGAGGCCCAGGGCCGTGTTGAACCGGAACAGGAAGATGATCCCGACGATGGCGGCGAGCCCCGCCAGCGCCCCGACGATCCCGCCGGTGGGCAGGAACGTCTCGACGCCCAGCAGCGCGAAGGCTGAGGCCAGCAGCACGATGCCCCAGACCAGCCACGGGCCGCTGCCGCCGACGGTCGGGGCCTGCGCGGCTTGAGCGAGCACGGGATGAAGCGTCGTCGGGTCCACGGGGAGGATGATACGCGCCGGAGGGTCAGCGACGCGTGGCGTCGCAGCTAAAGGGTGAGACCGCCGCTTACTGAACCAGCCCCTTGGTCAGCCGCATGAACGCGGTCTCGAGGTTGACCTGTTCCTCGTCGAGCTTGGTCAGGGCGTAGCCCTGCTTGATCAGTGCCGCGGCGATCCGCGGCGCGGCGTCGTGGGCGTCCGGGGCGTCGGCGGCGAGGCTGACCCGCAGGTGGCCGTTCACCGGCTCGACCCGCTCGATGCCCGGCGTCTGCTGCAGCAGCGCCGCCGCCTGCGCCGTCTTCGCGGACACGCCGACGTGCAGTACCCGGCCGCCGCCGCCGATGGTGCGGGCCCGCTCGATGATCTCGCTCATCGTGCCGGTGAACTTCAGCTCGCCCTGCTCGATGATCCCCACCCACGTTCAAGGCTGCGCTGGAGGACTGGCTCAAGCGAACGCCGATCGACGCGGTCCGGCGGGAAGGCGGAGCGCTCGAGCCGGATGCGGAGGGATTCGTCGACCGCTACCTCGTGGCGCATGAGAAGGTCGTCGCCGCTAGCCGCGACTACGCGCAGAGCGTCGCGAAGGCAGCGAGCCGCGACGTCGAAGGCGAGCGCGCGAGGCTCACGAAGGTGTACGAGCGCGAGCGCGCGGGCGTCGTCGCGTTCCTGCGGCCGGGCGAGGAGGAAGGCGGAGCGCACCGCGGCCTCGTTCGCTCCGCCATTCTCTTCCTCGAAACCTATCGCGAGCTTCCGCTGCTTGCGTGGCCGCGCGAGGTGCTTGCGGCGGTTCTCGAAGTCGAGCAGGCGTTCGTCATGTTCCGTCAGCGTCACGCGCGCATGGTGGAGCGTGTCATCGGACGGAGAACGGGGACGGGCGGAAGTGCGGGCGTCGAGTACCTCGATCGGACCGCGCTGGAGTACCGCATCTTCGGCGATATCTGGGCCGTGCGAACCATGCTGCTGCCTGCGGCGGCCGCACCGGCGCTCAGGGATCCTGTCTTCTATGGCTTCGAGGCGGCCGGCGGCGAGTCCTGAAGTGAACGGCTTCGAGATCCTCGAGCTCGACGAGCGCTCGTCGATCTGGATTGGCGAACTTCCGCCCGAGTTTCCGGCGGGAGAGGCCGAATTCGAGGAACTCTGGCGCGCGCATCCTGAGGAGTACCACCTCGTCCG
>JBCCOP010000085.1:0-11333 GCA_039025315.1 Planctomycetota bacterium | reverse complement strand
GTGACCTCGTAGCCCTCCATGGCGGCCTGCAGGGCGCAGATCGGGTCGATCTCGGTGACGATGACGCGGGCGCCCTGGCCGCGGAGGCTCTGGCAGCAGCCCTTGCCGACGTCGCCGTAGCCGCAGACCACGGCGACCTTGCCGGACATCATCACGTCGGTCGCGCGGAACAGCCCGTCGATCAGCGAGTGGCGGCAGCCGTAGAGGTTGTCGAACTTCGCCTTGGTGCAGGAGTCGTTGACGTTGATCGCGGGGAACAGCAGCTTGCCGTCACGCTGCATCTCGTAGAGCCGGTGCACGCCGGTGGTGGTCTCCTCGCTGACACCTTTGCACGCCGCGGCGACCTTCTGCCACCGCTCGGGGTTGGCGTCGAGGCAGCGGGCCAGCGTGCTGAGCACTTCCTTGAACTCGGCGTTGTCGGTCGTGTCGCGGCCGGGCACGGCACCCGCTTTTTCAAACTCAACACCCTTGTGGATCAGCATCGTGGCGTCGCCACCGTCGTCGACGATCAGCTGCGGGCCGAGGTTCCCACCGTCGCCGAAGTCGAGAGCGCGTTCGGTGCACCACCAGTACTCGGCCAGGGTCTCGCCCTTCCAGGCGAAGACGGGCACGCCCTTGGGCTTCTCCGGCGTGCCGTTCGGGCCGACCACGACGGCGGCGGCGGCGTGGTCCTGCGTGCTGAAGATGTTGCACGAGACCCAGCGGACGTCCGCGCCGAGCTCGACCAGCGTCTCGATCAGCACCGCGGTCTGGATCGTCATGTGCAGGCTGCCCATGACCCGCTTGCCGGCCAGCGGCTGGGCGTCGCGGTACTCCTCGCGGACGGCCATGAGCCCGGGCATCTCTTCCTCGGCCAGGCGGATCTCCTTGCGGCCGAAGGCGACGTTTTCGGCCGAGAGGTCGGCGACCTTGAAGGTCAGCCCGTTGCGGGTCTCGGGCGTCGGGAGGTCGGCGGGGGCGGGGGGCGTGTCGAGGGCGGTCATGGGAAGCTCCGGTTCCAAGTTAAAAGTAAAAAAGTCGAAAGTTCGGGTAACGGGTTGATGGTTAATCGGCCGGCCGCCGGGCGGTGGCAAAAAGAAGGGCCGGGCCCTTGGCGTCGGGGGCGGGAGGGAGCGGCCGGCAACGCGGCCGGTCGAGCCCGGCGGCGGTGAGCGCGGCGGTGAGATCGTCGGGCGTGAACCCCAGCGATACCTGGCCTAATCCGCGGCGGAAATCGTCGCGGTCGTGCCGCAGCAGGTCGATGACCACGGCCCGGCCGCCCGGCCGCAGCACCCGCCGCATCTCCGCGAGGGCCCGGCCTGGGTCGTCGAGGTAGGTCAGCACCAGCACGCAGGTCGCCGCGTCGCACGACGCGTCGGGGAGCGGCACGTCGTCGACCTGGCCGCGGTGCAGCGCGACGTTGCCGTGGGCCCGCGTCTGGGCGGCGGCGGCCTCGAGCATGGCGGGGCTATGATCGACGCCGTGGACCCGGGCGACGTGCGGGGCGAGCTCGGCGGCGAGCCGGCCCGTGCCGCAGCCGAAGTCGGCAACGGTCCAGTCGTCGGGCAGTAGGCCGAGCAGCGCCTCGGTCCCGAAGCGGTCGCCGTAGAGCTCGGCCCGGGCGCGGTCCCAGCCGGCGGCGGCGTCGTCGAAGAACGCCCGGCGGTCCCCCGCCCGCTCGGCGAGCCGGGCGGCGACCCGCAGCTCGTCCTGTGCCAACGTCGGCCAGTCCGCGACGCGGTCTCGCGTCAGCACCCAGAGCTGCCGCTGGGCCGGGTCCAGCTCGTCGAGCACCATGCGGTACAGCCGGGTCGTGGCCTGCCGTCGGCCCACCAGCCAGTCCTCGTCGGCCAGCACTTTCAGGTGCCGGCTCACGGTCGACTGGGGCAGCTGCACCGCGGCACAGAGGTCCGAGACCCCGAGCTCCTGCCGCTCCAGCAGTCGCAGCAGCCGGACCCGCGTCGGGTCGGCCAGCGTTGCCAGCCGGCGGAGCATGGCCTCGGGCCCGGGGTCGGTCGAGGTGGTCGGGGGATGGGTCGGCAAATCTTCCTCTTTAATCAGTTTATCCGGATGATCGGATCGATACAAACCCGGCGGACAGGTTTTTCTCGGCCGACGGCCCGTTTCGGGGTTCGGTCGGGGCGGTCCCAGGCTTTACAATGGTGGTTCATCGTCGGGCGAGGCCGATCCAGATCATGGTGTTCAAGTTTTTCTGCGGTTCGGAGCGGCGGGGGGCGGGCGGCCCAGGCTTGGGGCTCGGCGTGGCCTACTTCGGGTTGGGTCTGGCCCTGGCGGTGTCGGCGGGTTGCGTCGAGACGCGGGTGGTCGGCAGCAGCTGGGACGACTGGCGGGAGATGGCGGACCCGCCGCGGGACGACGGTACGCCGCGGGCGGCGCGAGGGCAGGCGTACGCCGTCGAACTCGGGCGTTTCGACGGGCCGGAGCGGTTGAAAGAGGCGTACGCCTTCGCGGGCCGGCTGCGGGCCGAGGCGGGGCTGGCGGAGGTGTGGTTCATGGACCTCGGGGCCGAGACGGCGGTCTACGCCGGGCGTTACCCGCGGCGGAACCACCCGGATGCGAAAGCCATGCGGGCGGCGGTGCGGGCGGCGACGCTGGACGGGCATCGGCCGTTCCGCCGGGCGGAGCTGGTGCCGCTGACCCGCGGCGGGCCGGCGGAGCGGGACGCGTTCGACCTCAGTCGGTATTCGGGCTACCGGACGCTGCTGCTGGGGGTCTACGAGCCCGACTTCGCCGGGGGCAACCACCGCGCCGCCGCCGAGGCCGAGGCCGCCCGCCTCCGGGCCGAGTACGAGATCCCGGTTTACTACTACCACGGCCCGAACCAGTCGATCGTCGCCGCCGGGCTGTTCACCCAGGCCGACTTCGTCGTCGTCAACCAGGCCGACGCCTACGGCCCGGCCATCCGCCAGCTCCAGGAAGTCTTCCCCCACGCCCGCCGCAACGGCGAGACGATCACCAACCCCGAGCTGCCCACCGACGACCAGCTCGAGCCGACCGTCGTGGTCCGCGTCCCGTGATCTTGCTGGCTTTCACGGGTACGGTCTGCAATAATTCAAGCAATTGCACGATCTACCGCTTCCTTCCCGATAGGCACCTGACATGGTTTTCCCGCCCGCCCCCGCGACCCCCGGAATCCTCGGCTTCCTCGGCCCGATCGGCTGGCCCGAGATGATCATTCTGGGCATCCTCGGCGTGCTGATCTTCGGCAGCCGGCTGCCCGAGGTCGGCAAGTCGCTGGGCAAAGGTATCGTCGAGTTCAAAAAGGGGCTCAAGGGCGTCGAGGACGACCTCGACGACTCGGTCACCTCGTCCAAGCAGCTCGAAGACCCCGAGAAGTCCAACCGCCAGCCGACGATCACCTCGACCGAAGCGAAGGCCGAATCGACCACGCCGCCGCACTCGGCCTGACCGACGCGCACCACGCCATGCCGTTTTCCCAAGAGCCTGCGAAAATCAACGTCAAGCTCTCGGAACGCCGCGACCTGCATTTCGACAGCCTCGCCGAGGTCCTCGCCGACGCCGAGGCGACCGCCGCCGCGTCGCCGCGCACGACCGGCAACTGGTCCGCCGGGCAGGTCTACCACCACGTCGCGTTCGGCATCGAGATGATGTCCAAGGGCGTGGACGTGCCGGTCACGCTGCGCATGAAGGTCTTCGGCCGCGGGCTGCGGCTCTTCGGGATGCACGTCAAACCCATCGACCCCGGCATCAACCCGCCCGCCAAGGTCGCCGCGGTGTTCCGCCCCCCGGACGACGTCACCCTCGAGGCCGGGCTCCAGAAGCTCCGCGACGAGATCGCCTACGCCCAGGAGCACGGCCTGACCCACCCCAGCCCACTATTCGGCAGGATGAGCGCCGACGACGCGGTGGCCATGCAGTGCCGCCACGCCGAGCTGCACTTCTCGTTCGTTCACCCCGGGTCGGGCGGGGCCGCGGGCGAAGCCGATCCCGCGGCTTAATGCCGGTCGACACCGCCCCGCCGGGCCGCTTCGGTCCGAGCGGTTCCGCCGGCCCGGCAGCACCGCCAGCCCGGCCACGACCAGCCCGGCGGCCGGCTCGGGGACGACGAACACGCCGACGCTCTGCACGGTGCCTACGAGATCGATCTGGAACTCAGACGTGAAGTCCAAACTGAAGTTGAACGAACTCGTGTCGGTCAGCTGCAGGGAGATCTGATCGCCCTCGATCCGGAAGCCGTCGGTTTCCGACCAGACCGCGTCGCCGCCAAAAGCGGTAAAGGTCAGGTCGATCGCCAGGTCGATCGAGGTGAGCAGGCCGTCGGTGAACGTCACGGTGTCGTTAGCGTCGAGCGTACCGAAAGCCATCACGCCGTCTTGATCGAAGAGCCACAGGCCGATGGCGTGGTCGGAGATGTCGCTGAGCACGGTCGGGTTGGCCGTGGCGCTCCCCGACGTGCGGTTCGGGTCGTCGGTCCAGAGCTCGCCGAGATCGATCGACAACACCGACGACGTTTCGACCCCCAGGCCGGTGATGCCCGTCGTGTCGAAGGTCAGGTTGCCGACGACAAAATCGGCCTCGCGGGGGAACAGATCGACGTCCGTGCCCAGCTGCGACGGCGTGCCCGTTCCGGCCTGCGACCCGTCGAGCAGGTAGAAGCCGTCGGCGTCTCCGCTGCGGGCCCCGACCGACCCCAGCAACCCGTCGCCCAGGTTGATGCGGGCGTACGCGCCCGTCACCACGTCCTCCGACATGAAACCGCCGGCGTCCATCTGCGACGCCAGCTCGATGGTGTCGGTGACCGTGGCATCCGCGGCCCGGTCACCGGCCAACAACGCCACCAAACATACTGCCACCAGCTCAGCGGTCTTGACCCGCCCCGGCCCAGCCGCCGTGCTACGCCTGGTCTTCTTGTTGCCCACGTCTCGCCCTCCTCAAGTGAAATGTGACGGCACCTGACCGAGCGGATCGGCCGTGTCTGCCGACTTCTACCCGTTGGCTACCCCGTACCGGGCGAGTTTTGTCAGGTTTTTCGAGTCGGCTGTCAAGAAAATTCTGTGGCGGTCTCACCCCCCCACCCACGCCGCCCCCGCCGCGAGCCACAGCGGCATCGTGAGCAGGCTCACCACTGAGGTCGACAGCGCGACCACTGTCGCCGTCGCCGGGTCGCCGCCGTAGTGCCGCGCCAGCACGATCGGGAACACCGCCGCCGGCATCGCCGCGTGCAGCAGCGCCACCCGCTGCAGTTCCACGCCCCCGCCCACCGCCGGCAACGCCGACGCCAGCCCGACGAACAGCAGCGGCAGCACCCCCAACCGCGCCACGCACGCCGCGGCCGCCATCCGCCCGACACCCGGGCCCGCCTCCCCGCCGTCCGCCCGCAGCTTGCCCAACGCGTCCACCATCGTCGCCCCGATCAGCAGCAACGCCATCGGCACCGCGCACGCCCCCAGCCAACCCACCGCCGACGTCACGAATCCCGGCAGCCACGCGTCGCCCCCCGCGACGTGCAGCACCAGCGCCGCCACCACCGCCACCGACGGCCCGTTCACCACCCGCCGCAGCCCCGCCAACCCCAGCCCCCCGCCGATGAGCGCCACCCCCAGCGTCCACATCGCCAGGTCCACCCCCACGTTGTTCACGAACAGCACCCCCAGCACCGCGCTGGGCTCCCCCGCCGCCGCGGGGTACAACGCCTCGGCCAGCGGGATCGGCAGGTAACCGTAGTTGTGCAGACCCGCCGCCACCGCGAACGTCCGCCGCGCCGCCGGCGACCGCAGCCCGATCCGCGGCCCCAGCGCGTACGCCGCCGCCGCGCACACCGCAAAGCTCACCGCCACCGTCCCGAACCCCACCATTGGCGGCAGCCACACGTTCTCCGCCCGGTCCAACGCCGGGTTCCCCACCACGCTCCGCACGATCAGGCACGGCACGAACACCCGCACCACCAGCTTCAGCAGCGACGCGTCCGCCGCTGCGGTCAGCCAATCGAACCGACGCAGCAGCCCCCCCAACGCCACCACCCCGAACACCGCCGCCACGGCCGACCACAACCCCAACCACTGCGCCATGCCGCGAAGTGTAACCCCCCCCGGAACACCAGATCACCGGATCACCGGAAACCAGGCGGTCGATCCGCGACGGCTCAAGCGATCACCACGTCACGGCGACCCGCTCCCCGCGCTCGGCGCTCTCCACCGCCGCCGCCACCATCGCCAGGCTCTTGATGTTGTCCGCCGCCGGGCACTCGATCGGCGTCGCGCCGCCCGACAACACGTGCGCGGCAAACTGACGGATCAGGTACGCGTGCCCGGTGTGCTCCAACGCCACGGCCGGCACCTCGACGTCCACCAACGGCAGCTGAAACGCCGACTCGGCTTCCGGGGCGACCACCTGGGCGTGCATCGTGTCGGCCCCGTCCCACGTCAGCGTGCCCCGGGCCCCCACGACCCGCCACGCCGACTCCCACGTCGTCGGCCGGCCCTCGGCGCACCACGAGCCGCGGTACGTGTACACCGCCCCGCCCGTGAACTCGAAGACCGCCGCCGCGCTCGCCGCCCCGGCGTACCACGAGCCGGCCGGGTTCCAGGCGTGGCAGTACACCGACACCGGCTCGGCCGCGGCGATCTGCCGGGCGTTGTCGAACGTGTGGATCGCCATGTCCAGAACCAGCGGGTGGTCCATCGCGTCGCGGAAGCCGCCGAAGTGCGCCCCCAGGTAGAAATCGCTGTGCAGCTCGGTCAGCGGGCCCAGCCCCCCGCCGGCGACGAACGCCTCGATCGACTTGAACCCCGGCAGCGGCCGACGCGTCTGCGTCACCGCGTAGACCCGCCCCGCCGCCTCCGCCGCGGCAACCATCTCCTTGGCCTTGCCCAGGTCGTCGCTCATCGGCTTCTCGCCCAGCACGTGGCAGCCCAGCAACAACGCCTCGGTCGTCACCGCGTGGTGCGCCGCCGGCACGGTCACGTCGAACACCGCCGCCGCCCCCGTCGCCGACACCGCCTCGGCCAGCGAGCCGAACACCACCGACCCCTCGCCCTCAACGGATAACCCAAACCGCTCGGCCATCGCCACCGCCGCGCCGCGGTCCAGGTCCACCAACCCCACCAGATCGATCGCCTCGGCCTCGAGCGCAATCTTCACCCAGCTCCGCGACATCCCGCCACAGCCGACGACCACCACTTTCAAACTTTCTGACATCGCATCCTCGCATCCGTAGGGCCGGATTCATCCGGCCGTATGTCCTCGGTCGGCCCCGGCCGGATGAATCCGGCCCTACGCCCGCAGCTCCGCCCCCAGCCGCTCTTGCAACGCCGCGATCACGGCCCCGACCTGGGGATCGACTTCGTCGTGGCGCAGCGTCCTCGCCGCGTCGCGGAACCGCAGGCGCAGGCTCACGCTCTTGCGCCCCGCCGGGATCGGTTGACCGCGGTACAGCCCGAGGTACTCGACCGCTTCGAGCCGGTCGGGCGAGACCGCCGCGACCGCCGCGGCGACGTCGGACCAAGTCGCCGCGTCTTCGACCACGACCGACAGGTCGCGCTCGATCGCGGGGAACCGCGGCGGCGGGGCGACCGCCGGCTCGGCGGGGTACAGCCGAAGCAACGCCGGCAGGTCCAGCTCCGCGGCGACGGCGTCGGACTTGAGGTCGAACTTCTTGCGCGTCGCCGGGGCGATGAGCCCGATCACGCCGAGGTGCTCCCCGCCGAGCAACACCTCCCCCGCCGCGGCAAACACGTCGGATTGTTCGCAGGGTTTGACCGCAAGCTGCGCGCGTGCCGCCGCGCCGCCTAAGGTCTCGACCGCCTCGTCGATCGCGCCGCGCAGCGACCGGACCGCCGCGTCGTGGCCCTTGGGCCCGGCTTGCTCGGGGTCGGCCAGCAGGGCGAGCCGCACCTTCTCGACCGCGGCCCCGTCGACGACCCGCCAGGTCGAGGCCGTCTCGAACAGCCGGACCCCCGTGTTGCCCGCGTCCTGGTTGACCTTCCGGCAACGCAGCAGGCTCGGCAGCAGCGACGGCCGGAGCATCGGCTCGTCCTTCTTGTGGTCCCCGCCCAGCCGCAGCTGCCCCGCTTCCGGGGGGAGAAACGGCTCGCCGAGTTCGGGGCGGATAAAGCTGAACGTCACCGCCTCGTGGTAGCCCCGGCCGACCAGCGCGGCGGCGAGCCGACGCCGGGCGCTCACCGCGGCCTGCGGCGGCCGGGCCGTGAGCGAGAGCTTCGGCGAGACGGGGATCACATCCAGCCCGTGCATCCGCGCGACCTCCTCGATCAGGTCCACCTCGCGGGTGATATCCAGCCGGTGGCTTGGCACGGTGACGGTCAGCTCGTCCCCGTTGATCTCACACCCGAAGCCCAGCCGCCCGAGCAGCTCGGCCTGCGCCGCCGTGTCGATCTCGACGCCCAGCAGCTTCCGGCAGCGCTCGGCCCGCAGCACGAGTCGGGTCGGTTCTTCCGGCAAAGCGCCCGCGCGGATCACGCCCTCGGTCAGCGTGCCGCCCGCCAGCTCGACGATCAACGCCGCGGCCCGCGTCGACGCCCGCTCCACCCCGGCCGGGTCCACGCCCCGCTCGAAGCGGAAGCTCGAATCGCTGGCGAGCTTCAGCGCCCGGCTCGTGGTCCGCACCGAAAGCGGGTCGAAGACCGCCGACTCCAACAGCACGTCCGTCGTCGTGTCGCTCACCTCCGACTCCGCTCCGCCCATCACGCCCGCCACCGCCTGAGGCCGCTGCCCGTCGGCGATCACCAGCATGTCGGCCCGCAGCTCGTGCTTGGTCCCGTCGATCGCGGCGAACGGTTCACCCTTCTCGGCGTGACGCACGACGACCTTCCGCCCCGCGAGCCGGCCGAGGTCGAAGGCGTGCAGCGGCTGGCCCAGTTCGTGGAGCACGAAGTTCGTGACGTCCACCACGTTGTTGACGCTGCGCAGCCCCACAGCTTCGAGGCGGGCGACGAGCCAGTCGGGGCTCGGCCCGACCTGCAAGCCGGTGATCACGCGGGCCGTGTACAGCGGGCACCCCGGAAGTGCGCCGCCGCGCAGCTCGACCGAGGCCGCCGCTTGGACGTCCGTGTCGCCGGCCTCGGGCAACTCGATCGCCGGCGGCTTGAGCGTCCCGCCGGTGCCCGCCGCGGCCTCGCGGGCCAGGCCGACGTGGCTCAGGCAGTCGCCGCGGTTCGACGTGACCTCGACGTCGAACATGAAGTCGCCGCCGTCGAGCGCGACGGTTTCCTCGACCGGGAAGCCTTGGCCGGTCAACAGCTCGTCGACCGCGTCGGGGTCGGCGGGCAGCGGCGGGTCGAGGTACTGATTGAGCCAGTCGAGGCTGATCTTCATCGGGCCGGGCAGTGTACCGGACGGCCGGAGTGCTGCCGCCGACCGAACCACCACGGAGATGAAGGAGCCACGGAGACACGGAGGAAAACAGATGAAATTGATTTTCGGCTGTTTTCCTGTTTGTCTCCGTGCCTCCGTGTCTCCGAATCTCCGTGGTGGTTCGTGATGCGGGTGCGTGGGCGAGCAAGCTCGCCCGCTACCCGAGCGGGGTCACGGCACGATCCGGAGGGTGCTGCCCTGGCTGTGGTCGGTGAGCAGGTCGAAAACCAGGTCGATGTCGCCGTCGGCCAGGCGGATGCAGCCGCGGCTGGCTTCCTGGCCGATCGAGTCGGGCTCGATCGTGCCGTGGATGCCGAAGCCGCGTTTGCCGCGGTTGGACGCGTCGAGGCCGTGGATGGCGATCCAGAACTCGCCGATCGGGTTCTCGGGGTCGTCGGGGGCGTAGAACTGGTTGTTCTCGTCGTCGCGCCACGACGGGTTGGTGACCTTACTGGCCTTGGTCACCTGCCAGTTGCCAGGCGGGGTCTTGTCGTCTTCGCCGAGGCCGACGGGGAAGTGGGTGAGGTAGACCGGCTCGCCGTCCGGGGTCAGGGCGTAGACGTCCATGATGAAGCGGGACTTGGTGACGCGGGCGTGGAGCGGGCCCTGCACCACCTTGAGTACGTGGTCGCCGCGGAGGTTGCGGGCGTCGAGCTGGTTGATGCGTTCGAGCAGGCCGTAGGGCACGCGGTGTTTCACGCCGATCTGGCTGAGGAACGCGCCGTCGTTCTGGTACAGGGAGGCGACGGGGTCGCCCTCGGCGACGTCGGGGGACCAGAAGAGGGTTTGGTTGACCTCGTCGAGCCGGGCGCGGACGGCGTCGGCGTCGGCGGGGCCGAGCCGCAGGTCGTCGGCCAGCAGGAGGCGGGACAGGACGTTGCGACCTTCGACGAGGTCGCCCTCGGCGATCAGCCGGTCGCCGCGGTTGTAGAGCGTCGCGGCGTCGCCCCCGGACGTGAAACGCCGGGGCGTCGGCAAGGCCTCGGCGATCGCGGCCTGGGCGCGGGCCAGCGTGGGGTCGGGCTGGGGTGTCGGCCCGGGGTCGGCTTGCGGCTTGGGCGTAGCGGGAGCCGGTGGCTCCGGGACTTCCGCGGTCGGCGTTTCTACTGCCGGGGGCGGGGTTGCCATTTCCGGGGGGGGGTTGCGGCTGAGCTGGTCGAGGGTGGGCAGGCCCACGAGGTCGGTGGAGGCGACGGACTCGACGCGCGGCGGGTCGGGCGTGGCGGCGGCCGTTCCGTTGGGCGCACCACCCGTTCCGGGGGCGGTGGCATTTCCGGGGGCGGGGGCGTCGCCGCCCCAGAAGAACCAGACGAGCAGCGCGGCGACGCCGAGCAGGGCCAGGAGCTTGGGCAGCTTGCCCAGGCCGCGGCGGCGGGAGGTCATCCCGCCGCGGGTCATCCCGGGGCGGGCGGATTGGGAGGGCATGGCCATAGAAAATGCGGTGCTAGAGGTTTGGGGGCGGTAATCAACAAACGGTTATCGGGTTAACTTCCAGGGGTTACTTCGGCGAAGCCGCGGCCGGCTCACCAGCGGGCGTCGGCGTCCCGGCATCCTGACGCACAACCCCGCCCCGCGGTTCGGCCCGCTGGGCGTCGATCCAGGCGAGGTACTCGGCGATGCGCCGCTCGTAGCCCCGGCCGGTGGGCGTGTAGTACGACCGCTCGACGCCGAGGTAGTCCTGATCCACGAAGCCGGTGGCGGCGTCCTGGCTGTAGGCGTAGGTGCCGTCTTTACGGTTTTTCGCGGAGCGCAGCTTCCGGGGGACGGGGACGGTGCGTTGGTGTTTGACGTCGTCCTCGGCCGCCTTGATCGCGGCGTAGGACGCGTTGGATTTCGGGGCGGTGGCGAGGTAGATGGTCGCCTGGGCGAGGGTGATGCGGGCCTCGGGCAGGCCGACGCGGTGGACGATGTCGTAGCAGCTGGCGGCGACGGTGATGGCGCGGGGGTCGGCGTTGCCGACGTCTTCGCTGGCGAGGATGGCGATGCGGCGGGCGACGAACAGC
>JBCCOP010000084.1:0-11376 GCA_039025315.1 Planctomycetota bacterium | reverse complement strand
GCGGTGGATGGGCGCGGTCTTGCCGGTGTTGACGGGCCCGGCCTCGTCGATCGGCTCGCCGAGCAGGTTGAACACCCGACCCAGCACGCCCTCGCCCACGGGCACGGCCACGGGCTCGCCGGTGTCGACGCAGTCCATGCCCCGCATCAGCCCGTCGGTCGAGCCGAGGGCGACGGCCCGCACCTCGCCGCCGCCGAGGTGCTGCTGGACCTCGCCGGTGAGTTCGAGGTCGAGTCCGTTGTGGCGGCCGGTGATCTTCAGGGCGTTGTAGATCTCGGGCAGGTCGGACTCGGGGAAGCGGGCGTCGAAGGTCGAGCCGATGACTTGGGTGACGGTGCCGGTGGCGGGCATGGTGGATTCCGTTTCTGAGGGGGATTTCGGTCCTAATAAAGTCTTGATGATCGCGGTGGAGGCTAACGCCATCGCAAGCGGGCGACAAATCCGTATATTTTGTTTGCAGATATATCGATAGTAGATATATTGTTCGGCGAAACATGCGAGAACTCGACGCCAAATCCCGCCGCGACCTGTTCCGGGGGAGTCTGGATGTGATGGTGCTGGCCGTGCTCGCCGACGGCCGGCAGTACGGCTACTCGATCCAGAAACGCCTCCGCGCCGCCTCGGGCCAGGCGGTCCAGGCCGGGACGCTGTACCCGCTGCTGCACCGCCTCGAGACGCAGGGCCTGATCGCCGCGACCTGGGAGGAGGGCACCGGCCGCCCCCGGAAGTGGTATTCCCTGACGTCGGCGGGCGAGAAGAAATTTCGGGGGGCCGTCGCCGACTGGCTGGCGTTGTTCGCCCGCATGCTGTCGCTGGTGCTGCCGGCGCTGCGACACGTCACGAACCATCCGCAGGCGCCCCCAACCACCTGATACGTAAAGCCCGGGGGCGGCCGCCCCCGGGCTTTACGGCTTCTCCAACCCCGGGATTACAAGCCATGTCCGAACGCGAATTCGAGGCGTATCTGAACCTGCTGGCCCGGACGCTGAAGCTGTCGGAGGCGCAGCGGCAGCGGATCGCCGGCGAGCTGCGCGACCACCTCGAAGAACGGCTCGAAGAGCTGACCGAACGCGGCATGGACCGCGACGCGGCGATCCTCGCGGCGCTCGACGAGTTCGGCGACGCCGGGGTCCTCGCGTCGCGGCTCGGTCGGCCGTCTCGTCGGCGATCGGTCGTACGGCGGCGGCTCCGCTGGTCGGCGGCGGCGGTCGCTCTCTGCGCGCTGCTTGTGGCCCCGGCCTGGTGGTGGCTGCGGCCGGCGGCCCCCCGGGGCGTGACGCCCGGGCTGAACACGGCGGGCGTGGCGCGCGGGGCCGACGCGATGCCGGCGACCGTCGTGTGCGAGCTGCGGCTGCTGGTGATACCCGAGGGCTTGTACGCGGATTGGCGGGACGAGCAGCCGGTGTCGTCGGTGTTCGACGGCGTCACGGTCACACGGGACGGGGCCGAGGGGCTGATGCGACGGTCGCTCGCCGATCGGCAGAGTAGTTCTGTGACGCTGCCGCGCTTGAGCCTGGCGGAGCAGCAGCGTTCGTACTTCGTTCAATCGGTGCAGAGCGCTTGGGTGCTGCCCGGGGCGGGGACGACGGCCGGCTCGGAGGTCGAAGTCGCGGCGGTGAACGACGGGGTGCGGCTGGACGTGCTGGCGATCGCGCGGCCGGAGGACGGGGTCGTCGAGGCGTCGGTGTCGGTCGTGACGCAGTGGGGGCTGTCGTTCGACCCGGCGAAGCGTGGCCTGCCGTGGGACGAGGAGTTTGCCGGTGTGAACCCTTACCTGAATCACCCGTTGCCGGGGGCGTGGTCGCCGGGTCGGAACGGGGCGATGCACCAGGTGCGTCTGCGGGCCGACGAGCGGTTCGTGTGGGCGATGCCGGTCCTCGGTGGGAAGTTCCTGGAGGCGGTGGGGCTGACGGGTCTGGTCGGCGGCGGGGACGCGGGTTCCGAACTCGCCGCGGTGTTCGTGATGTCGTTGCGGGCGTTGCCCGGTGAGCCGGTCGATGCCGCGGCACGGGGATGATGGACGCCGGGCGGGATAAAACCGGGCTGACGCGGGCAGGTCGGCGGTGTGCGGCGGTGCGAAACGCATTACATTCGCGGGATGCCAATCCCCCCGATGCTCGCACAAGCCGCCGACGCCCCCACGACGATCGCGATCGACCCGGAGGCGGCCGAGGGCATCGAGCTCGTCCAGCCCGAGGGCGCGCCCGAGCCGGAGGTGCAGGGGGCGGTCGAACAAGCCCTCGACGACGTGGTGCCCGACACCGGCAACGCCTCGGTCGACGGGGCGGTCAACACGCTGATCGACGCGGTGGGGGGGATGATCGACGGGTTCTTCAGCGCGGTCCCGCAGCTTCTGATCGCGACGCTGGTGCTGATCGTCACGGCGGTGGTGGTCAAGCTGGCCGACCGGATCGCGCGGAAGGTGATGGTGCGGGCCCGGCTGCGCGAGAGTTTGCGTGACCTGTTCCGCATCTTCATCCGCACGGCGATCTGGTTCGCCGGGCTGATGACCGCGGCGATCATCGTGTTCCCGGGCTTCGGCGTCTCGAACCTGGTGGCTACGGCGGGGCTGGCGACGATCGCCATCGGCTTCGCGTTCCAGGACATCTTCGAGAACTTTTTTGCCGGCATCCTGATCCTGTGGCGGTTCCCGTTCGAGAACGGCGACTTCATCGAGGTCGACGGCCTGATGGGCAAGGTCGAGGACGTCGAGATCCGCATGACGCACATCCGCCGGCCCGACGGGGAACTGGTGCTGGTGCCCAACTCGACGATCTTCAAGAACAACGTGACGGTGATGACCAACCGCCCGCACCGCCGGCTGGAGGTCGCGGTCGGGATCGCCTACGGCGAGTCGGTCGCCGAGGGGAGGCGGGTGATCCTCGAGGCGGTCAAAGGCTGCGACACGGTGCGCGGCGACGCACCCCCGGAGGTGTTGGCGAGCGGGTTCGGGGCGTCGTCGATCGACTTCGACGTGATCTGGTGGGCCGACGCCAAGCCGCTGGAGGCGCGGCGGAGCCGGGACCAGGTGGTCGAGGCGATCAAGCGGGCGCTCGACGACGCGGGCATCGAGATCCCGTACCCGTACCGCACGCTGACGTTCAGCCGGAACGAACCGGACATCATCAACGCGGTCGCGGGTCGGATGGGCTCGGGCGGGGCGGGCGACGGCGAGTGATCGGTCGGTCGGGCGAGCCCGCCCGCTACGCCTCGTCGGCTCGGTTATGTTGAACGGATGACCGGCCCCGCTGACCCGTCCGAACCGATCGACGTCTACCTGCTGGCGGGCCAGTCGAACATGTCCGGGGCCGGATTGGCGGAAGACGTGCCGGCAGCGCTGCGGGGGCCGCACGCGACGGCGTTGATGTACTTCGCGCCGCTCAACGAGCCGGGGCACGAGCGGCTGGAGCGCGACGGGGTGCGGCGTTGGATGCCGCTGGCCCCCGGCACGGGCGGGCCGATCGGCGGGTTCGGGCCCGAGCTATCGTTCGGCCACACGGTCGCGGCGCAAACCCCGGGCCGCCGGGTCGCGCTGATCAAGTCGGACCGCGGCGGCAGCGGGATGTTCAACGACTGGCGGCCCGCCGACCGCGACGACCCCGCGACGCTGACGAACAACCTGCTCCGCGACGCGGCCAGTGCTTTCGAGGCCCTGCTCGAGGCCGGCCACGACGCCCGCCTCGCCGGCTTCCTCTGGTACCAGGGCGAACGCGACACCCGGCCCGATGCGCCCGATCCGGCCGGCTACGGCCCGGCCCTCGACACGCTCTGCGAACGCCTCGCCGACGAGCTCAACGACGGGGCCGACTTCCCCAAGGTGTTCTTCCGCGTCCACCCGCACAACGCCGAGCAGCCGCACGCCGACGCGATCCGCGACGCGATCGTCGCCAAAGCCGAGGCCGACCCGCGTGCCGCTTGGGTCGACGTGGATGACCTGAACTACCCCGACCGCCTGCACCCCGACGGCCCGTCGCTCTTGACCGCCGGCGACCGCGCCGCCACGGCGATGCTGCGACTCCGCGGCGTCGCGCCCGACGCCGACGCCCCGGCACCCGAAGTCCAGGAGACGCCGCCGGCCGTCAAACCCCTCGACGCTCCCCGCGTCCTCGCCCTCATGAATCAGAAGGGCGGCGTCGGCAAGACGACCACCGCCGTCAACGTCGGCGCGGCCCTGGCCGAGCTCGGGCTCCGCGTCCTCTGCGTCGACCTCGACCCGCAGGCGCACCTCACCCTGTCGCTCGGCATCGAGCCCGACACGATCGAGAAGTCCAACTACCACCTGCTGACCGAGCCGGACACCACCGCGATGGAGGTCGTGCGTTACACCGCGCGCGACGACCGCCGCCTAGCGGTGCTCCCGGCCGAGACCAACCTCGCCGGCGTCGAGTCGGAGATGGCGGAGCTGGTCGCCACCGGGCTCGCCCAGACCGTGCTCCGCAACAAGTGCCGCGACCTGGCGGCGGAGTTCGACTACGTGCTGATCGACTGCCCGCCGAGCCTCGGGCTCTTGACGATCAACGCGCTGACGATGGCGCAAGAGATCGTCGTGCCGATGCAGGCGCACTTCCTCGCGCTGCAGGGCATGACCAAGCTGCTCGAGACCATCGGCATGGTGCGGCAGGGCATCAACCCGGGGCTGGCCGTCGCCGGCGTCGTGCTGTGCATGCACGAGGGCAACACGCTGCTGGCCAACGAAGTGATCGGCGAGCTCGAAGCGTTTTTCGACGGGGCCCGAGGGACCGACCAGCCGTGGGCCGACGGGCGGGTGTTCACGCCACCGATCCGCCGCAACATCAAGCTGGCCGAGGCGCCGAGCTTCGGCCAGTCGGTCCACGCCTACGCCCCGGAGTCCAACGGGGCGAAGGACTACCTCGCGCTGGCCCGGTCGATCGCGGGGGCGGTTCCGGGGGCGGTTTCGGGGGCGGCGGGCGGCTGAGGGAAAAGGCTCGCCATCGCGGCGATACGCCATTATGTTGAGGAGGCGTAACTTCATTTCCCCACGGGAGGGTCCGTCATGTTGTCTGTGTGTGTCCGCCGGTCGGTTCTGGTTGTGCTGTCCGTCTCGTTGCTCTCGCTGCCCGGGTTTCCGGGGTTTCCGGGGGTGGCGTGGGCCGACACCGCGGCGGACGTGGCGAAGGTCGAGGGCCTGCTGCGGCGGGCCGAGAGCAACCTGGAGTCGGTGCAGCAGAGCCTGGCGGGCCGCGACGCGCCGCCGCGGGGCTCGGCGGGCAAGCTGCTGGTCCGCCGGCTCGACCAGGCCCGCGACGACCTGAACCCGGCCGGCGAACGCATCGCCACGCTCCCCGCCGACGGGCCCGGCGTCGCCGACGTGGTCGCCCGCCACCAAGCCGCAGTCGAACTGCACGCCCGGCTCGCCGCGTTCATGAACGGCGGGCAAGCCCCCGCCGCCGACGCCGGCCGCGCCGCCGGCGAGGTGCCCCTCGGCTACCCCCACGCCGACCAATTCAAGAACGCCACCTTCACCCTCCGCAACAAGGTCGAGGCCCCAGCCAACCAGCTCGTCCAGCTCCAGGCCGAGCTCCAGCCCGTCGCGGACCAGCTCTCGATCAACCACCGCACCACCGCCCAGGCCGTTGCCACCATCGCCGAGGCCCGCCGCCAGGCCGGCTTCGTCGACAACGCGTTGGCCCCCGTCCCCGCCAACGGCCAGGGCGTCGCCGCCGCCAAGCAGCGTCTCGCCGCCGCCCGCCAGGCCATCGACGGCAGCGAAACCTACTTCGCCCCCCTCCACGCCAAGCTGGCCGCGATCGTCGATCCCGCCAACTACCCCGACCTCTTCGCCGACCAACGAAAACTCAGCGACATCCGCAGCACCTACGCCCAGGACTGGATGTTCCGCTCGGGCCGCGACCTCGTCGCCGACCTTTACGCCCAACGCCCCGCCGTCGCCGCCGAGCTCAACCGCATGGGTCCGACCTACGGCCGACTCATCCAGCAGCAGACCCAACTCGGCAAAGAGTTCGGCGGCGTCGCGCAGAGCGCCGTCGCCGCCGTCCGCGGGTTCGACGAGCAGATCGAGGTCCAGCGTCAGACGCTGCCGGCCGAGATCACCGCCCACCTCGCCGAGGCCAAGCGTCTGGCTGCCGAGGCCGTCGCCCAGCAGAAGCCCGCCTTCTTCGCCGGCGGAGTCCCCCAGCAGACCGACGAGGCCGAGGACCGGCTCAAGCTCCTCGAAGCCATCGCCCCCGACGCCGGGGCCAAGTCCCGCGCCGAGTACGCCGCCGCCACCGCCGAACTGGACCAGATGGCCGCCGGCCTCCGCGAGCAGATCATCGCCGAAAATCAGCCCCCGCCCGACCGCTTCGCCGGCGACGACCGCGACCAGGCCATCGCCACCGCCGTCGACGCCTGGGGCCACCAGGAACAGGGCTTCGAGGTCCTTGCCGCCCGCATCCCCGCCGAGGCCTGGGAACGCCAGGAACGCTTCTTCTACGACGGCAAGCTCGACCTCGCCGACGGCACCAGCACCGGCACCCTCTCCAAACAAGACCGCAGCCGCCTGCAGGTGCAACTGCTCATCGCCGTGAAAGACGATCCGAGTTTGGCGAAGATCATCCCCGTCACGATCTGGAAAGACCACATGAAGGGTGACACCATGATCGGGGTGCCGCTGTTTGCGGGTGATGAAGAACTGCCGCCACGGTTTTTCCTGCCCCGTGAGAAGGTTTAACTGGGAAGCGTTTTGTTCGCCGTCGCCTACGCGGCGAGCGGCAGGGGCTCCGCCCCTGCACCCCGAAAGGCAAAACAGCACCACCGCTCAACAGGGGGTGCAGGGGGTTACCCCCTGCCGCCCGCCGCGCAGGCGACGGACGACTACAACCTGGCTTAACCTCTAGAACTCAGCCATTTCACAAGTTTGGCTTTCGTCCAACAGTTGATCACGTCGTGTTTAGAGACACCGGCCCGCCGCGCGGTCAGCACGCCGAACCGCAGGTTGTCGTGGTCGCCGGGGCCGTGGGCGTCGGTGTTGATCGAGAGCTTGCCGCCGTGGTCGTGGACGAAGGCGGCGGCGTGGGTGTCGCGGAGGTCGAGGCGGTAGGGGCTGGCGTTGATCTCCAGCGCGACGTGGTGCGCGGCGGCCGCTTTGAATAGCGCTTCCATGTCAGGGGACAGGCCGTCGCGGCGGTTGATGATCCGGCCGGTGGGGTGGCCGACGATGTGGACGTGGGGGTTTTCGATCGCCTTCAGCAGGCGTTTCGTGGCCTTGGCGGGGTCTTGGGACAGGGCGGCGTGGGGGGAGGCGACGACGAGGTCGAGCTCGGCCAGGAGCTCGTCGGGGTAGTCGAGCGTGCCGTCGGCGAGGATGTCGACCTCGCTGCCGGCGAGGACGGTGATGGTGTCCTTGAGTTTGTCGGCGACCTTGCGGACGGCCTCGATGTGCTTGACCAGCCTCTCATCGGACAGGCCGTTGGCCTGGGCCTGGCCCTTGGAGTGGTCGGTGATGGCGACGGTGTGGAAGCCGCGGTCGGCGGCGGCGCGGGCGTTGTCTTCGATGCTCCAGCGGCCGTCGGAGGCGGTGGTGTGGCTGTGCAGCTCGGCCCGGACGTCGCCGAGCGTGATCAGGCGGGGTAGTTCATCGTCTTCGGCCAGTTTCAATTCGCCGCGGTCTTCGCGCAGCTCGGGGGGGACCCACGCCAGGCCGAGCCCCCGGAAGACGTCTTCTTCGGTCGCCCCGGCCAGGGGCGTGGCGTCGGCGTCGCGGTCGGCCGCGGCGTCCTTGCCTTGCCACAGGCCGTACTCGTTGAGCGACTTGTTTTGCGACAGCGCCCGCTCGCGCATCTTGACGTTGTGTTCCTTGCTGCCGGTGAAGTACATGAGCGCCGCGCCGAAGCTTGCGGGCGGCACGACGCGGAGGTCCGCCTGCATGCCACCCGCTTCTTTTTTCGTGCGCACGGACGCCTTGGTCGAGCCGTGGGCGATGGCTTCTTCGACGGCCGGGTGTTCGACGAACGCGGTGAAGATGGCGTCTTTCGGGGTGTCGTCGCCGCAGGCTACGAGGATGTCGATGTCGCCGATGGTCTCCTTGCCGCGGCGGAGGCTGCCGGCGTACTCGATCCGCTCGACCCCCGGCAGCCCCCGCAGGTCTTCGACCAGGAGGGTGGCGAGGGCGTAGGCCCGGCCGATACGTTGTCGCTTCCCGGCCGACTCGGCGAACTTCAAATTTTTGGCGATGTTCTCGACCTTCTTCTTGCCGAAACCCTTGAGCGTCTCGAGCTCGCCGCTGCCGAGCTTGGTCTTGAGGTCGTCGAGCGACTCGACGCCGGCCTCTTTCCAGAGTAGCGCCGCGGTCTTCGGCCCCAGCCCGGGTACGTCCATGACCTTGAGCAGCCCGTCGGGCACCTCGTCGAGCAGGCGTTGGTGGTCGGCGATCCGGCCGGTGTCGAGGTATTCGGCGATGCGGTCGGCGGTTCCCTGCCCGATGCCGTCGACCTTGGGCAGCAGCTCCGGGTCGATCTCCGCGACGTCTTTGTTCATGTGGTCGAGGACCCGCGCGACCTTGGCGAAGGCGTTGACCTTGAAGCGGTTGCCGCCGGTGAGTTCGGTGAGGTCGGCCATCTGCTGGAAGACGGCGGCGAGGCGGGGGTTGGTGGGGTCGGCCATGGCCGTAGTCTACGGCTGGAGCGGGCGGGGCCCGCCGCGGGCTCGCCGCTAAACTACGGCATGCCCAGCCAAACCGAGACGAAATCCACCGGCCGCGTCGCGTCGCCCCTGACCGACCTCGACACGTTTGAGCGTCGCCACCACGGCCTGCCCGAGGCCGACGAGCAAGCGATGCTCGACGTCGTCGGCGTCGGGTCGGTCGATGTGCTCATCGAGCAGACCGTGCCGCGCGACATCCGGCTCGACGGGCCGCTGCGGCTCGCGGGGCTGAGCGACGAGACGCCGCTGGGCGAGTCGGCGGCTTTAGCGCGTTTACGGGAATATGCCGAACGTAACGAGGTCAAGACGTCGCTGATCGGCATGGGGTACCACGGCACGATCACGCCGCCGGTGATCCTGCGGAGCGTGATCGAGAACCCGAACTGGTACACGCCGTACACGCCGTACCAGGCGGAAATCGCGCAAGGGCGGCTGGAAGCGCTCTTAAATTTCCAGACGATGGTGAGCGATCTGGTCGGGCTGCCGTTGGCGGGGGCGAGCCTGCTGGACGAGGCGACCGCGGCGGCCGAGGCGATGGCCATGTGTTTCAGCATCGGCCGGCAGAAGAAGCGGCGGTTATACGTGGCCGAGGACTGTCACCCGCAGACGGTGTCGGTGGTGCGGACGCGGGCCGAGGGGCTGGGGATCGAGGTGGTGGTGGGAAGCCCACGGATGGAATCCGTGGGCTTCGAGGGAGAAGACTACTGCGGGGTGTTGCTGCAGTACCCGGCGACGGACGGGCGGGTCGGAGACTACGCGGCGTTGACCGCCAAGGCGCACGAGCACGGGGCGTTGGTCGTGGCGGCGACGGACCTGCTGGCGTGCTGCTTGATCACGCCGCCGGGGGAGTGGGGCGCCGACATCGCGGTGGGCAGCGCGCAGCGGTTCGGGGTGCCGATGGGCTACGGCGGTCCGCACGCGGCGTTCCTCGCCACGCAGGAAAAACACGCCCGCAAGATGCCCGGCCGACTCATCGGTGTCTCCAAAGACGCCCACGGCGACCCCGCCCTGCGGATGGCGATCCAGACCCGCGAGCAGCACATCAAGCGCGACAAGGCGACCAGCAACATCTGCACGGCCCAGGCGTTGCTGGCCAACGTCGCGGGGTTCTACGCGGTCTACCACGGGCCCGACGGGCTGCGGGCGATCGCGCGGCGGGTCCACGACCTGACCCGCGCCGCGGCGGCGGGGCTGACCAAGCTGGGTTACGAAGTCGGCGGCGGGCCGTACTTCGACACGATCGCGGTGAGGTTCCGCTCGGCCGACGCGCTGGTCGAGGCGGCGGCCGGGCACGGCCTGAACCTCCGCAAGCTCGACGACACCACCGTCGGCCTGTCGTTCGACGAGACGACCACCCCCGGAACCCTGGAGCGGGTCTTTGCCGCATTCGCGTTCGGTAGCGGTCAGGACCGGATGCTCCCGCCGGTCGAGCAACTCGCCGATTCGGACGAGGCCGGCGAAAGGCCGCAACCGCGGACGTCGGAGTTTCTCCGGCACGAAGTATTCAACCGCTACCACACCGAGCACGAATTGCTCCGCTACCTCCAGCGGCTCGTCTCCCGCGACTACGGCCTGGCCCACGGCATGATCCCGCTGGGTTCGTGCACGATGAAGCTCAACGCGGCGAACCAGATGATCCCCGTCACCTGGCCCGGCTTCGGCGACCTGCACCCCTTCGCCCCGGCCGAGCAGACGGCGGGCTACCGGCAGCTCTTCGACAACCTGGAGTCCTGGCTGGCCGAGGTCACCGGGTTCGCCGCCGTGTCGCTGCAGCCCAACGCGGGCAGCCAGGGGGAGTACGCGGGGCTGATGTGCATCCGGGCGTATCACCACGCCAACGGCGACACGCGGCGGACCAAGTGCCTCATCCCCACCAGCGCCCACGGCACCAACCCCGCCTCGGCCGTGATCGCGGGGCTGAGCGTCGTGCCGGTGCGGTGCGCCGACAACGGCGACATCGACCTCGACGACCTGCGGGAGAAGGCGGCGGCCTGCGGCGACGAGCTGGCGGCGCTGATGATCACGTACCCGTCGACCCACGGCGTGTTCGAAGAGGGTATCCGCGAGGCGTGCGACATCGTCCACGAGCACGGCGGGCAGGTGTACATGGACGGGGCGAACATGAACGCCCAGGTCGGGCTGACATCCCCCGGAAAAATCGGGGCAGATGTGTGTCACCTGAATCTGCACAAAACGTTCTGCATCCCGCACGGCGGGGGCGGGCCGGGCATGGGGCCGATCGGGGTGGCGGCGCATCTGGCCCCGTACTTGCCGACGCACCCGGTGAGTGGTGAGTGGGGGCGGGTGAGTGGGGCAGAAGATGTCTTGACTCACCCAACCCCACTGACCACTCACACGATCTCCGCCGCGCCCTACGGCTCGCCGTCGATCCTGCCGATCTCGTGGATGTACATCGCGACGATGGGCCCGGCCGGGCTGCGGCGGGCCAGCGAGCGGGCGATCCTGAACGCCAACTACCTCGCCGCCCGGCTCCGCGGGGCGTACGACATCCTGTACACCGGGCCGAGCGGGACGGTGGCGCACGAGTTCATCGTCGACGTCCGGCCGTTCGAGCGGTCGGCCGGCGTCACCGTCGACGACTTCGCCAAGCGATTGATGGACTACGGGTTCCACGCCCCGACGATGAGCTGGCCCGTCGCCGGCTCGCTGATGGTCGAGCCGACCGCGAGCGAGTAGAAGGCCGAGCTCGATCGC
>JBCCOP010000083.1:0-11529 GCA_039025315.1 Planctomycetota bacterium | reverse complement strand
GTGATGACGCCGTCGGCGACCCGGCTCATGACCAGGCCCCGCCCGCCGTTGCGGGAGATGTCGCAGCCCTCGACCCGGAAGCCGTTGACGCCGTAGAGCATGACGCCCTCGCTGAGCATATCGCCGGGCATGTGTTCGACCGTGAGGTTGCGCAGCTCGACGTTGTTGCGGTTGGCCACGCGGATCAACGCGTCCTCGTCGCCCGCGCCGATCGCCCCGAACTCGACGCGTTCGACGTCACCCCAGGTCATGCCTTTGGGCAGCTTGACGAAGAGCTTGCGGCCGAGCGGGGCCGGCGTACCGGGGCGGTCGGCGACGGCAAACTCACCGGGCCGCAGCACGCTCAGCCCGCCGTCGACCAAACCGTCGGCGACGTACCGGCCGGGCCGGTTGCCGGCCTTCTTGTCGTTGCTGAAGAACGGCCCGTCCGGGTCTTCCCACACGTATTTTTCGAGTTCGCGGGGCAGCATCATCTGCCCGTTGATCGCCAACAACTCCCGCCGCATCGATTCGCGGCGGAATGGGAACCCGTAGCGGTGCGCCCAGTAGCCGATGCTCTTCTCGAAGCGGTACGGCCAGTCGATCGCGTACACGCCGCGGTGCCCTTCGACCGGCGACCAGTTGCCGGGCGACGGGTCGAACTCCGCCGAGCGTTCGACCGACCCCCGGAGGAACACCGTGTCGGGCGCCTCGGCCTCCAGCACGAGCGGGGCGTCCGCAGAACCGCCGGGCTCGCCCTCGAACACCAGCGTGTTGACCGGCAGCCGGTAAACCCCCGGCGCAAAGACCACCCGGACGCCCACCCCCCGATCGAGACGGTCATTCACCTCGCGGACCAACTTCTTGAATCCCCCGGCATCGACGGACGGGTCGATGCGTAACTCGTGAAGCGGGCCATCGATCGCGGCGGGGGCCGACGCGGGCTCGGCCGGTTCGGGCTCGGGCACGGCGATCGAAAACGCCGCCACGTCGAACCGTCCCGCGACCTGCCACAGCCCCATCGATAGCTTGACGTGCGTGGCACCCGCCGGGACGGGGTGGGTCTTGGCAAAGTTGGCGATGCCGTCACCGCCTGCGTCGGCCCGGATGTTGCCGTAGCCGACGGGTTTCTTCGCGTCGTCTTCAAAGATCAGCACGACGGTCGCGCCGTGGTGCGGCTTCTTGCCGCCGGTGATCTCCGACGCCCGGGCGTCGAGGGTGGTCTGGACCGCTTCAGCGCCTTCAGGCAGCCGAACTCGGGCGTGGATCAGCAGGTTCCCGCCGGTGTCCTCCCGCTCAAAGCTCAGCGTCGGTCGATCGTCCAACGACTGGATCGACACGCCGCTGCCCGCTTCACCCCACCAGCGCGGCGGCGGCAGCTTGGTGCTGGACGAAGCGTCGTAGGCCAGCAAGACAGAGTCGGCCCGGACGTCCGCGGACAGCGGAGCGGCGGCGAACATCGCGAGGGCAAGCAGGCACAGAAAACGCTTGAACATGACGGATTCTCCGAAGAAGGCTTGATTAGGGCGAAGAGTCGGGGCAAAATGCTTACGTAAGCATTATATCGTTTCGTTACGGATCAGCTACCCCGCCCGGCCCAATTCACCGCGTTTCCGTTTCTTTTTCACACCGATCGACAGGAGCAGGCCTTGCACCAATTTCCGCTACCGAACAGACCTTTACCGCTGATATTCGCCTCCTTACTCGCGTCTTTCGTCGGGGCTGCGCAGGGCCAGCCGGCCGGGGCACGGGTCGGAGACACGGCGACCGACGTCACCCTCCGGGTCTCGCTGGAAGCCGAGGCGGCGGACGGACGCAACGCGTTTGCCGAGGCGCAGGCCGCGTTGGACGCGGCGGTCTCGCATCTGTCGGCGGGCCGGAGCGTGACGGTCGAGCTGGCGCCGGGTGTCCACCGCGGCACGATGCAGCTTGCGCTGCCGAAGGGCTCGCCGGCGGCCGTGCCGCTGCTGGTGGTGCGGGGCCGGCCGGACGGCTCCACCGTGGTCAGCGGGGCCTCGGTGGACGGCTGGCAGGCCGACGCCTGGGAGGCCGTACCCGGGTTCCCGGGGGTTTATCGCCGGGCGTGGTCCCACCCGCTGCGGCTCGAGCCCAGCCCCTGGGCCCAGAACTTCGGCAAGGTTTTCTTGGGTCAGCTCGCCCGCGCCGAGATGTTGACCGTCGGCGGCCGGCGTCTGACCGGGGTCTGCTTCGACCGCTTCACGTGGGACGACCCGGATGGCAAGGCGGGCCACCTCCACGCCGGCGACGGCGGCATCGCCGATCGTGCGAACCAGCGCGGCCGGTTCCGCTACGTCGGGCCTCACCCGCGGGGCCTGGGCGTGCTCGATCGGCCGTGGACGTTCACGGTGATCAATCATCGCGATTCGCCCGCCGAGCTGGCGGGTCATGTCTACGTTCGGCTGCCGGCCGACCTGCCGCTCGCCCACGCCGGTTTGATCGAGGTCGGCGTGCCGCTGCGGGGCGAATGGGCCACCGCCGCCCAGGTGGTGTTCGGGGGCAAGCACGGCCTCGTGCTGCGCGACCTGACGTTCACGCAGGGTCCCAACGCCGCGCCCTCGGCCATGGCCCGGATCACCGGCTGCCGGGACGTGCTGATCGAACGCGTCCGCTTCGTCGGTAACGGGGCGACCGGGCTGGTCGTCTCCGACTTCGGCCGACGCCGCGGCGAACAGAACCAGCGGTTCACCTTCCGCGACTGCGTTTTCAGCCACAACGGCTACAAGGGCCTTGGCGGATCGCTCGGCGACGCGATTTTCGAACGCTGCGATTTCAGCTTCAACAACTGGCGTGGCGGGCCGGTGGGCTTCCTGACCTGGGACACCGCCGGGGTCAAGCTCGGCCGCAGCCGGCACGTCCACTTCCGCGACTGCACCGCCGTGGGCAACATCACCCACGGCTTCTGGTACGACGTGTTCTGCCGCGACATCGTCTTCGAGCGCTGCTTCGCCTACGCCAACGCCCAGTTCGGCTACTACTTCGAGCTCTCGGGCAACGACCCCGCCGACGGCGACGACACCGCCCGACAGGTCGTCGCGGCCCGCAACGCCGCGGGCGGCGTGCTGTTCTCCAACAGCCGGCGTTCGACCGTCGTCGATTCGCTGCTGGTGAACAACGGCCTGTTCCAGCTCGGCTCGAACCAGGCGGGCAACCGAAAGCCCCGCACCGCTGCGGGCTTCGAGTGGCACCGCCTGACCGACAGCGTCCTGATCACGCAGGACGACGCCGACCTGATCCGCATCAAGAACCCGCCGGAGAACAGCGGCACCGACCTGCTCTCGGTGCTGCGGCCGTCGGGCAACCGCTACCTCGCGCCGGCTTCCGCCGAACCCTTCCGGCTGCCGGGTGGCCGTTCCGTGGGCTTCGCGGCGTGGCGCGACGCGCAGTCGGACGCGAGCGGCCGGTCCACCGAGGCGGGCTCGACGTTGGCGACCGGGCCCTCGGCTCCTCTCGGTTTCGCCGACGCCGATGGCATGCTTGCGGCGTGGTGCGCGGAGCGCGGCGTCGGGGTGCCTCTCGGGTTGATCGAACGGCACGAGGAGGACACCGCGCAGCGCCGCGCGACGGCCCTCGCCGACCTGGCCGGCCCGGACGCTTCCGAGCGGGCGTTTGCCACAATCGACCTGTCGCCGCACGCCAACCGCGACGCCGCGACGGGCAAGCCCGCGTTGCCGAGTTACGCGGAACTGACGCGTTTGTTCGGCGTGCCGATCAAGGCGGGGCCCCGGGCCGTGGTCCTCGGCTCGCCGCGTCACCCCGACGCTCCCACGACGCTGAGCCTACCGGTCACCGGTCAAGCTCGGGCGATCCACCTTCTGCACGCCGGCGCGTTCCTGCCCGACGACTTCGAGGTCGGCCGCGTCGTGTTTCGATATACCGACGGCAGCTCTGCCGAGACCCCGGTGCGGTCGGGCCTAACCGGCGACCTCGGCGACTGGTGGCGCGACCGCGTCCCGGCCGCCAACGCCCGCACCCGTGCGATACCGGTCGATCTCGACCCGCTGCTCACGTCGCACGCCTACCTGACCCGGTTCGAGAACCCGCAGCCCGATCGACCGCTGCGGTCGTTCGACGTCGTGGCCGACTCGGGCCAACGCGTCACTTGGGTCGTCTACGCCGCAACCGCCGAGCATTGAGGAGCGGTCTTGAGGCTGATAAGCATATAAATAAGCCGCGGCGGTCGGCGAACGGGCCACCCGGAAGCGGGCCCCGATCACCGACCCCGCGGCTCGGCGGGGCGATTGGGTCATCGTGGCTTAATCGAAGCGGACCGTGGCGATGGACACCCCAAGGTGTTCGTCGAGCTTGTCACGGTCGGCGGCCTCGGCGTGGCCGTCGGCCCAGACCGACTGCACGTTCTCGCTGCCGTGGGCGGCCCAGAGGTTGGCCCCGATGAAACAGCGGTTGCGGCGGTCGGTGTAGGGGATCGTGGTGTCGTTGGTGGTGTCGGCCAGCAATACGAGGTCGCCCGGCTGGGGCAGGTTGGTCAACGCGAGGAGGTTGACGATCAGGTTGGGCGATCCGGGCTCGGTGACTTCCTTGCGGGCCGGCGCCGCCCCGGGGATGCCGTCGTAGACGAAGCGGTTGGCCCCGGTCGTGTGCCGCCGGGTCAGGCGGGAGACGTCCTGGGGGGTGGCCAACGCTTCGAGGGCCCGCGCACCGTCGGCTTCGGTGCAGTACGCGAACGGAACGAACCGCGCCTCCTCGTCGGACAGCGAGACGTAGCCGTCGTCGATCAGGATCCACGCCCAGCTCTCTTCCCGGTCGGCCGCGCCCAGCGGGTCGGAGGCCAGCCCGCGGTGCATGGCCATCAGGTCCTTGTTGTCGGCGCTGTAGGCGAACATGGCGGTCGCGCCCTGACGGAAGTTGGCCAGGCACTGCATGGCGCGGGCGGCCGAGCGGGCCGAGGACAACGCCGGCAGCAGGATGCCGACCAGCAGGGCGATGATGCTGATCACGACCAGCAGTTCGATGAGGGTGAAGCCTTGACGTCGGTGCATGAGTGAGTTCCTTGGAAATGAATCTCGACGAACCGGTCAGATGACTAAAACAGAAATGATCGGTTCGGAAAAACTCGGCCCCGCGTTCCCGCGGCACCGGGTTGGAGGTTCGGGTTGAAGAGGGTCAAGCCCGCCGTCTGCGGAGCATCACCACGCCGCCCAGGCCGATGAGCATCAGCGACCCCGGCTCGGGCACGGCCCGGCCGACCGCGGTGATGTCGATCCCGTCGGGGGTGGTGAGCTGGATGCCCCAGGCGGCGGTCCCGGCGTAGCTGGCGCCCGACCCGTCGGTGAAATCTGCTGCGGTGAAGGTTTGGACGGCAATGCTGCCGCCGGCGAGCGCGCCGGTGGACCGTGTCGTCGTGATGGAGGTCAGGCCGGTCGGGTCCGCTCCGAAACCGGAGATCGAGAGCGTGAAGCCGAGAGCCACATTGCTCGAGTCGATGAGCTCGAAGACGGGATCGTCGTTGGAAGTCCCGGCGGCGAGTTCTGCGACGTAGATGATCTCGTCAAGACCGACGGACTCTCCGAAGGTCCACTGCGTATTGGCAGAGGTGCTCAGCGTGCCGGTGCTGATACTGGCGTCGCTTTGAAACGCGGCGATGGTGGCAGCGTTCTGTGCCGGTGTCCCGACGTCATTCGCTTGTATGGTGGTTCCGCTGTCGCCGCCGACGTAAGTCGCCGGGAGAATGGTGGACAGGGTCGGGCCGTCTTCGACGAGCGTGATGCCGATGAGGTTTTCGTTGTCGGTCGCGCTGCCCGTTCCCGGATCGGTGGTAATCGAAAACGGGGCGACGACCGCCGCGTGCGCGGCGGCCGAAGTAAGTAGCGCCGCGGCGGTGCCAAGCGTGGTGGCGGAAAATAATTTCGTATGCATTTGAGAGTTCTCCTTCGATCCGGGTGAGAAAGGACGGCCGGGAGAAACGCTTCTCCGGCCCAACATGAATCAGTCAGCGGGCGGTCGGCGGACGCTGGTTGACCGCGTCATCGAAACGGACGGGTATGGACGTACGCGCGGTTTTCGGCTCACGCAGCAGAGCGTCGAGCTCGGCGAACACCGCGGTGGCGAGCTCTTCCTGGGGCACCACGTAGGTGTCCAGGCTCCGGCCCGGCACGGTGACGGGGGCGGTGCCGACCGCCAGGAGTTCGAGGTCCTTGCCGAGGGTGAGGCCCGCGGCGGCGGCGGCGAAGGCGATGGCGTTGGCGTCTTTTTCGCTGTTGGCCAGGACGGCGG
Source organism: Planctomycetota bacterium (assembly GCA_039025315.1). GTDB lineage: Bacteria > Planctomycetota > Phycisphaerae > Phycisphaerales > Phycisphaeraceae > Algisphaera. The sequence goes on along the minus strand of JBCCOP010000083.1, from coordinate 5,298 downwards.
TGGGGCGGTCGTCGCCGCGGAGCCACTGGGTCGTCAGGGCGATCTCTTCGGGGTCGTCGATCGGCGATTGACGGTACCAGGACGTACACGCGGCGCCCGCGGCGGAGGCGGCTTCGGCAAACCCCACCCCGCGGTCCCAGGCGCTGTAGTGCGGGCGGTTGCCCAGCCGGGAGCGGCAGCCGAAGACGGCGGTGGCGATCCGGCGGTGGCCCGCCTCGACAAACCGCGTGGCGACCCGCGCGCCCAGCTCGGCGTCGTCGACGTAGACCGACTGCATCGGCCGTTTGCTGTTGACCCAGATCGAGGGCACATGGTAATGCTCGATCAGTTCGGCCAGACGGTCGGCCGAGTCGGTGATGTAGTCGACGATCAGCGCGTCCACCGCCATCTCCCGGAGGATGCCCGGCACGTAGGCGGGGTCGCCGAGGCGGTCGTCGGCCACGTGCGCGATCATCAAGCGCTGGTCGTGTTTACGCGCTTGCCACTCGAAGTTTTTCAGCAGCCCCAGCGGGAGGAAATTCTCGCCGCCGGACATCCCCAGCAGCAGGCCGACCGCCCCGATGCGTTGCTTGCGCATGGCGCTGGCCGCCGAGTTACGCCGGTAGCCGAGCTCGTTGGCGACCCTCAGAACGCGGTCCAGCGTCTCGGGCTTGACCTGCTGGGGAGACATAAAGCACCGCGAAACCGTGGCTTGGTGCAGGTTCAGGTGTTTGGCGAGTTGTCGCTGGGTGATCGGCACGGGGTATGGTGGAAGCGCAAGTCGTGATAGGCTTGAGGACGAAATAGCTTAATGCTTACGTAAGCATTTTACGCTCTTTTTCCCCCGTGTCAAGACAAAAAGTCATGCATACTGCGGCCTGCTCCTCTTCCGCAACGAGTAGAACCGTTCGGCCCAGGGCCGCCCACAGCGTGGCGTCGAGCCTTCTTGGCGGTGATACGAATCGAGCGGTTCCGCTGCGCCGCGCTCACAAGGAGACTCGTATGAAACCATGGAGCCTGACCGCGGCCGCCGCTGCCGTCGCGTTGGCCTCGGTGCCCGCAACGGTCGGGGCGTCGGCCGCTGAAGACCGCCCGATCCGCCTCGCGGTGCAGGCCGAGACGCTGCACGAGATATCTCCGCTGCTCTTCGGTCAATTTATGGAGGACGCCAAGCACGCCAACGGTCGCGGCGCGTGGAGTCCGTAGTCGCCCGACGCCCTGAACGAGGACGGCAGCCTCCGGCCCGCCATCCGCCAACGCCTCGCCGAGCTGCACGCCCCGATCGTCCGCTTCCCGGGCGGGTTCATGATCGAGAACACCAAGGAGCAGTACGATTGCCGCTTCTGGCTGCCCGGGCTGGTCGACGGCCTGTGGCTGGACGAGACCCAGCCACTGAAGCTCGAACGCCGGCGACACGGCCTGCTGCAGTTCTACGCGACGTGCGACCGGCTCGACGCCCAGCCGTTGATCGTGGTCCCCACCAAGCCGGGGTTCCAAGGCCAATGGTCGGTCCGGCAGGCCGCCGACTTCGCGGCCGGCCTGGTCGCGTTCAGCAACGCCGACACCCCGAGTGACGTCCCCGCGAGCCGCCGAGGCTGGGTCGAGGCCCGCCTCCGGGCCGGCCGGGCCGTACCCGCGGGCGTGACCTACTGGCAGATCGGCAACGAGATCTGGCTCTACAAACGCAACATGCAGCGACGCTGGCGTCAAGAAGCCGAGGAACGGGGCGTCGCGCCGGCCGAAGTCAATCCGCTGGCGGACAACGCCCGGCACGCCAAGCTAAGGCTGCTGCTGGGCCGCACCGACCTCGATCTCGGCGATCCGGATCACGCCAGCGTCCTTCTTGAGATCACCAAAACCATCGAACTCGACGGCGGCGTGGTCCACTTCGAGCTGCCTGCTAAGGCCGTCGCCGTGCTCATCATCGACGGCCGACTGACCCCCTGGCTATCTTTGGTCCAAGTTCGGTGAGAGAATCGAGGGTGGGTTGTTCGCCCGCTGATCCGGAGGGCGGGGCGTAGGCCCGACCGGAGGATCAGCAGGCGAGGCGGCCGGGAACACCCCGGCCACCGGGTCATCTTCAATTGACGCGGCATAGGCCGCGGGGGTCTGCCAGTTCAACGACGAGTGGGGCCGGCGGTGGGTGTAGTCGAGCCGCCATGCGTCCAGCACGTAGCGGGCCTCGTCTAGGCCGAGGAACAATTCCCGATTGAGCAGTTCGTCACGCAGCTTGCCGTTGAAGCTCTCCACGTAGGCGTTCTCCCAGGGGATGACCTTCTAAATGTACAGCGTACGCACCATCGCCCGACCCAGCCAGCGCTGCACCTCATGAGCGACGAACTCGGGACCGTTATCCGACCGCAGATGCTCCGGTGCCCCACGCACGACGAACAGGTACTGCAGCAGGCCGATCACGTCCCGGCCCTTGGACGAACGGGCCGGCTCGATCACCAGGCATTCGCGGGTGAACTCATCCAGCACCACCAGCAGCTTCAGCTGACGCCCGTCCTCTGTGCAGTCGGCCACGAAGTCGTAACCCCAGACGTGGTTGCGGTGTGTCGGCCGGTAGCGGATATAGCCGTGGCCCGGATGACCCGGCAATCACCGACGTTTACGCTGCTTCTGCGGCACCTGCATGTGCTCCCGCTTCCATAAACGGTGGATGCGGTCCAAGCTGACCAACCAGCCTTCACCAACTCGGGGTGCACCGCTCGCAGCCGAACCGCGGGCGGGCGTCGGCGATCCGACGCATCGCCTCGATCAACGGCCGATCCTTGTCCGGCTGCTTCAACCGATACCGCTGCGTCGAGCGTGCCTGGCCCAACGCCCGACAGACCCGGCGCTCACTGACCTTCTCGTACCCCAAGCGATCACCCACCGTTTCCACCGTACGCCGCCGACGCTCGGGGTTTACAAGTTTAGCGCAAGCGCTGTCGAAGCCGTGGGCGGGCCGCCTCCTTGAGGATCTGTAGGTCCAACGCCTGGCCGGCGACCAGACGTTTGAGCCGGGCGTTCTACTTTTCCATCTCCTTGAGCTGCTTGGCCATCAGCGGGTCCATCCCGCCGTACTAAGTCCGCCAGCGGCAGTACGTCTGTTCGCTGATACCCAACTGCTTGCACATCTCGGGGACGCGGAGGCCCTTGTCCAGCTCAACGTCGGCCTGACGCAGCTTGGCCACGATCTGCTCGGGAGCGTGTCCCTTCTTCATCAGAGAATCCTTTCCGGCCTACGGCCGTCAGAGATTCTCTCACTTCGATTGGATCAGGATTTACAAAGGGGGTCAGCGGCATCTGCCACGCGACCGTTTCGGGCCGTACCAGACGGTCTGTCACTACTTGAACCGCCGGCGGAAACTGGGCGTGTTCGATCGCTTGGTCCAGGCTTTACGGAAGCGGGCCGACGAAGCAAAGGAGATCGACTGGTCGGTGCTCTGCGTTGATGGCACCAACATTCGCGCCGCGGCCTCGGCTTCCGGCGGCCGTCTTTCCCCCGCCCGAGGAACCGCAGGGCCACGCATGGGGCTGTTCCCGCGACGGATTCGGCAGCAAACTGCGCGTGTCGACCTGCGGCAAAGGCGTTGTCCCCGCCACCATGCTCACGACCGGTCAGGCCCACGAGTCGAAGCAACTCGAACCGCTCTTGAGCCGAGTGAAAGTCGGCCGTCGTCGGCTCGGTCGGGCCGTGGCCTACGACCGGGCGTACGACACGCCGGACTGCCGTCACGCGATCCGCCGCCGCGGGATGTGTGGCGTGATCCCCACCAAGCGTCTGGCACCTGGGAAGCGGCGTCGCCGACGGGGCCGGCCGCTGAAGATTCGACCGCGTCCCACTGATCCAGGACAGTTTGACACGGGTCGGGCATGGCGTAGGTTTTGTCACGCTGCCCGGCGAGCCAGTTTTCGAGTCGATGCTCCATCTCCTTGAAGAGGCGCGGCTGTGCTTCGGCGAGATTCCTGGTCTGATGGGTATCCTCACGCATGTCGCAAAGCGTGACCGGTGGCAATGGGAGACCTCGATCGTGATGAGTCCGTAGTAACGCTTGGGCCCGTGTGCGGACACATCGCAGCAACGAATGAAGCCCGTGCCCTCAGACCAGGTATTCCCGGTCCGGTCAGGCGCCACCCCGCAGGCCTTCAGCGAAGGATTTCCCGTATTAATGAGTTGGCGCTTCGCCACCGACGAGCTCAATCAAGGTCGCCGCGGGGTCGATGTTACGGACAAACCAATCGTTGACCGCGGTAGTGTCCGTAAGCCCAGGCCAAGACGCGATCAAAGGTACCCGATGCACGCACTCGTTAGCGGAGAAGTAATCTTTATAGATCCCGTGCTCGCCAAGGGCTTCGCCGTGGTCGGCCGAGCGGCCGGAAACGAGGTTGTGCCGGGACGGTATCCAGGGCAAATCGGCGCAATATTACGAGTCGAAGCGCAAGCCGCTTTCGACTAGACGATCGATATGCGGCGAGATAGGTCGGCCCTAGCCGTAGCAGCCCAGGGAGTCGGGCCGGAGGCTGCCCAAGTCGAGGTAGATAATCCGTAAGGCGGTTTGCAGGTGCTGCGTGGACGTGGGTCAGGCCGTGGCGTCGGCGACACGAAGTTCGACTGCGGAGACCGACGCGGGCGGGAAGCTCCAGGTCTTTCCGGGGTCGGCGTCTTTGGCGTACGGTCGGATCGTGTCGGCGTTGTGCATCGCGATCTCGCGTTCGGGCGGGGCGGCGATTTCGTGAACTCTGGCCGCGACGATCTCCATACCTTCCACGGTAAATTCTGCCGAGACCTTACGGGTCCGGTTCGTGTTGACGGCGTGCAGGAACACGCGTCTGCCGCGCCGGCTGGCGACCACATCAAGGCCGGCGGGCGCACGGCGGACGGCGACCGCTCTGGTCCCGGTGTGCCGACGATACAGCGACATTACCCGGCCGACCGGGGTGAGATAGGCTTCGCCCCACGGCACCGGGATCATCAATGCATTAACGTTCCAGCGGGTTCCGCAGAAGTCGGCGAGGGTGGCCATCTTCAGCACGTCGCCGTGTCGCTGATGTACGTTGAGCACCCGAGCGTTCGCCACTCCGGCGGCCCAGGTCGACAGCACCTCGTTGCGGTGTCGGCCGGGCAGGGCGAAATGGCTCTCGGTCATCGCCAGCGGGATCGAACTGCTTCCGAGGTCGGCACGGACGGTGCGGATCGCCGCGTCCTGAGCGGCGGGGGCTTTCATAAGCGCGTCCCAGGTCGCCTGCGGATCGAGCCGGTAGTTGTCGCAGTACAGCGGGGAATCGGGGTCGCGTGAGTCGAGCTTGAACATGTGGTGGAAGGCGAGATAT
>JBCCOP010000082.1:0-11732 GCA_039025315.1 Planctomycetota bacterium | reverse complement strand
GGGGGGGGGGGGGGGGGGGGGGGGGGGCGGGGGGGGGGGGGGGGGGGGGGGGGTGTGGGCCAACCAACCCCCCTCGCCCCCCCCACCGCCCCCCCCCCCCAAACAAACCCCCCCCCCCCACCACTCACCCTCCCCCCACCTGCTCATCGCCGAGGCGTGTGAGTACGACCGGAGTTTTCATCACCTGCGGCCGACGCACGCGGTGGTGCTGAACGTCGAGGCGGACCACCTGGACATCTACGACTCGCTCGACGCGATCGTCGAGAGCTTCCGTGACTTCGCCCGGCTCTTACCCGATGACGGGTCGCTGCTGATTCAGCACGAGTCGCCGCACCGTCTGGCAGTGACGGCGGGGGTGTCGTGCAAGACCGAGACGATCGGCTTCGCGTCGCAGGCCGACTGGCGGGTGCGAGTCGAAGGGCAGACGGTCACTCTGCACCATCACGGGCAAGCGGTGTGCGCGTGGGTCCAGCCGATGCCGGGCGACCACTTCGCCTACAACGCCGCGGCCGCGGCGGTGACGGCCCACCGGCTCGGCGCGCCGTGGGAAGCGATCGGCCCGGCCGTCGCCAACTTCCGGGGGCTCGACCGGCGGATGCAGGAGCTCGGGCAACGCGGCGCCGTCACCGTCGTCGACGACTACGGCCACCACCCGACCGAGATCGACACGACGCTGCGCGCCCTGCGCAACCACCACCAACCCGAGCGGCTGATCTGCGTGTTCCAGCCGCACCAGCACTCGCGGACCCGGCACCTGATGGAGCAGTTCGTGGTGAGCTTCGGCGCGGCCGACGTGGTCGTCGTGCCGGAGATCTACTTCGTCCGCGACAGCGAGCAGGAGCGGCAGGCGGTCACGGCCGGGGCGCTGGTCGATCGGCTGCGGGCCCACGGCGTGTCGGCGATGCACCTGCACCCGTTCGACGCGATCGTCGAACAGCTCCGCGTGATGGCCCGGCCCGGGGACCTGGTGGTGACGATGGGCGCGGGCGACGTGTGGCAGATCGGCCGCGGGTTCCTGGAACAGAGTTGACCGGCGGCGTTATCGCGCCGCGGCCTCGGCGACCGACGGGGCGGGGACCCAGTGCAATTCGAGCTCGAGGTCGACGCGGTCGCCGATCGCGTCGTTGGCCAGCCCGGTGGTGAAGCCGAAGTCGCTGCGGTGGATGGTGAAGCCGCCGCGGTGGACCCGACTCTCGGCCGTGCTTCCCGTATAGGTCATGCTGGCCTTCAGCGGCCGCTCGACCCCGAGCAGGGTGAGCGTCCCCTCGGTCTCCACCACGCCGCCGAAGTTCGTCGTGACCTCGCCGCGGTATTCCACGACCGGGAAGTTCTCCTTATCGAAATACGCCCCGGCCTGAAGATTGATGTCGCGGATCCCATGGTTGGTGTTGACGCTGATGACCTCGACCGCGGCGTAGAGCTGACCGGGTTCCTGATTCTTATTGGGGTCGGAGAGCAGCGGCAGCGGCGGGGTATAGGAACCGACGACGGTCTCGAACGTGCCCGCCAAGGGTTTACCGTTCTTGTTGATCGTGAAAGAAACCGACGAGCGTTCGGGGTCGATCACGTAATTGCCCGGCGGCACCGGCGTCGAGGCCGGGGGCGGGGCGTTGCGGCCGGCGATGTCGCCCCCGTCGTCTTCCCAGGTCGTCGGCGACGAAGAAGTCCCGGCGCAGCCCAGCAGGCAGAGGCACAGGCAGAGCGTGAAGTAGAAAAAGGGCTTGAGCATGGCCGGATGGTAGTCCGCCGTCAGGCCCGCACCAGCCGCAGGCCCGCGGGCCGGCCGCCGAGCTCGTCGAAGAGCACGAGGCGGTTACGGTCGGCCAGGTAGTCGGGCGGCAGGTGGAGGTAGCGTTGCGTCGGCAGGCCGGCGGGATCGTGGGTGAGGCAGTCGCCGGGCCAGTTCTTTTCCTCGGGCATCTGCGTATCGAGCTGCCAGTACCGCCCGAGGCTGTAGCCGTTGAGCCAGACGAAGCCCTTGGTCATCGAGCGCAGGTCGAGGGTCCACGGCCCGTCGGCCTTGGGCCGGTCGAACGCGGTCTGGACCCAGGTCAGCGGACGGAGGTTCTCGGGCGCGTCGCGCCAGGACACGGCGGCGTACCCCGCCCCCGGAAGGTTCAGCGCTTCGCCCGCTAGCCCCGGCGACATCCGCCACGGGCCCTTGACCGGCTTGCCGTCGAGCGTGACCGTGCCCCACAGGCCCTTGCGTTCCTCGGCCAAGTTCCGGTACCCGATCATCCACTCGCCCTTGACCAGCCCCATGGCACAGGCGAGCACGGCCAGCGTGTGCCGGCCGGGCTTGAGCTTGACATCGAAGCGGTGGACGAACCCGTCGCCATCGACCGGGCCGCAGTCTTCGACGAGGCGTGGCGTCGAGGCGACCCGTTTGCCGTTGACCAACACGTGCAGCACGTCGCCCGCGCCGTGGAAGGTCAGCGTGCGTTTCTTCGCCTTGCCGCCACCGACCTTCAGGGCGGTTTCGTACCAGCAGTAGTCGGTGCGGTTGGCGGTAAGCGCGAGCTGCTCGGTCGGGGCGTCGGCGGTCCTAGTGGCGTGGAATGCGTCCAGCGTGGGCCGGGCGTCGGGCATCGGTTCACGCCAGACCGACGGGGCCGAGAGGGCTTTGGGCGACGGCTTCTGTTGGTAATGAAGCCGGTCGCCGTCGGCGACGGTGGCGGAGTCGAAAGCCGGTTCGCCGTCAACTAGCACGCGTAGAGACCGCGGCGGGAGGGTGAATCCGTGACCCTCAACCTCGGTGTCGACCGGCCCGTCGGTGTCGTTGCTCACGAAGACAAGGCGTCGCTCGCCGTGTTCGTAGGCGAACGACAGGGCGCCGCCGGGCCGCGGCTCGGGCTCAGGTGGGTCGATCGACACGAGCGTGTCGGCGTGGTCCTGAAGCAGCCGGTGCAGCCGGCCGAGGTGCCGGGACTTGGTCGTCTCCCGGCCGTACTCGTCGAGCGGAGAGTCGGCGAAGTAGAGCGGCGGCTGGAGGAACATCGCGGTGCGGCCGAGGTTGGTCCCGCCGTGCCACATGTAGTAGTTCACGCCCGTGCCGCCGCCGGCGACGAAGCGGGCGGTGGCGTAAGCAACGTCCTCGGCCGCGCGGCGACGCAGCGGCGTGCCGAAAGTCTCGTACCAGCTCGGCCACATCTCGGTCCACAACCCGGGCTGCCCGGGGTAGTGCTCCCGGTGGGTGGGCAAGTCGCGGTGGGCGTACATCGCGTTGAGCGTGGTGATGCTGCCGGCCTGGGCGTCGGTGTCGTGGCCGCCCTGGCCGCTGTGACAGGTCAGCCACGGCACGCCGACGCCCAGCGACCGGCCGAGCTCGACCGACCACGCCAGGTAACGCAGGCCCGCCTCGCCGTGGACCCGCTCGGCGACCAGGTCGTATTCGTTCTCGATCTGCGTCGCGATGATCGGCCCGCCCCGCGGCGCGAAGAGGTCGGCGACATAACCCACCAAGTGCCGGACCCACGCCTCCTTCGCCCGCATGTACGGGCCGTTCTCCGTCCGCAGCGCGACCCCCGGCTCGTCGCGCAGCCACGCCGGGAAACCGCCGTAGTCGGTCTCGGCGCAGATGTACGGCCCGATCCGGAGGATCACGTGCAGCCCGTGGTCCGCCGCGGTCGTGACGAACCGCCGCAGGTCGAGCCGCCCCGAGAAGTCGAACACGCCGCGCTGCGCTTCGTGCAGGTTCCAGAAGACGTAGGTCTCGATCGTGTCGAGCCCGGCCGCTTTGGACCGCGCCATGAGGCCGGGCCACATCGACGGCGTCGACCGCGGGTAGTGGACCGCGCCGCTGAGCAGCAGCCGGCGTCGGCCGTCGATCGTCAGGGCACGGGCGTCGTGGCCGACGGTGCGGGGTGATCGGGCGGTGGAAAAAGGGACTGAATCGGCAGGCATGCCCGAGATGGTAACGGCCGGCGTCAGCCCGCCGCGTCGGGCCGGTCGAGGCCGAAGTCTTTGATTTTTTTGTACAGCGTGGTGCGGTTGATCTCGAGCTGGCGGGCGGTTTCCTGGCGGTTCCAGCCGTTGGCTTCGAGGGCGGCTTTGAGGATGCGGCGCTCGGGCTCGCGCATCGCCTGCGCGAGCGGGGTGGGCACCCATTCGGCGGCGGTGGCGGGCACGGCGGGGACGAAGCCGGCGGCGGGGGCCACGCCCTCGCGCACGGCGTCGGGCAGGTCGTCGACGCCGATCACCGGGCCGCGGCTGAGCACGACGGCCCGCTCGATCGCGTTCTCCAGCTCACGCACGTTGCCGGGCCAGCTGTAGGACCGCAGCGCGTCGAGCGCCGCGTCGCCGAGCGTGCGGGTCCGGCCCGCCTCGGCGGTGTGTTTGGCGAGGAAGTGTTCGGCCAGCGTGGGGACGTCGCCGCGGCGGTCGCGCAGCGCCGGCATCGCGATGTTGACCACATTGATGCGGTAGTACAGGTCTTCGCGGAACGTGCCGGCCTCGACCATCGGGCGAAGGTCCCGGTTGGTCGCCAGCACGAACCGCACGTCCACGTGGTGCGTCTGCGTGCTGCCCAGCGGTTCGAAGGCTTTCTCCTGCAAGACGCGGAGGAGCTTGAGCTGCAGGGCGGGCGTGGCGGAGTTGATCTCGTCGAGGAACAGCGTCCCGCCGTCGGCGGCGAGGACCTTGCCGGGCTTGTCGTCCTCGGCCCCGGTGAACGCGCCGCGGACGTGGCCGAACAGCTCGCTCTCGAGCAGGGTCTCGGGGACCGAGCCGCAGGCGAAGGTGACGAACGGGCCGCAGGGCCGACGCCCTTCGGGGTCGGGCCGGCGTCGCTCGACGCCGCGGCCGGGGCGTTTGCCCTGGCGGTTTCCGGGGGCGCGGCGGTCGGCACCGCGGGGGCTGAGGGTGTGGATCGCCCGGCCCACCAGGCTCTTGCCCGTGCCCGACTCGCCGGTGACCAAGACGGTGGTCTTCGAGTCGGCCACCGCTTCGACCAGGTCGTAGACCCGCTGCATCGCCGGGTCGTCGCCGACGAGTCGGCCCAGCCCGAACCGCCCGTCGAGCTGCCGCTTGAGTTCGTCGTTCTCGGCGAGCAGGGCCTGACGGTGCGCCGCCTTCTCGACGGCCAGCAGGAGTTCTTCATCGACGACGGGCTTGGTGAGGTAGTCGGCCGCGCCGAGCTTCACGCAGCGGACCGCGGCGTCGATCTTGCCGAAGCCGGTGACGACGATCGGCACGACGTCGCGGTGGCGGTCGCGCAGGGTCTCGAGCAGCTCGAGCCCGCCGGTACGCGGCAGGTTGAGGTCGGTGATGAGCAGGTCGAACTTCTGCTGCACTTCGTCGAGCAGGGCGAGGGCCTCGGCGCCGTCGTGCGCGGTGGCGGCGGCGTGGCCGCGGGTGCGCAGCAGGTCGGCGAGGCTGTCGGCGACGACGGGGTCGTCGTCGACGACGAGGATGCGGGTCGGCTCAGCCGGCAAGCCGGACCCCCACCTCGGGAGAGGCCGGCTTTCGTGGGTAGCGCAGCGTGAGCGTCGCGCCGGGAGTCGTCCCGGGCGTGTCGGTGAGGGTGAGGGTACCGCCGAGGTCGTCGGCGATCTGGCGGCAGACGCCGAGCCCGATGCCGTGGCCGCCGGGGCGGGTGGTGACGCCGTAGCGCAGCCGGCCTTGGGCGTCGAGGACGCGGGGGTCGAGCCCGGGCCCGGTGTCGGCGACCCGGACCTCGATCGCGTCGGCGTTGTCGGGATACGCGGCGATGTGCAGCGCGATGCGGTGCGGCCGGTCGGCGTTAGCGGGGGCGCGCTCGATGGCCTGGACCGCGTTGTTGAGCGCGTTGGCGAGCACGGTGTAGACCGGCCCGGCCTGGTCGTCGCAGACGGCGGGGTCGAGGCGGGTGGTCAGCTCGACGCCGAGCTGTTCGATCCGCGGGCCGTAGACGGCGACGGCGTGGGTCAGGGCGTCGAGCAGGGTGCCCCGGGCGGTAAACAGCTCGGCGGCGGGGGTCGGGTGGGCGTAAGCCAGGCCGTCGGCGAAGGGGTTGGCGTCGAGGCTTTTCCGGCCGGCTCGATGACTGACGGAAGCGGGGTGAGGACTTCCGGGGGGACTTCCGGAGGTGAGGCGTTCGATGACGTCGGCCATCTGGTGCATGCTGCGGCGGGCGGCGGCGAGGCGGTCGCGGAGGTCGGTGTGGGTCGGCTCGTCGAGGTCGAGCTGGTCGAGGTGGCGCAGGGCGAAGTGGACGCTGCGGAGCGAGCCGTCGAGCAGGTTGTTGAGCTCGTGAGCGACGCGGTCGGCGTCGCTACCGAGGCCGGGGCCGGGGCTATGAACGTTGCGTGGGTGCGACATCACCCGTGCTATCGTCGTGAATCGAGACCGGGTTGAGGCAAAGTGTGGTGCGGACGCGACACCGCGGGCCGGGGTTGGGTTACGCGGCGTCGGCGGTACGGTCGATCGGGCCGGCCAGGGGCCCGGCGGGGGGCGACGCGGGGCGGAGGCGCGACAGCCAGTCGGCGTCGGCCCAGGTGCGGCTGGCGGTGTCGGTCTCGGCGATCTGGACCTCGGCGGTCGCGACGCCGGCGGCTTCGGCCTTACGCAGGGCCCGGTCGATCAGCAGCCGCGCGAGCCCCGGGTGGGTCTGCGGGTCGAGGTGGACCAGCAGGCGGCGTCGGCCGTCGGCGGTGGCCTGGTGCAGCGCCGAGCCGAGCGTCACGCGTTCGTCGTTGCGGGCCAGCAGGCTGAGCCCCGGCTCGACGCCGTCCGGCTCGACGGCCGCGCCCAGGGCGGCGACGAAGCTCAGCGCCTCGCCCAGTTCTTCCCGGCGGATTTCTCGGAACTCGATCGACATGCGTGAACCTCGGCGGCGGGCCCCCCCGACCGTGAACGTAACGCCGATATCGGTCGATCCCCGGTCGCGTTTGAGCGAAGCCGGAGGTGGGTTTTCCGAAAAATCGATCTCGGGGCGATCGGACGGGGGAACCGACGGGCTCCCGGTGCGTCTGATGTCGGAGCAACCCCGGAGAACCCGCCATGATGTCTTCCCGATCCGCCGTCGCTATTGCTTTTGCTTTATGGATGTCGTGTGGCGTGGCCATCGCAAAGCCGGTGCCCGACCCGGGGGTTTCGCTGGACGAGCTATGGGCGGAGCACGGCCCCGCGGTCGCGTTGGTGCTGGCGGACGGGGAGTTGCCGCGGTCCTGGCCGCTGATCCGGGACCGGCTCGACCTCGCCACGGGCCAGAAGGACGGCTGGGCGTCGGGCCTGGGCTGGTACACCGACCTCGACGCCGCGATGGCCGAGGCCCGTGCCGCCGGCCGGGCGGTGCTGTCGCTGCGGATGCTCGGCCGGCTGGACGAAGACCTGAGCTGCGCCAACAGCCGGCTCTTCCGCACGCTGCTCTACCCCGACCCGGCGGTCAACGCCGTGCTGCGGCAGCGGTACGTCCTGCACTGGCAGAGCGTCCGCGACGTGCCGGTGATGACAATCGACGCCGGCGACGGGCGGGTGCTGCGGCGGACGATCACCGGCAACAGCCTGCACCTCGTGATCGACCCGGACGACGGGGCGGTCCTCGACGTCATGCCCGGCCTCGTCGACGCGCCGACCTTCGCCACCTGGCTGACCGACGCCGCCGACGCCAACGGTCCGCCCACCGAACGCTTCGCCCGTATCGCGCAAGACCGGTCGCCCTGGCAGACGCCACCTGTCGAAGACGACGCCGAGGCCGCGATGCGACTGGCGACCAGTAAGCTCGTCATCGAAGGGCCGGCGTTCCGGACCATCCGGGACGACGACAGCCAGGAAAAAATCATGATCCGGTCCGCCTTATTCTCGGCCCCGCCGCTGTCCCCTCGCGTCGTTGGCCTGCTCCGCGTCAAAGAGGGCGGCGATGTCTCGGCTAAGGTTCAACGCCTCCGCCAGACCCTCGGCGAAGACACCCGCGTCAATACCCAGCGGCTGCGTCCGCAGATCGCGGAGACCCTCACTGCCGAGCCGTCGCTGATCCACGACCACGAAGCCCTGGTCCGCCGCGTCTACGCCGAGGTGTTTCGGTTCGACCTCGACGACCCGTGGGCGGGGCTGGTCGAGCCCGACGTGCTGGTCGCGATCGACGACGCGGGGGTCGCCGGGTCTGAATGACGGGTAGCGGGCGGACTTGTCCGCCCGTCCGCATCAATCCAGCCCCAGCGCCGCGGCGTCGCGGTCGCTGAGCCAGCCGCCGTCGCTACGCGGCTTGACCGTGCCGTCGCGCTTCCAGGAGCGTTCGCACCGCGGCTCGTAGGACAGGTCTTCGACCCGGTCCGACGGGGCGGCGTACACGAACCGGCTGACGCCGCAGAGGTCCGCGAGGTCGTCGGGGTCGAAGTCCGACCAGTCGTCGGCCGCGAGCACGGAGAGGTCCAGTGGGTTGTCGACGCCGTGCTGCTGCCGGAAGTCTTCGATCAGCTTGAGCCAGTCGTCGCGCCGCCGCATGGCTTCGGCCCAGCGCGGCGACACCGGGACCTCGGCCGGGTGCTCGGGGTCGGGCAGCAGTTCGAGGTGAACGCAGCCGTCGTCGGTGTGGCCGGGCAGAGCACGGTAGGCCTCGTCGGCGGTGTGCGGCAGGACCGGCGCGAGCAGCCGGCAGAGCGCGGCGGCGACCTTGTAGCAGGCGGTCTGGGTCCGCCGCCGGTGGGGGCTGTCGGGGGCGTCGCAGTACAGCCGGTCCTTGATCGCGGCGAGGTAGACGGCGCTGAGCGTGTCGTTGCAGAACGTGAAGATCGCCTCGGTCGCCCGGCGGAAGGCGTAGGCGTCGTAGGCGTCACGGACCTCGCGCATGAGCTTGGCCAGCTCACCCATGACCCAGGCGTCGGGGCTGGTCGCGTCGGCCTCGGTGAAGGTGTGGCGTTGGTCACTTCCGGGGGTAAAGTCGTCGAGGTTGCTCAGCAGGAACCGCAACGTGTTGCGGACCTTGCGGTACGACTCGCCGGCCAGTTTGAAAAAACTCGGGTCGACCTTGATGTCGTTGTCGGGGTTCAGCGACGCGACCCACCACCGGCAGACGTCGGCCCCGTAGTCCTTGAACAGCTCCTCGATCTTTAGGGCGTTGCCGCCGGACTTCGACATTTTCTTGCCGTCTTTGTCGACCATGAACCCGTGGGTGAGGATCGCCCGGAAGGGGGCGCGGCCCGTGACGGCGAGGGCGGGCAGCAGCGAGTGCTGGAACCAGCCGCGGTGCTGGTCGGAGCCTTCGAGGTAGAGATCGATCGGGTATCCATCGCCGGCCTGTTGGTCGTTCCAGCCGCCGCGCATCACGGCGTGCCAGGAGCTGCCGGACTCGAACCAAACATCGAACGTGTCGCCGCCCTTGGTCAGCGTGGACTTGTCGAGGCCGTCTTCGTCGTAGCCGGCCAGGAGGTCTTCCGGGGGCAGGTAGAACCACGCGTCGCTGCCCTTGTCGGCGAAGACCTCGGCGACGGCGCGGACGCTGTCGGCATTGAGCAGCGGGGTGCCGTCGGGCCGGAAGAACGCGGGGATGGGTAGGCCCCACGCGCGCTGCCGGCTGACGCACCAGTCGGGGCGGGACTCGAGCATGCCGCGCATGCGGTTGCGGCCCCAGGCGGGGAGGAAATCGACGTCGGATTCGGTCTGTTTCAGGGCGAGGTCGCGCAACGTTAAACCAGACGCTTCACTTCGTTCAGCGTCGGCGTGGGGGGGGGGTGAGCGGGCGGTCGACGCCGATGAACCACTGCTCGGTCGCGCGGAAGATCACCGGCTTTTTGCCGCGCCAGTCGTGCGGGTAGCTGTGGGTGAACCGCTCGGCGTGGAAGAGGTGGCCGCTCTCGCGTAGCCGTTCCACGACGGCGTCGTTGGCTTTCCAGATGGATTCGCCGCGGAGCCAATCGGGCACGGTGTCGTCGTACGTCCCGTCGCCGCGGACCGGGCAGTAGACGTCGAGGCCTTCCCGCAAGCCTGTCTGGTAGTCCTCGGCCCCGTGACCTGGCGCGGTGTGGACCAGCCCGGTGCCGTCTTCGAGCGTGACGTACTCGGCGGACACCACCTTGCCGACGCGGTCGACGAACGGGTGGCGGTACTCGATGCCGAGCAGGTCCCGGCCCGGGAAGGTCTCGGTCGGCTCGGCCGCGTCGATCCCGCCGAGGGCGAGCACCTTCGGCGCGAGCTGCGTCGCCAGGACGACCTGCCGGCTACCAACGGGGTAGAGGCCGTACTCGTACCGCTCGTTCACCGCGACCGCGAGGTTGGCCGGCAGGGTCCAGGGCGTCGTGGTCCAGATCATCAGCGACCGGTCGGCGTTCCCGTCGCCGAGGCAGGCGAACTCGACGTAGACCGACGTGTCTTCCCGCTCGTAGTACTCCAACTCCGCCTCGGCCAACGCGGTCTGGTTGTCGATCGACCAGTGCACCGGCTTGAGGTCGCGGTAGACGAGTCCCCGCTCAATCATGCCGGCGAAGACCTCGAGCACGCCGGCCTCGTAACGCGGCAGCATCGTCAGGTACGGGTCGTCGTAGTCCGCCAGCGTGAGCAGCCGCTGCATCTGCTTGGACTGGGTTTTGACGTGTTTCGCGGCGTAGGCCTTGCACTTCTTGCGGACGGTCATGGGGTCCAGGTCGTCGCCGCCGCCCTGCAACTCCTGCATGACCTTGTGTTCGATCGGCAGGCCGTGGCAGTCCCAGCCGGGGGTGTAGGGGCAGTCGTGGCCGAGCATGGTCTTGCTGCGGACCACCAGGTCTTTGAGGACTTTGTTGAGCAGGTGGCCGAGGTGGATGTCGCCGTTGGCGTAGGGCGGGCCGTCATGGAAGACAAAAGCCCCGCCCCCGGGAGCCGGTGCGCCGCCGGGCTCGGCGGCGCGTTCGCGCAGCTTGGCGTACAGCCCGAGCTTCTCCCAGCGTTTCTGCGACGCGGGCTCGTTCTGCACGAGGTTGGCCTTCATCGGGAAGGCGGTCTTCGGCAGGTTCAGCGTCTTCTTGTAAGACCGCTTCTCGGGGGCGTCGGTGGGCATGGGGTGGGTACGGTTGAGCCGTGGGGTTGAAACTTCCGGGGAACTTCCGGGGGGGGATGTTAGCGGCGCCGGGTTTTAGAGCAACGCTTTGAGCGGCGTGCGGTGCCGGGCGAACGCCGCCGCGGGGAGGCAGACCGTGTCCCACTTGGCCGAGCGGGGCCGCATGTCGCGTCGGTAGTCGGCCAGCCGCACCGCCAGCACGGCGTACCAACGCGCGCCGAACTCGAACACCTCCAGGAACAACGCGTCCGGCGGCTGCGCGTCGCACCAGAACAGGAACGCGAACGCCGGCTCGAACCCGTCGCCGAAGATCCCCGACCACGTCTCCAGGCAGGCCACGTCGTCCCGCGTCACCCAGTTCTGCAACCCCCCGGAAGTTTTCGTTCCGCTTCCAGAGGTCTTACGCGACGGGACCTTGCGGCCCTTGACGTCGATGAGCAGGTTCGGCCCGGCCTCGGAGTAGACGACGAAGTCGAAGCTCTTGAGCTTCTTCGCCCCCGCGACCCCGGCCCGGCCGTGCAGCGCCCGCTTGGCCTCGTCGACGGCGACGTAGGCGATCCCGTTGGCCCGCAGGTAGTGCTCGAACGCCTGCTCGTAATGGAACCGCCGCTGGGCCACGGCCCGAGTGTACCGGCGTCCGCCGCGTCCCCGTGGCTTCGGGGCCACGCTTCAGGCGAGCAGGCCCAGGTGCGTCGCCGGGTCGGCCGGGTCGAGGAAGTACCGCAGGTTGGGGAAGACGGTGGCCATCTCCGACGCGGGGACGCCCATCCACCGCGCCATCTCG
>JBCCOP010000081.1:0-11792 GCA_039025315.1 Planctomycetota bacterium | reverse complement strand
GCAGGGGCTCTGCCCCTGCACCCCGAAGGCAAGAACAACGACTCGTCTGGGGGTGCAGGGGGAAGCCCCCTGCCGCCCGCCGCGCAGGCGACCGCAAACCAAAATCTTTCTCCAGAACGTTGCGTTACTTATCGATTGATTTTGGTGCGAAGCGGACCGGCCTCGCGGTGGGCGACGCCGGCAGCGGGATCGCGTCGCCGGTCGGGGTGATCCGGACCGGCGGTGCCGAGGAGCGGTTGCGGCAGATCGGGCGGGTGATCGCGGAGCACGAGCCGGGGGCGTTGGTGGTCGGGGTGCCGCTGGGGGCCGACGGGTCGGCGGGGCCGGCGGCGGGGGTCAGCCGGGCCTTCGGCGAGACGCTGCGGCAGCGCTTCGGGTTGCCGGTGTTCGAGGCCGACGAGCGGCTGACCTCCGCCGACGCGGACGAGCGGATGGCGCGCAGCGGGCTGACCCACGGGCAGAAGAAGGCCCGCCGCGACGCCCTCGCCGCGGCCGCGATCCTCCAGCGGTTCTTTGAGTCTGGCGACGCCCCGCCGGACGCCTAGGTCAGCAGGCCGTACAGGATCAGCAGCACGCCCGGCCCCGCCACGGCCCAGGCCACCCAGCCCACGGCCTGGCGCCACGCCTCGGGCAGCTTGCCGAGCGGGGCGTTGACCCGGAGGCAGACCCACAACGCCCAGCCCATTACGCACAACGCCGCGGGCTTCGCGGCCCCGAGCACCCGCCGCAACGCCGCGAGATCGAACGTGACCGACCAGCCGTCCGAAGCCTCGGCACCCGTCGCCTTTGGCTCGGACGGGGGCGACGGGGCGCCGTCCGCGGCGGCCGGATCGGGCGGGTCGGCGTCGAGCATGGCGTCGAGCGAGGGCAAGCCGCTTCCCGGCTCGTCGGCGTCGCTCTCGAAGGCTGCGTCGTCGGGCTCCGCCTCGGCCGCGGGCGTCGGGGGGGCGGGCCGCGCGGTCATCGCTTCGGGGGCCTCGAACAGCCCGTCGATCTCGTCGAGCCCTTCGAACGCGTCGTCGGCCTCGTCGCCGGCGTCTGCCTTAGGTTCGGCCGCCGGCTCGGGCGCCGCTTCGGTGTTCTCGGTTTCCGTCGTGCCCGTACCGAGCACCTCGTCCGGCGACGCGAAGCCGCCGTCCAACTCATCGTCCTCGACGGCCGGGTCCGCGACGGGGTCTTCGGGGTTTTCCTGGGATTCGGCCGCTTCCGGCGGGGCCGCGGGCGACGCCTCGGGGGCATCATCCGGCTCGGTGTCGCCGCCGAGCAGCGACTCGACGCTCTCGAAGTCGCCCGCCAACGCGTCTTCGGCGTGGTCCGCCAACAGGCTGTCGAGCTGCTCGATCAGCGGCGGGCCGTCCGCGTCGTTGGGGTCGGGTGCGGTTTCGGGCGCGGCGGTTTCGGCGGGCCGGGCCTCGTCCAGCAAAGCCTGCAGCTGGTTCGCGAGCCGGTCGCCGTCCTCGGGCTCGGGGTCGGCGACCGCTTCGGGTTCGGGTGGGGCCGGCGTATCGAGCTGATCGACGACGTCCTGCACCGCCTCGAACGCCCCCTCCACGTCGCCGAGGGCGGCTTCGACGTCGGACACGGCGTCTCCGCTCGGCGCGGCGGCGTCGGCCATCAACGCGTCGAGCTGGGCCGCCAATTCGTCTTCGCCCGGTGTGTCGTGGGGCGTGGCGTCGCTACCTTCGGCCGCGGCCGGCGGGTCGGGGTCCGCCACGGCAGCCGACGCCTCCGGGTCGGCCGGCGGGTCGGCGGCCTGAGCCATCAGCGCGTCGAGCTGCGCTTCGAGGTCCTGGTTCGGCGGGGGGGTGGAGTCGGCCATAACGGACACGGGGTCGGCGGTCGCGAAAATGACGTGACCTCGTAGGGTTATCGACCAGCCCCGGGCCGGGATTGACCGGCGGCGGGCCCGCGGCTCTGGCATACTCGGAACCGCCATGGCCGAGCCCGCACGGTTTTTCTGCGACGACCTGCCCGCCCCCGGCTTATCGGAACCGGCAACGGTGACCCTGGACCCCGACGAGTCGCGGCACGCCCGGAAAGTGTTGCGTTTAGGACCCGGCAACGCGGTGACTCTCTTCGACGGCCGCGGCCGGATCGCCGTCGCCGAGCTGACCGACCACGCCGCGCCACGCGCGGTCTGCCGGGTCGTGTCGGTGCGCGAGGTGCCGCGGCCGCGGCCGCGGCTGACGGTCTTCGCGGCGACGCCCAAGGGCGGCCGGGCCGAGGCGATGGTCGATCAGCTCGCGCAGCTCGGGGCCGACGCGTGGCGGCCGCTGGCTTCGGCCCGGTCGGTGGTCGAGCCGGGGGCGAACAAGCGGCGGCGGCTCGCCGCGGCGGCGCTGGCCGCGGCGAAGCAGTCGGGCCGGGCGTGGGCGATGGACGTGGGCGGAGCGATCGGGTTCGACGCGGCGCTGCGGGAGCCCGCCGAGACCCGATTAATCCTGGACCCGATCGGCGGCGGTGACGACCCACGTCTAAATAACTTCCGGGGGGAGTCCGTTGTGCTGCTGATCGGGCCCGAAGGGGGATGGACCGACGACGAGCGGGCGGCTGCCGCGGCGGCGGGGTGGCGGCCCTGGCGCATCGCTCCGCACGTGCTGCGGATCGAGACGGCGGCCACGGCCGCGACCGCGCTGGTGCGGTACCTCGCCGGCGACACGCCGCCCGACCCGTGAACGTTCCGTGGCTTTCTGCAAGGGGACCACGCCGGCTTTATGCTTCGCCCATGCCCGCTGTACCGGACCCGCCCATCGAAAACCAACTCGACCTCGCCGAGAAGGGTGCCGGCGGCCGGTCGGCCGACGTCCGGCTGTTCATGCAGCTATTGGCGTACACCGGCTGCCGCGACACCGCCGCGCTGGTCGGCCACCTGAAACAACACGCCCGCACCGGCGTCGTGCTCTACGAAGACCTCGGCGACCCGCTCGGCGTCGCGCTGCTGAGCTTCTCGACTGACCCCGGCGACTTCGTCACCCACACCCGCGCGATGGTCCAGGCCGGCCCGCTCGGCGACCTCACGCCCCGGCCGAACCTGACCATGACCGGCCGGTCGTACACCATCGGCTACGAGCGCGACCTCGACGAGACGCTGCTGCGCCGCCCGGTCCGCCACGCGACCGACCCGGCGACGCCCTGGGCCGTGTGGTACCCGCTGCGGCGCCGCGGCGCGTTCGCCCGCCTGCCCGACGCCGAACAGAAAGAGATTCTCAAGGAGCACGGCAGCATCGGCTTCGCCTTCGGCCGGGCGGGCGCGGCCCGCGACGTCCGCCTCGCCTGCCACGGCCTCGACGCCGCCGACAACGACTTCGTCATCGGGCTCATGGGCCCCCGGCTCGCCCCGCTGTCGCAGCTGGTCCAGACGATGCGCGGCACGGTGCAGACCTCGACGTACCTCGAAGCGCTCGGCCCGTTCTTCGTCGGCCGGGCCGTGCTGCAGCACCTGCCCGCCCACCCGGCGACACCGTTGCCGGACCTGACGATCTTTGACGACTGAATTTCTTTTGTCTGAATTATCTAAGGACCGGACCCCGACCATGACGACCGCCACGCTCGACGAACGCCTCGCCGCCGCCCGCGTCACGCTCGACGCCGTGGGCCAGTCGCACGTTTTGGACTATTTCGACGTTTTGTGCGACGACGGTAGCAACCAGATCCTCAGCCAGATCGAGGGCATCGACTGGCCCGAGGTCGCCCGGCTGATCGAGACGCACGTCAAGCAGAAGCCCGAGTTTTCGCTGCCCGAAAACATCGAGCCCGCGCCGTGGTATCCGCACAAGCCGACGCCGGAGTTGCAAGACCGCTACGACCGGGCGGACGCCCTGGGCGAGAAGCTGATCCGCGACGGCAAGGTCGCGGCGTTTACCGTCGCCGGCGGCCAGGGCTCGCGGCTCGGCTGGGACGGGCCAAAGGGCACCTTCCCCGGCACGCCGATCCGCGGTCTGGAGCTGTTCGGCTGCTTCGCGGAGTACCTGCTCAAGGTCCGCGAGAAGTACGGCGTGTCGGTGCCGTGGTACGTCATGACCAGCCCGATCAACGACGCCGCGACGCGAGAATTTTTCGAAGCAAAAGACTACTTCGGCATCGACCCCGCCGACGTGATGCTGTTCCCGCAGGCGATGATGCCCGCGATCGATATGCGGACGCACAAGGTCCTGCTCGAAAACCCCGGTTCGCTCGCGCTATCGCCCAACGGCCACGGCGGGTCGCTCAAGGCGCTGTGGACCAGCGGCGCGGTCGCCGACATGAGGCGGCGCGGCGTCGAGCAGATCAGCTACACCCAGATCGACAACCCGATCGTCCGCATGGTCGACCCGCGGTTCCTTGGGCTCCACGCCCTCGACGACGCCCAGATGTCCAGCAAGATGCTGCCCAAGAGCTTCCCGAAGGAGAAGCTCGGCAACTTCTGCGTCGTCGACGGCAAGGTGACGGTGATCGAATACTCCAACCTGCCGGACGAGTTGGCCGAGCAGACCACCGACACCGGCGATCTCAGATTTCGGGCCGGGTCGATCGCGCTGCACGCGATCCGGGTCGATTTTGTCGAGTCGCTCAACACGTCGCCGCAAGGGTTCAGCTTGCCGTTCAACCGGGCGGAGAAGAAGGTCGGCTGTTGGGACCCCGCGAGCGAGCAGACGGTCGTTCCGGGGGAGCCGAACGCGGTGAAGCTCGAAACCTTTGTGTTCGACGCGCTGCCGATGTGCGCGGCGTCGATCGTGTACGAGACCGACCGGATCGACGAGTTCGCGCCGATCAAGAACGCCGACGCCGCGGAAGGTTCGGGCAAAGTCGAGACCGACAGCCCGGCGTCGAGCAAGCAGATCCAGACCGAGCGGGCGGCGCGTTGGCTCGAGGCCCACGGCGTCTCGGTCCCGCGCAACGGCGAGGGGCTGGGCAGCGTGGACGCCACCATCGAGATCAGGCAGACCACGGCGATCGTGCCGGGCGACCTGGCGGAGATCGAGCTTCCGGGGTCGGTCGAGCCGGGCAGCGAGCTGCTGCTGTAGGCCGGTCCCGCGCGGCCTACCGATCCGTCTGCCCGCCGACGAGCCAGATCAGCAGCAGCGTGACACCCACCGCCAACACCCAGAGCGTGAGCGCGCCGTAGGTCGCTTTGCGCGCCCGTTCGGCCTCGTAGAACGTCGCCGGCCGGACGCCGCGGCAGAGGAAGGTGGCGACCGCGGCGAGGTTGACGCAGGTGAGGTTGATCGCCACCAGCAGGGCGGTGTTGTCCGCCAGTTCGAACCGCCCGGCCCCCAGCAGCAGCCCCAGCGCCACCAGCGGCGGCAGCAGCGCGACGGCGACCATCACCCCGATCAGGTTCGCCGCCACGCCCGAGGTCACCGCCACGGCCCCGGCCGCGCCGGCCGCCAACGCCAGCGCCGCGTCCGAGTACGTCGCCTCGGTCCGCGACGCGATCTCCTTCACCGACGGGTCGAAGTCCACCAACCACCCGACCGCGACCGCGAAGGCGAGGCACACGCCCAGCCCCGCGGCGTTGGCGCCGAGCGAGCGGGCCATCATCCGGAAGTCGCCCAGCGTCGTGCCCAGCGCCAGCGACATGTTCGGCAGCAGCAGCGGCGCGATCACCATCGCCCCGATCACCACGGCCGGGTTGTCGCGCACCAGCCCGACCGCCGCGATGATCGACGACAGCAGCACGGTCACGAGGTAGGTCGTCGAGACCCGGGTGCCCGCCCGCAGGTCGTTGAGCAGCTCATCCTTGCTGATGCGTCCGCGGGCCTGTTTGAGTTTCTTCTGGTCTTCGTCGTCCCCTGCGTCGTTTTTCTCGTCCGCTTCCGGCTCGTCAGGCACGGGGGCGATGGCGGCGAGCTGGATCACCGCGGCCCGGAAGACGTCGCTGTCGCCGTAGAGCTCCTGGAGCTTGGCGACGACGGGCTCGGCCGCGTCCTCGCGGACCAGGAGGGTGACCCGCCGGGGGCCGTGCTCGTCGTTGGGGTCGGCCGGCCAGCGGTGGTGGTCGATCAGGTCGAAGTCTTCGCAGAGTTCGACGGGGTCGCGGTCGTCGTCGGGCAGGGTTAGGTCGATCCGGCGGTACGCCATGGCGGCAGCGTAGCGGGACGGGATGAAGCCAGCCGGTCGCGGGTCGGCCCGGGGCTTACCATGACGCCCCATGTCGGACGCGGCGATCCCGAAGCACGCAAAGAGCCGTTGGGTCCGGGCTGCCGTGTCGGCGGCGTGGCTGGTCGGCGGGGGGGTGGCGGCGGCGTCGGTCGCGGGCTGGCTGGGTGAGTTTTCTTGGCGGCTGGACCTGTTGTCGCACTTCCGCCTGCAGTACGCGGGTCTGCTGCTGCCGGCGATGTTGGTCTTCGCGTGGCGGCGGCGGTGGGCGGGGCTGGGGGTGTGCGGGGTCGTGTGGGTGATGAACGTGTCGGTGCTGCTGCCGTTCTGGTGGCCCCCCCCGGAAGTAACCCCGGAAGTGACCACTGGTCTCCGGGGGGGCGGGTTGAGCGTGGTGGCGTGGAACGTGTTCACGGACAACCGCGACTACGCCGCGGCGGCCGGTTGGCTGGTCGGCGAGGCGGCGGACGTGTTGGCCTTGCAGGAGGTGGACGCGGCGTGGGTGCTGGTCATGGACCGACAGCTCACCGGCTACCGCCGGCTGGCCACGCCGACGGTGCGGCAGGATAACTTCGGGCTGGCGGTGTACGTCCGGGACGGGGTGGGGGTGAGCGGGGTGGACTGGACGCTCGACGTCGGCGGCGTGCCGCGGGTCGAGGCGGTGGTCGCCATGCGCGGGGGCGGGGCGGTGCGGGTGATCGCCGGGCACACGCTGCCGCCGGTCAGCGGGGCGTACGCCACGACGCGGGACCGGCAGATCGCGGAGCTCGGCCAACGGGCCGCGGCGTCGCCCGAGCCGGTGGTCGTGGTGGGCGACCTCAACGCGACCCGGTTCGCCGCGCCGCTGCGCCGGCTGGCCCGGGAGACGGATCTGCGCGACGCGGCCGGCGGCTTCGGCTGGGTGGGCACCTGGCCCGACCACCTCGGGTTCACCGGCATGATCCCGCTGGATCACGCCTGGGTCGGCCCGCCGCTGCGGGTGGAGCACTTCGCCGTCGGCCCACCGGGCCTCGGCTCGGACCACCGGCCGATCCGTGTCGACGTGTCGCTCATCACGCCTCCTTGAAAATCTCGGCCGTTGCCGTTCGGATCACGGGAAGAACCCGGCGGGTCCCGCGGTTGAGATGAAGCGACCTGATCCCCGACCCCCGATCCCCGAAACGCCGATGAACACAACCCGCCCCCTGTCGCTCCTCACGATCGCTCTGTTCTGCACCGGCTTCTTCGGCTGCGCGTCCGCCCCCGACCTGCCCGCCGAGGCGCGGCTGTCCACGTACGACGCCGCGCCCTACGCCGCCGTGCTCGACGCGGCGGTCCGCGGCGGGAACGTGGACTACGCCGCGATCGCCGACCGCCCCGACACGCTCGACGACCCCGACGGCCGGCTCGACGTCTACCTGGACGCCGTCGCCCGCTTCGGGCCCGAGTCCACCCCGGAACTGTTCCCGACCCGCGACCACGAGCTGGCGTACTACCTCAACGCCTACAACGCGCTGATGCTGCGGCTGTGGCTGGACAACGGGGCCCGCGAGGCCGACGGCGACGAGAAGGTCTCCTGGCTCACCTGGTTCACCGTCAACCAGTGGCGGGTCGATAACCGCACCATGTCGCTGGACTTTTTAGAGCAGCGGCTGATCCGGCCGCGGTACCAGGAACCGCTCATCCACGCCGCGCTGGTCTGCGGCGCGGTCGACTGCCCGCCGCTGTGGCACGAGCCGTTCGACGGCGACCGGCTGGGCGAGCAGCTCGACGCGGTCATGCACGCCTGGCTCCACGACCCGGCCGAGGACGGGCTACGCGTCGATGACGACGGCAGCGTCCGCCTCTCGGCGATCTTCGGCTGGTACCGCGACGACTTCCGGCCCACCGGCGGGCTGCCCGAAGTCATCCGCACCTACCTCGACGACGACGACCCCCGGAAGGCGGTCGCGCTCGCGGCTTTTGAAGAAAACCGGGTGCGGTTCATGGGGTACGACTGGACGATTAATCTCGCGGAATGATGCGCCGGCGTACGATCCCGCAGTGCGGATCGCGGTGGTCATCCCGACGCTGAACGAGGCGGAGCACCTGCCGGCGTTGCTGCGGTCGTTGGCGGCGGAGGGCCCCGACCGGGTCGTCGTGGCGGACTGCGGCTCGGCGGATGCCACGGCCGCGCTGGCCCGCGACGCCGGGGCCGAGGTCGTGACCGCCGCCCATCTCGATAGCCGGGCCGCGTCGCTGCGGGCCGGGGTCGAGGCGTGCTTATCCGGTTCACAAGCCAAGCCCGACGCCCTTTGGCTGCTGCACGCCGACTCGCTGGCCCCGCCCGGCTGGCGCGACGCGATCGCGTCGGCCCTCGCCGACCCGGCCGTCGTCGCCGGGGCGTTCACGCAGCGGTTCTACTTCGCGTCACCCCCGCTCGACCGCCCGCCGGGCTGGTTGAATCGCCGGCTGCTGCGGTTCGTCACGTTCTGCAACCGCACCCGCATGGCCCTCACCGGCGTGTACCTCGGCGACCAGGGCCTCTTCGTCCGCCCCGACGCCCTCGCCGCGGCGGGCGGGGTCCCGCAAGTGCCGCTCATGGAAGACGCCACCCTCTGCCGCCGCCTGCACAAGCACGGCCGGGTCCGCCTCCTGCCCGACCGCCTCGGCACCAGCCCCCGCCGCTTCCTCCGCCACGGCGTGATCCGCCAACTCCTGCTCGACACCGCGCTGCTCGCCGCCCACCGCCTCGGCCTCGACCCCGCCCGCCTCCACGGCC
The DNA here is from genome assembly GCA_039025315.1 of Planctomycetota bacterium. Taxonomy (GTDB): domain Bacteria; phylum Planctomycetota; class Phycisphaerae; order Phycisphaerales; family Phycisphaeraceae; genus Algisphaera. Next base: position 2,974 of record JBCCOP010000081.1, on the reverse strand, counting down.
GCTACGACGACGACAATCATCAAGCTCCTGCCCCCCTCCCTCAGGGAGGGGCCGGGGGAGGGTGACGAGCGACCTGTGCTCCGTGCGTCGTGGGGGCCTGCTAAACTCGCTGACTTTTCGCCGCCCCCGACCCGCCGAGGCCGACCGATGTCCGTCACCGAACCCGTTGACCCCGCCACCAAATCCATGACCGACCTCGTCGCGCTGTGCAAGCGCCGCGGCTTCGTCTACCCCGCCTCCGAGATCTACGGCGGCCTCAACGGCTTCTGGGACTACGGCCCGCTCGGCACCGCCCTCAAAAACAACATCCGCGATCACTGGTGGCGCTGCATGGTCGATTGCCCCCCCCTCGGCCCCGACGGCGAACCCGTCACCATCGTCGGCCTCGACTCCGCCATCATCCAGAACCCCAAAACCTGGGAGGCCTCCGGCCACGTCGGCGGGTTCAGCGACCCGATGGTGGACTGCACCGATACCAAAAAGAGATACCGGGCCGACCAGGTCGAAGTCTTGATCGTTGACGGCAAGGGCAAGTGGGCCTTCATGGAGAACCAGCCCGACGCCATCGCCAAGAAGCTCAACAAAGCCGGCGTCGCTCTCGACGATGGCCAACGCAGACTTCTTACCGAACTCGATCTTTCGGAATACGCCTCGATTGTCGGGCCCGATACCGATAAGGCCGGCACCCTCACCGAGCCGCGCGAGTTCAACCTGATGTTCGACACCACCGTCGGGGCGATCAAGTCCGACGACAACAAAGCGTACCTCCGCCCCGAAACGGCCCAAGGCATCTTCCTCAATTACAAAAACGTCGTCGACACGATGCGGGTCAAGATGCCGTTCGGCATTGCGCAGATCGGCAAGTCGTTCCGCAACGAAGTCACCCCCCGCAATTTCATCTTCCGTTCGCGGGAGTTTGAGCAGATGGAGATGGAGTGGTTCTGTGCGCCCGACGAAGCGCTCGACTGGTACGAGTTCTGGAAACAAGAACGCATGCGGTGGTGGAAGACGCTGGGGATCGAAGAGTCCAATCTCATCTTCCGCGACCACGACGAGGACGAGTTAGCCCACTATTCCAACGCTTGCGTCGACGTCGAATACAAGTACCCGTTCACCGCCCCCGGCTACGGCGAGCTCGAGGGCGTGGCCCACCGCGGGTGCTTCGACCTCACGCAGCACCAGGAGCACTCGCGGACGAAGATGGAGTACTTCGATCAGCCGCGGCAGCTCAAGGCCAAGGAAGAGGGCAAGAGCAAGGAAGAGATCGACGCGGTGAGCAAGTACATCCCGAACGTGATCGAGCCGGCGAGCGGGTTGACGCGGGCGGTGCTGGTGCTTCTGTGCGAGGCGTATACACCGGACGAGTCTCGGCCGTCGAAGGTGTTCATGAAGTTCAAGCCGAAGTTCGCTCCGGTGAAGGCGGGGGTGTTCCCGCTGGTGAACAAGGACGGGATGCCGGAGAAGGCGATGTCGCTGTACCTGCGGCTGCGGGAGGCGTACGCCTGCGAGTACGACGCGAAGCAGTCGATCGGGAAGCGTTACGCGCGGATGGACGAGATCGGCACGCCGTACTGCTTCACGGTCGACGGCGAGACGGCGGCGGACGACTCGGTGACGGTCCGGCACCGCGACACGCAGGCGCAGGAGCGGGTCAATATCGGGCAGGTCGAGGCGTTTTTGGCCGAGCGGGTTTAACCGCCAAGGACGCGGAGGACGCCAAGGAAGGCCGGGAATGCGGGAATAAAACGGGCGGATGAATCCGCCCGCTACGCTTCAGATTGTTTTGTCTTTATTGGCGCTCTTGGCGTCCTTGGCGGTTAGCACTTATGTCACGACGAAAGCTGGCCCTGATCGCGTTGCTCGTCGTCGCTCCGATCCAGCTGGTCGGGACGACGACGGCGATGGTGTGGTTCCCGGACGCGGCGTGGGCGAAGGTGGGCTTCGCGGTCGCGAAGGTGCTGCTGTTTCTTGCGCCGGTGGTGTGGCTGATCAAGGTCGGGCGGGCCCGGCCCCGCATCCCGCGGTGGGAAAATTTTCCGGGGGGGCGGGGGATGGTGGCGGCGCACGTGACGGGGATGCTGATCGTGCTGGTGATCGGGGCGGCGTACCTGACGGTGGGGCGGAGCTGGATCGACACCGGGCCGATGCTGGAGAAGGTGGGGCAGATGGGGCTGGACCGGTGGTGGACCTTCGCGCTCGGGACGCTGTACTGGTGCACGATCAACTCGATGCTGGAGGAGTACTTCTGGCGGTGGTGGGTGTTCGAGCGGCTGCGCGAAGTGATCGGCGGTTTCCGGGGGGCGGACGTCGCCGCGGCGTTCGGGTCGGCGGTGTTGTTCACGGCCCACCACATCGTCGCCCTTTCGGTCTATTTCGACGCCCGGACGACGGCGCTGGCGTCGGCGGGGGTGTTCATCGGGGGGCTGACGTGGTCGCTGCTGTACATGAAGTACCGGAATATTTACGCCTGTTACGTGAGTCATGTGTGGGCGGACCTGATTATTTTCGGGATCGGGGCGTGGCTGATTTTCGGGGGCTAGGGTCCTCGACCGGTTTGGGATGAAGCGGAAACACGGATTAAGGAAAAGCAACGATGCAACGCTGGTGGATGCTGGTTGTGGTGGCCGGGGTCGGGCTGGGCTTGGGTCTGGCGGCGACGGGGGGCGGCGGGTCGGTCACGGGGACGGATGCGGCGGGCGATCGGCCGTGGACGCCGCCCGCGTATGGCGGGGACTTCGGCGCGGTGTGGTACGACGGGCAAGCGGAGATGGCGTCGTACCGGCTGACGTATCCGCGGTACGGGGAATTGCGGCAGGGCACGGCCGTGGCGGTGACGGTGACCGAGCCGTTCAACGGCGAGCAGCGGGTCAAGGCCGACGCGGTGGGCGACGAGACCTACGGCGTGCTGAAGCTGAACCTGATGGAAGACTTCCCGACGGGGGTGTACGAGTACAACCTGATGACGTCGGTGTTC
>JBCCOP010000080.1:0-11846 GCA_039025315.1 Planctomycetota bacterium | reverse complement strand
CGGCCATCGCCCAGGCCACCGCCGCCTTCGCCGCGTCCGGCGCGATGCAGCGATCGACATAGTCCGGCATCTTCCGCGTGACCATGTGGCACAACGCCCCGTCGCCCTCGCCCCGCTCCGCGGCCGTGTCCTGGCACAGCGCAAGGTAGCCCAGCCCGTTGTCGACCTGCTCGCCCAGGCGGCGGCGGGTGTCGTCGTCGAAGCCGTCGGGCGCATCTTCGAGCAGCTCCAGCAGGGCGATGACGGTCACGCTCTGCGAATTCGACTCGGTCCACGTGCCGCCCGCATCCATCCACCCCAGCTTGCGTTCGGTCAGCCCGCGTCGGCGTTCGAGCTGGCTCAACGCCGTCCAACGGAAACAACGCTGCCACAGCAGATCGCTCCCGATATCGAAGACATCGCTCGCCGGCTCGCCGTCAACCGTCAGGCGGAAACCCCCCGCTTCCGTCACCGCGTCGAACTCCGCAACCCACCAGTGGCTGCCCCAGCATTCGCCCCAGTACCGCAGCCGGCCCTCGGCCACCGCCGCCCCACCCGACCCGGCTGCTTCACCGTGAATCTGCCAGGCCGCGTCGTCGAACGGTGCATCCCGCGAGGTCGACCGCCGCAGCGCCCGCTTCGGGCCGTCACGCTCGTAGCCGACCTGGCTGGTGAGCAGGCCCGTGACCCGCGTCGGCATGATCGCCTCGTCACCGTTCACGACACCGCGTCCGTCAGCCGGCGGGCGATGTCCGCGGCCCGCGGGATCGAGGGCTGGGCCCCCGCGACGGTCGTGGCCAACGCCCCGGCCACATTCGCGTAACGCAGCGCACCGTCCATCGCTTCGCCCCCCGCCAGCCGTGCCGCCAGCGTCCCGCAAAACGTGTCCCCCGCCGCCGTGGTGTCCACCGCGTCCACCGTCAGCCCGTCCTCACGCAGCGACGCCCCGCCCGGCCCGGCCGCCGCGTAACCCGCTTCCCCCAGCGTCACGATCGCCCAACCCGGGCCCCGGTCCCGCAACGCCTCCGCTGCGTCTGATGCCTCGCCCGGCCCGACCGCTCCGCCCCCGAGCAGCGCCGCCGCTTCGACCTCGTTAACCACCAGCACGTCCGCCTCGCGGGTCAGCCCCAGCGGGTCGCCCACCGCCGGGGCGTAGTTCAGCAGCACCGAGACGCCGTGCCGCTTGGCGATCTCAAGCGCCCGCCGGTTGGCGTCGTTCGGGACCTCCATCTGCAGCACGACCGCCGCCGCGGCCGCGATCGCCGGCTCGCCCGCGGCGACATCCTCTGCCGTGAGTTTGAAGTTCGCCCCGGGCGCGACGGCCAGGTAGTTGCGCCCCGATTGATCAAACATGACCAGGGCCGTGCCCGAGGCGACGCCCTGGGCCCGGGTGACATGAGCGGTGCAGATGCCGTCGGCTTGGAAGTTGTCGAGCATCTGCCCGCCGAAGCCGTCGTGCCCGACGCAGGCCACGAACGTGACCTCAGCCCCGGCGCGGGCCGCGGCGACGGCCTGGTTCGCGCCCTTACCGCCGAAGGTCTGCGTGAAGGTCCCGTCGGTGACGGTCTCGCCCACGCCCGGCAGCCGGGGCAGGGCGACGATGAAGTCAGTATTCGTGCTGCCCACCACCACCACCCGGGGCGGTTGCGGCGGGCTTGTGGGCTGAGGCATCGAGTCCTCCCGGGCCGAAGCGGTCGATCGCGGCGTCCATGATCGCCGGCGTGCTGGTGGTGCCCATGCGGGTGGCGCCCAGGGCCGCAAAGGCCAGGACGTGGTCCAGCGTCCGCACCCCGCCGGAGGGCTTGACCCCCACCGACGGCGGGCTGGCCTGCCGCATCAGCGTCACGTCGGCCGCGGTCGCACCGGTGTACCCCACCGTCCCGTCGGGGCGTTTGACGTAGCCGAAGCCGGTCGAGGTCTTGACGAAATCGACGCCCAACTCGCCGCAGAGCTCGCAAAGCCGGCGTTTGTCGGCGTCTTCGGTGACGTAGTCGGTCTCGAAGATCACCTTCAGCAAGCCGCCGTCCCCCCGACACGCCCCGAGCACCGCAGCGATGTCGGCCCGCACCGTGTCCCACTCCCCGCCCAACACCGCCCCGACGTTGACGACCATGTCGATCTCGGCCGCCCCGGACGCCAGCGCTTCGCGGGCTTCGGCCGCCTTCACCGCCGCCGTGGTCGTGCCGTGCGGGAAACCGATGACCGTACCGATCGCGGGTACCGACCCCTCGACCAGCCCCACCGCCTCGGCGACGTGCGACGGCTTGACGCAGAACGACGCGATCGGCCAGTGCCGCAGCGCCTCGATCTCCCGCCGCATCGCCGCGGAACCGACCGTAGGGTGGAGGATGGCGTGATCGAGCATCTCCGCCACGCGGGCCGCCGAACGCGGGGCGGTCGTTGCATTAGGCATGACTTGGTTACCGTTCGGTGACAGACAGATAGCCGTTTGACCGGCTTATCATAATCTGCGGAGCAAAAATTTGCTCAACTCCGGATACCAGACCGCCTTGCCGGAAGCGTAGAGCGTCCAAGTGGGAACCTGCGGCCCTGTCGTCGCGACGCGGACCCGCAAGAATCAGTTGCGTTTTCGGTTCGTCAAGACCTGGGCGGGTCTTGGTGGGTCCGACCGGTGCTTGGGGTCGGTCAGAGCGGGCCGGGCGCACGGGGGGCTTTCCAGATCATCGGGCCGTCGACCATCGTGACGCCGCTGACGTTGCGGTAAGTCAGGTCTTCGGCGGAGACCGCGGCGGAGTGGCCGTCGAGGTAGGTCACGTTGGCGTTGAGGTCGCCGTGACGGAAGACGGGTCGCAGCAGGCCGTAGTCGTTCCAGCCGTCGCCGACCAGGAACAGCTCGGACGGCGAGGGCGCGTTGTCGAACGAAGGCCGGACCGACGTCGACCACGGCGGGCTCTCGAGGTTGACGCCGCTGACGTTGGCACCCGGATTGAAGTCGGTCTCCAGTGCGAGCCGGCCCAACAGGTTGTTGGTCGGGACGTGGTAGCCCCAGGCGGCGTTGAAGGTGTACTGCGAGAAGAACGGCTGCTCGCCGACGACCGCCGTCGGGTCCGCGGCCCAGCGGTTCGCCCCAGCGGCGACGGCGATGCGGGCGACGATCGGGTTGCCATTAAAGTCGCTCGCTTGGATATCGATTTGCGTCGCGCCGGCGACGAAGTCGTCTTCGCTGGGGCAGGACATCACGGCGTTGAAGCGCAGGCTGTTGTAGTCGGTGGTGCCGGACTCGTTGGTGAAATCGTCGAGCCCGAAATTCAGATACCCGCCGTTGAACAGTTCGGGGTAGGCGTTGTCGCGGAACTTGAAACCGCTGACCGAGTTGCGGTCGAGGTAGCCGTAGGGCGGGACACCCTTGTTGTCGGCGGCGGCGGCCTGGATGGCGATGGCCTGCTGCCGGCCGTTGGACTTGCACACCGCGTCGCGGGCCACGTCGCGGGCGGCCGACAACGCGGGCAGCAGCAACGCGATCAGCAGCGCGATGATGCTGATGACCACGAGCAGCTCGATCAGGGTGAACGCGGCGGGACGGCGGTGGATCGGGGGGCGAGTGACTCTCATGGGGCTCTCCGGCTGGCGTGAGAAACGGGGGTCTGGTTCGAAGGGGCGGGTGGATCGAGGGGTCGCCCCGGGTGACATTCCGAAGTGGCTTAGGTCAGTGAGATGAGACAAGGGTCGATACGCCGGACCGACGGCTCGCCGCGCGGGACGGGCGGCTGGGTCAAGACGTCGGCGATGGTCTGGCCGACGCGTTGGTTCTGTTTGTCGACGGTGGCGAGCGGGCCGTGGTCGGAGAGGGTGCGTTCGTGGACGTCGGGCCAGACCGCGTCGTAGCCGACGAGATCGACGTCTTCGTTGACGCGGACGCCCATGCGTTGCAGGGCGTAGGCGAGGTAAGGGACCTGCCGGTCCGAGGCGGCCATGACGGCGTCAACGGGGCGGTCGCCGTGGACGTGGGGGTAGAGGTAGCCCATCAGGACGCGGGTCTGATGGTCGAGGGCGGCCGGTTCGAGGCGGTCGAGCTCGGCGAGCTCGGGGACGCGTTCGGCGCCGATGGGGGCGAGGCCGGCCTCGGCGACGCCGCGGGCGTAGCCCTCGAGGCGGGCGGCGACCCACCACGCGTCGAGGTCGGCGGGAAACAGCGGCAGGATGTTGCGTCGGCCGCGGTCGGCGAGCCAACGGACCAGCGCCTGGCTGCCGGCGGCGTGGTCGGGCACCACGCGGTCGCAGCCGGCGTAGGCCGGGTCGTCGCTCTCCGCGACGACGCGGACGCCGCGGTGGCGGGCCGCCGCCGCCAGCCGCTTACCCTCGGGGGTGCCCGACACCGAGGGGCAGAGCACCAGCCCGCCGGGCCGGCTGTCGAGCAGCTCTTCCGGGCCGCCCGCTTCGGAGAGATTCGACGGGCTGAGGTTCAGGACGTGGTGACCCTTGGCCCGCAGGGCCGTGCTGAAGACGTTCTGCGTGTGGGTGTCCCAGCCGCGGTGCAGGTAACGCGTCGGGTCGATCACCGCCGAGGCAACGATCACGGTCTTACGCATCAGGCTGTTGACCGACGGCCCACCGGCGATCGCCCCGACGCGGCGGACCCGGCCCTGGCCCGACTCGATCAGGCCCTGCTCCTGGAGCACCGCGAAGGCGGCCCGCACCGTGCCGCGGGAGACCGACAGCTCGCGGCTGATCGCGTTTTCGGAGGGTAGCGGGTCGCCCTCGCGCAGGCCGTGCCCGTCGATCTGCTTGCGGATGAACGCCATGGTCCGCGCCTGCGCCGGGGCGGCGGGCGTCAACACGGGCGGCTTCACGGGTTGGGCTTTGGTGGGCATAGGCTCGGTCGTTCAGCGGGGGTTGGGCAGCGTCAAGGGCCGCTGGTTGAGGCGGTCGGTCACGAGCCGCTGCTTCGCGCCCCAGCCGTCGTCGTCGAACACGGTCAACGCGACGTCGACCGCCGTGGCATGGCCCAGCTCGGCGTGCGACACGTGGGCGATGTACCACGTCGTCTGGGCGGCCTCGTCACGGGCCACCGAGGTCAGCGACCGCTCGCCGGGCTCGAGCGGCTGCTGCGACGTGACGTCGTCCCAACGCATCGACCAGGCCGGGCCGGCGGTTTCCCCGGAGGACGCGGCGTAGGCCGCGGCGGCGGGGGTGAGCGTGAGCTCGACCGCGTCCTGGCCGGCGACGTGGTCCTCATCCCGGACCGCGACGATCAGCACCAGATCGCGGTCGTCGGTGGTGTGGGCCCAGGCCAGGGCCGAGGCGTCCTGCGGCCCGGCCCACCACTTCGACGTGTCGGGCTGGACGAGGTGGGGGTTGACCATGTCCGCCTCGCCCAGGTACGCCAGCGGTTGGCGGGTGAACCACTCGGTCATATCCGAGGGCATGCCGCGCGGCCCGAGCGGCGTGGCCGTCGCGGTTTCCCGCAACGGCAGGGTGAGCGAAGCCAGCTCCCCGCCGTCTTGCGTCAGGGTCAGCTCCAACCGTCGGGCGGCGCGGTCGCCGTGGGTCGCCGCGTCCACGGCCTCGGGCCCGCCGGTGACGAACGCCCACGCGCCGCTGCCGCTGAGTACCCGCACCGCGATGAGGTTGTCGCCCGCTTTCAGCGGCACGTCGAAGGTGTGGCCCGTGATCGTCTGCGCGCCGCTGTTGCCGCCCTGGAGCGTGTCGTAGACCGGTTGGCCGTTCACGAGCCACTGCATCCACCAGTCGGCGGAAGTCCCGACGCGGACCATCTGGTCCGTCGGCGACCAGACCTCGGCGAAGAGCAAAGCGGGGGCCTTCTCCTGGTGCCCGCCCGCGATCGCGCCGAGGTCGATCCGACCGCCTTCGTCGAGCTCGGCCCACCGGCCCTCGAGGCCGCCGATCCGGGACGGGATGGTCTCGAACTTGGCCAAGTCGAGGCCGCGGGCGTCGATCTGGTTGTAGCGGTCGGCGAACACCCGCCAGACGGTCGGCCAGTTCACGGCCGCCGGCCCGGTGATCTCGGGCACCGACAGCACGAGCCGACCGGTCTCGCCGGGGCCGACCGACACGGCCTGTGGCGGGACATCGGTGACGCGGTCGCCGACGATCAGCCGCCCGTCCACGCTCATCTGCGACCGTTGGCCCGTCGCGTTGTACACCGCGACCATCGCCTTCGGCTCGTGCTCGACGTGCGGCAGCACCAACTTATCGATCACGCGCATCAGCGGGGGTTGTTCCCGCGGGGCGGAGCCGGCGTCGCCGGACCGCCAAGCGAGGAAAGTCGTGTCTTCGTTCACCACGAGATCGACGACACCTTGGTCGCTGACGGTCAGCGTCGTGGGGTTGTTCCACATGTCGTAGGCGGTGACGTCCGCCCCCGGCTCGCCGAGTTGCAGGCGCACGGGCTCGCTGCCGCCGGTCTCGGTGGCGAAGAGGACCAGGGCCGAGCCGCCGGTGTCGGACCGCTCGAAGAGGTAGCCGCGGACCCGGCCGTCGGCCAGCTCCATCTCCTGCTTGAAGTCGTAGTGCCGGAGCCGCTGCACGGTGGTGCGGAACGCGAGCATGACCGGCCGGGGCTCGCGCAGGCTCTCGACGGAGGTGTAGGTCGAGTTGCCCTCGAAGTGGGTGGCGAACCAGGCGAACGCGGGGATGCCGACGCTCTGGGCGTAGACGAACTTTTCGATGCAGGTGCGGGCCTGCTCGCGGAGCTGGGCCGCGCCGACGGCGGAGAAGCCGCTCTCGGTCTCGACGAAGGGCAGGACCTCGCCGCCGGGGGCGTTTTCGATCACGGTCCGGCGGATCTTTTCGTACATCTCCTTTTCGGATTCGTAGCCCGGGCCGTGGGCGTGGAACGACCAGGCGTCGACGCCGTCGGGCCCGAGCCGGCGGATGATCTCGCGGGCCCGGGTGTCGCCCTCTTCGCGGAAGAAGCACAGCCCGCCGGTCATGACAACCGCGTCGGGGTTGCCGCGTTTGATCGCGGCCCGCATGCGGCGGAAGCTGTCGACGTACTCCGCCACGGGGCCGGGGTAGAAGAACTTGAGGTCGGGCTCGTTGCCCAGCTCGTAGTACGTGATCTCGTCGCGGTACTTGGCGGCCAGCGTCTCGAGGAAGGTCTCGAGCCGGCGGAGCTGGCGGTCCCGCACCTTGGGGTTCATGCCCTCGGGCACGTAGGTCCGCGGGTCGCCGGGCTTCGGCGGGTCGACCATGACCATGCAGGACATGCCCATCTCGCTGAGCACGGGGATGGCCTTGTCGTAGAGCTCGAGCTGGGTGCGTCGGCCCCGCTCGGGCAGGCCGCGGACGAAGTCGACGCCCAAGAGATTGAACCACGCCTGATCGATATCGCCGTGGATGTTCTTGGTGTGCTGCACGCCGTAGAGAAACCCGTCGGGGCGGGCGCGTTCGACCGCGGCGCCGTCGTGGACGATCAGCCCGCCCTCGTAGTCGGCGATGGGCAGGTCCCCGCCGGGACGTTCGAGCGTGAAGCGGTAGCGGTACGGCCCGAACGCCCAGCCGTCGGCGTCGAACGGCACGTCCAACTCGGACACGCCGCCGCCCTCCAAGGCGATCTCGCCGCTCCGCTGGGCCACCACCGCGTCGTCGCTATCGACGATCTGCATCCGGTAGTTCGCGGGCAGCGGCTCGCGGGCCAGGTTGTTGACCCCGAAGCGCAGCCCCTGCCCCGCCGCCGCCTCGAACGCCAGCACCGGGCCCTCGGTGGAGCTCGGCCGATCGACCTTGACCAGCCGGGGCCAGGCGAGGTCGTCGCCGGTCAGCGGGTAGCCGCGGACCTTGACCGACCGCACGATCAGCGGCGCGTTGGGGGCGTAGAGGCGTAGGTCGTACCCGTCGCTGCTCAGCCGATTGCCGGGCGAGCCGTGGTCGCGGGCCCCGAAGTGCGCGTCGTTGATGCGGAACCGGGCGGTCTTCCAGTTCGGGCTCGCGCCCCACTGCATGCCGATCCGGCTGCTGCCCCGCGCGGTGTCGCCGTGGACCTCCATGCCGCCCCAGGTGTCGAGCGCGAACTCGATCTCGAGGTCGACCACCGGCATCGACCCGTTGCGGAACCGCTCGTCGGTGAAAGTTAGTCGGAACGACCGCATCCACTGCATCCCGGGCATCCGGGTCTGGTGGGCCGACCACGCCGGCTTGCCCTTGTGCGTCACGGGCTTGGTGCCGTCGCGGTCGAAGGTCAGGCCGTTCTCCTGCGGCGTCGGGCCGAAGACGATGCTGGCCTCGACCGTCGGCAGCGCGTCCAGCACGCGGTCTTGGTGCAGCAGCAGGTCGTTGGTCGAGAAGCCGCCGGGGGCGAAGGTGAACACGCGAGCCTCGTCGATCAGGCCCTCGTAGTGGTTGGTGTTGTTCTTGGCCTTGTAGCCCACGCTCAACCCGGTCGCCGGCTTGTAGCCCCAGGGCACGAGGTCGGCCGAGCCGGCCGGGTTGCCGTTGACGTAGAGCGTGGTCCGCTTGCCGTCGACGACCAGCGCGACGTGGCTCCAGCGGTCGACCGGCAGCTTGCGGAAGCCCACCGTGCCCCGGCCGTAGACCACGCCCCAGACGCCGTCCTTGAACTGCTCGATCCCAACGCCGCCGTCGCCGCCGAGGTTGAGGATCGTCCGCGCCCCGCCGCGGCCGGAGGGCCGGACCCAGGCCTCGAGGCCGAAGTTGGTCTTGGGCGTCGCGGGCAGGGGGTTGAGCAGCAGCCCTTCGTTGCCGTTGAACGACAGCGAAGCCCTCCCGCCCGTCGCCCGGGTCGCCGCCTCGGCCGCCCGGTCGTCCACCACGACCCGGCCCGAGTGCGTCCAGCCGTCGCCCCCGGCCCGCGGCGATGCCAGCGACGCTTCGCCGCCGTCACCCAGACCCGCGTGGATCAGCGTCTGAACTTCCGCCGAGGCGGAGCTGAGAACGAGACACGTCAGCGCACTAACCGCAACGCCGAAGATTCGGGAGGTTTGCTGGGATCGACGCATATAAAGAAATCTCGCGTTTCGAGGAGAAAGAAGAGATCCGAGAACACGAAGACAAGACACGGATGAGCCACCGACGTGATGCTCAACGTTCCAAATTATACATTAAGTAAACAAGATGAACAAGTAAAGGACAAATATCCGGGCTAAGATCCCATCATTCGTGTCGATCCACGGACATTGAAATAAAAAAGGCCGTCAGATCCTGCCGGACGGAACAGAACAATAAATAAACAAGATGAAGTTTTGGGCGGAAGCCACCCCGAGATTCGCGCTGCCGCCGCGTTTCACCGGCGCGGGGTGGCTCTTTCAGCGGCTTCCGGTCAGCAGCCCGGCCGCAACGTCCCGCCGCTCGATCGCGTCGCCCGGGCTTAGACCCGTGGGCAACCGCAGACCGTCGAGATCGAGACGGTCGACGCCGTCGGCCCGGATCGCGGGGTCCGCCGGCGGTTGCGGGTGGTGCAGTCGCACGTCACGCAGGTCCAGTGACTGGACGCGGTGGGCGTAGACCCCCCAGGCGGGCAGTGGCCGGCTGCCGACGTGGGGGCGGGCGACCGGTGAGAGCGGGCCGCAGGTGGCGTCGGCGTCGCCGCGGTCCGGGCTGTCGGGCTCGAAGTCCAGGTCGATGTCGCTCATCGTGACGCGGCCGACGGGCTCCTCGGACCAGCTCTCGAACGAGCACGCCGGGCCGTACACCCCGGTCGCGGTGAGCCGGCGGACGTCGATCCGGCCGACGCGGTTGGGCGGGTGGGCGACCACCATCAGGGGACACTTCACGCGGTGCATGGTGAGGTTGGTCAGTCGCACGTCGTCGAGGTCGCCGGGCATCGGCTCCCAGGCGCTGGGCTGCAGCGTGACGCCGATGAGGGTGTTCTGTCGGCCCTGGGTCCGGTGGGCGTGGCGGCCGGGCCCGCTGATGAGGCACTGATCGACGACCATCCGCCGGGCCGGGCCGATCCAGCGCAGCCCGTTGCAGGAGCTGTTGAGCACGCAGTTACGCACGAGCAGGTCGTCGACCCAGCAGCCCGCGATCGCGTCGTCGCCGGTGAAGAATCGGCAGTCGGTGACGGTCAGGCGTTGGCAAGACCGCTGCGGATTGCCGCGGGCGTGGACGCCGTCCCACCCACCGGTGACCGTCACGCCGTGGACGTCGGTGTCGTCGCCGTTGACGATCATGACCGCGTAGTTGGCCGAGTCTTTGAGGTGGACCCCGTGGACCCGGAAGCCGGTCGACCGGGCGACCAGGACGGTGTGCGGGCCGCGCTGCCGCTCTTCGCCGGCCGGGTCGTACAGGTGCCGGCCGTCGATCATGCCCGGGCCGACGACGCCGGCGTCTTGCGTGTCCTCGGCGACGACCATGCCGCGATACCACCGCGCGCCCATCTTGCCCTGCGGCCGGCAGCCGCTGTAGGCGTCGGGGTCGGGGTGGGCCCTCAGGGTCGCGCCGGTCCCGAGTTCGAGGATCACCCCGCTGCGGAGCCGCAGCGTCGCGGTGACGTACACGCCCGGAGGCGTGCAGACCGCGCCGCCTCCCGCCGCGGCGGCGGCGTCGATCGCGGCTTGAAACGCCGGGGTGTCGTCCGTCTCGCCGTCGCCGACTGCACCAAACGCTCGGGGGTCGAATCGGCTCACGGCGGCCACTCTAACGACCCGGGCCGCCCGCGGTGACGCCGGGTGGTCGTTGGCCCTCACGAGGCCCGGCGGCGGCGGAGGCAGACCGCCCCGGACCCGGCGGCGACCAGCAGCAGCGACCCGGGCTCGGGGATCAACGCCGGGTTGGCCTCGGGCGTTAGGGCCAGGAACTCGATAATTCCGACTATCTGGTCGTTGGTCAGCGCATCGGTGTAGGCGATGGCGGAAGAGACGAACACCTCACCCGCCGTGCCGCCACCCGTAACGTTGCTGGTGCTGCCCGTCCGGATATCGCCGAGAAAGAACTGGTCGCTGCTGAGGATGTTGCCCGCGCTGCCTCCGTTGTCGACCGGGCCGATGGTGATGGACGGGGTGCCCCCGGTGAACTGCCAGTTGGTCACGATGCCGTTGTCGAAGCGAGCGGCCCGCACCAGCAGCTGGCCGGCGGGGTCATCGACGCCGGTGTTGTTGCCGTTGTCGTAACGCAGCGACCCGTCGGCGGCGATGTGGAAGTTGTTGATGTCGCCGGTGCCCGCGGACGGCGAGCCGATGCCGGCGGGACGGGTACCCGACGACGAATCGGGCGTGGAGTAGACGACGAAAATAGTCGTCTCGGTCAGGTTGTTGGTGGGCCCCAGGTCCGCGCCGAGCAGGTCGTTCTGCGTGTCGCGGAAGAGCACGCCGTTGACCGTCTGGCCGTTGTACGCCCCGGCCGTGATGGTGGGGGCGGACGCGATCGGCACCGTCGGGCTGGTGAACTGCGGCGAGGTCGTCACGGGCAGGTTCAGGTCGTTGCCGCTGCCGCTGGAGTCGGCCCAGGTGGTGCCGTTGAAGTTGGTGCCGGCCTGGCGGGCCCAGAGGGCGAGGCTGCCGGCCACGGTGGGGTCGTCGGGCAGGATCGGGCCGGCGGTCGCCGCGACGGGACAGAGCAGGGCAGGCAACGCGAACGCGGTCAGAGTCTTGGCAAGTCGCATGGGGTTTCTCCTAGGTGAGTTGAGCCGAGTTCCGGACGTGGGACGGGAAGACGCGACAAAAGTAGAACAGGGGTAAGGCCGATGATTGACAACGTTTGTCATTTAATTGACTCTAGTTGTCGTTTTGCCGAAAAAACGCCCACGGATCGCGGTGCTTTTCGACCCGTATTTGCCGCAGCTGCGCGACGTGATCCGGGGGTTGGTGGAGTACTCCGCGGAGCACGAGCCGGGCTGGGAGCTGGTGTACGCCAGCCTCGCCGCGCAGGGCAGCCCGGCCGCGGAGCCGGTGCTGCTGTCGCGGTTCGACGGGTTCATCGACGCCCGG
>JBCCOP010000079.1:0-11983 GCA_039025315.1 Planctomycetota bacterium | reverse complement strand
CCGGCAGACCCTCTTACACGGGATAAACAAGGAGCCGAACATGGACGAAGCCGAAATCAAAGAGAAAGTGACCGCCATCGTCGCCGAGCAGATGGGCGTCGAAAAGTCCGAGATCACGATGGAGACCAACTTCGTCAACGATCTCAACGCCGATAGCCTCGACACCGTCGAGCTGGTGATGGAGTTCGAGGACGAGTTCGAGACGTCGATCCCCGACGAAGAGGCCGAGAAGATCCAGACCGTCGGGCAGGCCGTCGAGTTCATCAAGGAAAACATGGACAAGTAGGACGGCCGGTACGGCGTGGCCGCCGAACCGCCGCCTACGGGCCGATCCCGGCCGTCTCTGTCCGTCGTTTCACACCCGCTCATGAATCAACGCCGCGCCGTCATCACCGGTCTGGGCTGGGTCACCAGCCTTGGGCACGACGTCGATGCCGTCTGGAAGCTCCTACTCGAAGGCACCAGCGGCATCCGCCCCGTCACCCGCTTCGACACCACCGACTACCCCGTGCACTTCGGCGGCGAGATCACCGAGTGGGACGGCCCGCCGGCACTTGATGACGCCGCCCGCAAGCAGGCCGCCAAGAAGATGGACCGCTTCGCGCAGTTCGCCGTGAGCGCGGCGATGTCGGCGATCGACGACGCGGGGCTGGACTTCGAGAAAGAGAACCCCTGGCGGTGCGGCTCGATCATCGGCACCGGCATCGGCGGGATGGAGGAGTTCTGCGGCGGCTACAAGAAACTGCTGGAGAAGGGGCCGGGCCGGGTCAGCCCGTTCATGGTGCCCAAGCTCATGTGCAACGCCGGGTCGGGCAACGTCTCGATCCACTTCGGGATCAAGGGCCCCAACTCGGCGGTCGCCTCGGCGTGCGCCTCGGCGGCCCACGCGATCGGCGAGGCGGTCGAGTGCATCCGCCACGGCGGGGCCGACGTCATGGTCACCGGCGGGGCCGAGGCCGCGCTCAACGACCTGGGCATGGCCTGCTTCGTCGCCCTCAAGGCCCTGTCGAAACGCAACGACGCCATCACCGAGGCCAGCCGCCCCTGGGACGCCGACCGCGACGGGTTCGTCCTCTCCGAAGGCGCCGGCATCGTGATCCTCGAAGAGTACGAACACGCCAAGGCCCGCGGCGCGAAGATCTACGGCGAGCTCACCGGCTTCGGCCAGTCTGCCGACGGCTCGCACATCACCGCCCCGCTCGAAGACGGCGCGGGCGCGTCCTACGCCATGGACGCCGCCCTGCAAGACGCCGGCCTACAACCCGAAGCCGTCGACTACATCAACGCCCACGGCACCTCCACCGGCCTCGGCGACCTCGCCGAGACCCGCGCCATCCAACGCTCCTTCGGCGACGACACCCGGACCCCCGTCTCCTCCACCAAGTCCATGACCGGCCATACCCTCGGCGCCTCCGGCGGCATCGAGGCCGTCATCCTCGCCAAGGTCCTCGAGACCGGCCAGGTCCCCCCCACCATCAACCTCCACACCCCCGGCGAGGGCTGCACGCTGGATTACGTCCCGCACGAGGCCCGCGACCTCGACGTCACCCACGCGATGTCCAACAGCTTCGGCTTCGGCGGACACAACGTCAGCCTCGTGATGAGCAAGGTCTGAGCGGCGAGGCGACGAATGAGTACGGGGTCACCTACCGACCGACACCGCGCCGCCGCGGCCCGCGACGAGCCCGTCGCCCGCTGCGCTGTGCTGACGGTTAGCGACACCCGTACCCCCGAGACCGACGCCGGCGGCCGCCTCGTCCGCGACCGCCTCGCCGCCGCCGGCCACGCGATCACCGACCACGCCATCCTCCCCGACGACCCCGCCCGGATCGCCGACCGACTCGACGCCTGGCTGAAAAAAGTCGACCTCGACCTTGTCGTGACCACCGGCGGCACCGGGATCGCCGCCCGCGACACCACCGTCGAGGTCGTCCGCCGCCGCCTGACCAAAGAAATCGAGGGCTTCGGCGAGCTTTTCCGTATGCTGAGCTACGACGCCGTCGGCCCCGCCGCGATGATCTCCCGCGCCACGGGCGGCCTTGCCGACAACGCTTTGCTTTTCTGCCTCCCCGGCTCGCCCAATGCGGTTGAACTGGCCCTCGACAAACTGATCCTCCCCGAACTGCCGCACCTGTTGTGGGAAAGCAAGCGATGACGCGCCGCGGCTTACCCTACACGCCGCATCCACTCGCCCGCTGGTCGTGGATTATCTGGCCGTTACTTATCTTGATATGCCTCGAATCCTTGATCACCTGGTTCGGCTCTCTCATTGCGGGGCAGCCGTTTCGTAACCGTGGAGAGAATGCTTTAGAAGTTGTTCGATTCATAGCCATCATGGGTTTTTGCGCATGGTACGCGTGGTGCCAACCACTCATTTGGGCCTACGACCCCTCGTCCCAGATTCAAGTCACGAACGGTAAGGTGAGCCCGTCGCGGATCAAGAAAATCTTGAACTATTCGCCGCTTTCCGGGCTTTTCTTTGCCGGGATATCTGTCGTCGTGATGGGGATTGCCGTTGTCGTCGATTTTGGATCGCCGCAGTGGACTGCCGACCTAACAGGTTTTTGCGTTGCCCTTATCGCCTTGCCCGTGGCTTACCGCATCACAAAACATGTCCGCCGGACAACCCGCCGCGAGTTCCCGCGTCGCCTAGCACTACTCGGCGTTTGCTCCGGTTGCGGCTATAACCTGTGTGGGATTAGCGGGCCGGTCTGTCCCGAGTGCGGCCGGCCGTTGGACCCGGAGGTCCCGGTAGAACCACCGCCGCCATCGCTCTAAACTTTGGCCATGCCAGAAGCACCTTCTTCAAAAACCAAACCCGCCCCGCTCGAGACCGTCGAGCCCATCGGCGCCCGCGTGTTGATCCGCAAGGACCAGGACAAGAAGCAGACCAAGTCGGGCATCCACCTGCCGGACAAGGTCGAGATCCCGACGCTCACCGGGCGGGTCGTGACCGTCTCGGCCGAGGTGTCGATCGACGAGAAGTACCCGATCGAGCAGTACGACCGCGTGCTGTTCAACCCCAAGGGCGCAATCCCCGTCGACTTCGAGGGCGACAACCGGCTGTACGTCGTGCCCGTCGAGAACATCGTCGCGGTCTTCCGCAAAGCCGCCTCCGGAAGTTGAACCGCCTCGGGCGTGTGGTTTCATTAAAATCTAGTCCGTGTCACCCAGCGACCCGCTACCGATCGAGCCGGCCGAGGCGTTCGACGTCACGCTACGCCCACCGGGGTCCAAGAGCCTGACGAACAGGGCCTTGGTGATGGCGGCGCTGGCCCGAGGCACGTCGAAGCTCACCGGCGTCCTGCTGGCCGACGACACCCGGCGGATGATCGAGGCGCTGCAGACGCTCGGCTTCCGGCTGGAGCTCGACGAGGTCGCCCGCACCGTCACGATCGAGGGCGGGGCCGGGTCGATACCGGCATCTTCGGCGGCGCTGGACCTGGGCAACGCGGGCACGGCCATGCGGTTCCTCACCGCGATGCTCACGCTCGGCCTGGGCGAGTACAAGCTCGACGGCATCGCCCGCATGCGGCAGCGGCCCATCGGCGAACTCGTCGACCCGCTCAACGAGCTCGGCGCGGACATCGAATACCTCGGCGAGACCGGCTTCCCGCCGCTGCGGGTTATCGCCGAACCGCCGGGGCCGAACGGGGGCTTACTGGGAATGGCCCCGACGCTGTCGAGTCAGTTCATCTCGGCGCTCTTGATGATCGGACCATACCTGCAGCAGGGTTTGGAGATCGAGTTCGACGGGCCGGTGACGAGCCTGCCGTACGTGAAGATGACGCTGAACCTGATGAAGCAGTTCGGGGCCGAGTTCGAGGCGGACACGGGCTACCGGGCCATCAATATCCCCGGACTGGCGCACGGTTGCGGGGGGTTCCGGGGGTATGACTATCCGATCGAGCCGGACGCGAGCAACGCGAGTTATTTTTTGGCCGCCGCGGCGGTGGTGCCGGGCAGCCGGTGCGTGATCGAGGGGTTAGGTTCGCGGAGCCTGCAGGGCGACGCCGGGTTCTGCGACGTGCTGGGGCGGATGGGCTGCGGTGTCCATCAGAAGCTGGACACGACGAGCGTGACCGCCCCGGCCGACGGGACGCTGCGGGGCGTCGATGTCGATCTCAACGACATGCCGGACATGGCCCAGACCCTTGCGGTCGTCGCTCTCTTCGCCGACCCCGGAAGCGGCCCGACGACGATCCGCAACGTCGGCAACCTGCGGGTGAAGGAGACCGACCGCATCGCCGCGCTCGAGAACGAGCTGGCGAAATTCGGCGCGACGGTCACCACCGTCGGCGACGACCTCACGATCCAGCCTCCCGACGATCTGGGTGCCCACGACATACAGGTCGAGACGTACGACGACCACCGCATGGCCATGGCGTTCGCCGTGGGGGGCCTGCGTCGGCCGAGCGTCACCATCCTCGACCCCCGCTGCGTCGAGAAGACGTTCCCCGACTACTTCGCCTTCCTCGACCGGCTGCGCGGGGCGGCGGTGTAGCCCACGCCATGTCCGCTCCGGAAGTTCAACTCGACCGGCCGATCCACCTCACGCTGCCCCACCGGGTCCGTTTCATCCATAACGTATTCGACCCTCGCAACGCGTCACTGTCCGACGTATTGGCCGACACCGACGACGGCGAGCGGGCCAAGGCGCTGCTGGTCATCGATGACGGCCTGCGGCACGCTCAGCCCGACCTGCCGGAACGGGCGGCTGCCTACTTCACGGCCCAAGGCGGCGCGGCACCCGACCTCGTCAGCCAACACGTGCTGCCCGGCGGCGAAGCGGCGAAGAACGACCCGGCGGTGGTTGACGGCCTGCTCGGCGCGATCCACCGATGCGGGATCGACCGGCGGTCGTACGTGCTGGCCGTCGGCGGCGGGGCCGTGCTCGACGCGGCGGGGTTCGCCGCGGCGACGGCCCACCGCGGCGTCCGGCTGGTGCGGCTGCCCAGCACCACGCTGGCGCAGGGCGACTCCGGAGTCGGCGTGAAGCACGGCGTGAACCGTTTCGGGCAGAAGAACTTCCTGGGCGGCTTCGCCGTGCCGTGGGCGGTGGTCAACGACGCCGCGCTGCTCGTGACGCTGAGCGACCGCGACTGGCGCTGCGGGCTGTCCGAGGCGGTGAAGGTTGCGCTGCTAAAGGACGCCGCGTTTTTCGAAAGTCTGGAGGCACAAGCCGACGCGCTGGCGGGGCGCGACGCGGCGGTCGGCGACGCGGTGTGGCGACGCAGCGCCGAGCTGCATCTCCATCACATCGCCGCGGCCCCAAAAGAGGGCGGCGGCGGCGACCCGTTCGAACTCGACGCCGCCCGGCCGCTGGACCTCGGGCACTGGTCGGCCCACAAGCTCGAGGCCCTGAGCGGCTACACGCTGCGTCACGGGGAGGCGGTCGCCATCGGGCTGACGATCGACGCCGAATACGCGGCCCGGGTCGGGCTGCTGGAACCGGGCGTCGCCGAACGGGTGACCGCCCTGCTGCGCCGGCTGGGCTTCGCTTTAGAACACCCGCTGCGTTCGGACCCGCGGGTGCTCGACGGGCTGGAGGAGTTTCGGGCGCACCTCGGCGGGCAGCTGACGCTAACGCTGCCCGGCGGGCTCGGCGAGCCGGTTGAGGTCCACGACGTGGACCGGGCGGCGATGCGGGCCGCGGCGGCGGGCGGCGGTTAAGCGGCGGCGGCAAGGTGCCGATAACGTGGGCGTGATGCCGCGGTGGTACCCCAAACCTGTGTGGGCGGCGGCCGCGATCGCGGCCGGCTTGGGGCTCACGGCCTGCGACGGGCCGTCCGACGACTCCCCGGAAGCGGTCGGAGTCCGTCCGGTGGCGGTCGAGGTGACGATCCCGGACACCGACGCGGCCCGGCAGGAAGTACTGTCACACCGGCTGATGGCGTTGGGGTTCTTCCGCGACGCGATGTGGCCGGCCGAGGGCGGGCGTGACGCGGCGCTGACGTGGCTGCGGGCGTCGGCGGCGGGCTCACGGCTGGAGCTGTCGGGGGCGATGCCCGAGCCGACGATCGAACGGGCGGGGGTGGCGGTGTGCCCGGTGACCCTGCGGGCGGCGGGCGACTGGGGCGATCTGGTGTCGTGGCTGGCGGGGGTCGAGGCGTCGCCGCGGCGGATCGTGTTCCGGTCGGTGGAGCTGCAGCGGCGGGAGTCGTCGGCCGTGGCGGACGTGAAGCTGGCGGTGCTGGTCGATCGGCCGACGGGGCTGGACGAGTTGGTGAAACAGGACGTGGCGTCGCTGCGGGGCGAAGCGCTGCGGTCGGCGTTGTTATCGATCGAGGCGGAGCTGTCGGGCAAGAGCCGGACGCTGAGCACGCTGGGGGCCGACGCGTCGTGGGCCGCGCCGCTGACCGAGCTGCACGCCGGGTTGCCCGCCGGGGCGTCGCCGGTGACGCTGCGGCTGAGCCGGACGTCGGAGCGGCGGGCGTTGTCGTTTGCGGGGTCGTTCAGGTTCACGGTGGACGACCCCGGCGTGGTGTCGGGGTACGTGCGCGGGCTGCAGCGGCGAGACGCGTTCGCCGAGGCACGGCTGCGGTCGCTGCGGCCCACACCCGACGGGACGCAGCGGGCGACGCTGAGTTTTGTGTACCAAGGGTCTGCGTCAAAGCCGTCGCCGGGCGGCGCCGACACGGCGGCCACGGCGGCGGTGGTGGCACCGCGGTAACGGATCAGGCCGGTTCTTCGTACGCCGCGGCTTGCAGGTCGTCGAGGGTCACCACGTCGAGGGCGCGGGCGTGGCAAGCCTCAAGGATCACCGGCGGGGCGACGCCGGCCAGCAATGCTTCTTTCCACCGGCGTGAACACAGGCACCACCGGTCGCCCGGGCGCAGGCCGGGGAAGCGGTACTCGGGCCGAGGCGTCGAGAGGTCGTTGCCCTGCGACCGGGTGAACGCGAGGAACGCCGCGGTCATCACCGCGCAGACGGTGTGGGACCCGACGTCCTGCGGCCCGGTCTCGCAGCAGCCGCGGCGGGTGAAGCCGGTCATCGGGTCGGTCGAGCAGGTCTGCAGCGGCGTGCCGAGGACGTTGGTCTTGCCGTTTGCGGGAGAGATCATGCGTGAGCTTAGGCCCGGACCGCGGCGAGCTCGGGCTCGAGCAGCACGGCCAACGCGTCGCGGCCGGTGTCGTCGAGCTCGACCAGCGGCAGCCGCAGCTCGCCGGTGTCCCGCCCCGCCAGCGCCATCGCCGCCTTGATCGGTACGGGGTTGGTCGCCAGCGTCAGGCAGCCCTTGCAGAGCGCGAAGAGCTCCAGGTGCAGCCGCTTGGCCAACGCGAAGTCGCCGCCGGCCGCCGCGTCGACCAACGCCTTGACCCGCTGCGGCAGCAGGTTCGACAGCACGCTGACCACGCCCACGCCGCCGACCGCCATCAGCGGCAGGGTCAGGCTGTCGTCTCCCGAGACGATCGCGATGTCGCACGACGCGGCGATCTCGCTGGCCAGGTCCAGGCTGCCGGTCGCCTCCTTGATCGCCACGATGTTCGGATGTTCGTACAAACGGACGACCGTGTCGGCCGACATCGTCACGTTGGTCCGCCCCGGGATGTTGTAGAGGCAGATCGGCAGGTCCACCGCGTCGGCGACGGTCATGAAGTGGCGGTACAGCCCCTCCTGCGACGGCTTGTTGTAGTACGGGTTGACCATCAGCGCCGCGGTCGCCCCGGCCCCGGCTGCGTGCTTCGTGAGCGACAACGCCTCGGACGTCGCGTTGCTGCCCGTACCGGCGATCACCTGGCACCGCCCCGCCGCCGCCTCGACCGTCCGCTCGATCACGAGCCGGTGCTCGTCGTGGCTGAGCGTCGGCGACTCGCCCGTGGTGCCGACGGGCACGACGCCGTCGATGCCGTGCTCGACCTGGTATTCGACGTTCGCCGCCAGACGGTCGACATCGACCTCGCCGTCGGCGAACGGGGTGACCATCGCGGTGTAGGTGCCTCGGAGCATGGGGGTCTCGGCCGGGGTTGAGGTGAACTGCTTCAGGCGAGATTGTATCGCTGCGTCGAGCCAAGAAAAAAATCACGCGTCGCGCTAAGAAACCGCCGCGACGGTCGTCGTCAGGGTAGAGCGTCAGGAACCGCCGGCCGGGGCGTGCGTCTCAACGCGGGAGACCGACATGCGAGAGGCGCACCCTTGACCCCGACCGACTCGGCACCCCCGGAATCGCCGGCACCCCCGGCCGCCGCGGACACAGAGCTCGAGCCCTTCCGGGGGCCGCTGCTGCGGTACGCCGGCCACCTGCTGCGGGACCCGGGCCGGGCCCAAGACGCGGTGCAGGACACGTTCGCCCGGGCGCTGCGGCTGGGTGAGGACGAAGCGCCGCGGGACTTCCGGGCCTGGCTGTTCACCGTCTGCCGCCACCGCTGTTTCGACGTCTTACGCAAGGAGCGACGCATGACCTCGCTGGCCCCCTCCACCCTCGAACGCGCCGGAGGTTCCGACGCCGACACGGCCGGACCCTGCGCCGCCGCCGAGGCCAACGACACGTTCGCCGCGATCCGCCGCCGCCTTGCGACGCTGCCCGCCAACCAGCAGGACGTCGTCCGCCTGCGGTTCCAGGGCGAGATGACCTACCGCCAGATCGCCGACGCGACGGGACACAGTGTCTCGCACGTCGGCGTTCTGCTGCACACCGCGATCAAGACCCTGCGTAAGCAGCTCCAGGAAAAGTGAACCTCACCAAGCCGGACCTGAGATCGCCGCCGGCGGCCGAAGGTCCGGATGTTCCGACCGAAAACTTCCCACCACCCCTTGAGGTGTCCCATGATCCCCGACGAAACCCACACCCGTGACGCCCTGCTCACCGCCTACGCCCTCGGCGAGCTCGCCCCCGGAAGCGACGAACACGCCGCGGTCGAGGCTCGGCTGGCCGACGACCCCGACGCCCGGGCCGAGGTCGAGGCGATCCGCGCCACGGCCGACCAGCTCGTCGCAGCCTTGGCCGACGAACCGCTCCCGGCAG
The DNA here is from genome assembly GCA_039025315.1 of Planctomycetota bacterium. Classification (GTDB taxonomy): domain Bacteria; phylum Planctomycetota; class Phycisphaerae; order Phycisphaerales; family Phycisphaeraceae; genus Algisphaera. The sequence continues at coordinate 3,017 of JBCCOP010000079.1, read as the reverse complement.
CAATTTCACCACGCACCACTCGGCGCGGGCCCTACCGCCTCGTCGCCGCCGCGGGCCTCGCCGCGGCGGCGGCAGTTGGCTTCGCGGTGGCGCTGCCGTTTTTCGGCGCCGAACGTCAAGGGCCTTCGCCGGCCAAGCCCCAGCTTGCAATGGACAGCCCCCCCACCACACCCGTCCTCACGGAAAAGCCGACGTTCAGCCTGCAAGACGCGTTGTCGGATCGCAACACCGGCGGTGGTGGTGGCGGCGCGGGCGGTGGCGCTTCGCTGTTCGCCGACGGCGAGGGCGACTGGCGTGGCGGGGTGACCCGTAACGACAACAGCACGGTTTTCAATCACGAAGCCACGTTAACCAAGCCGCAGCCGGGCAATCGTCCCGCACCGGTTGCAACTTCAACCCGCGAGTTGGTCCGAGAAGCGAGATCCTTACAAAAGGATATGCGTTACGACGAAGCGCTGGGCAGACTCGACCAAGCCCTGGCGCAGGAACCCGATCACTTCACCGCGCAACTGTTGCGGGATGTGATAACCGATGCTCGCGTTTCGGACGCACATACACGCTTGCTCGCTGCCAAGCGTGCGGAAGGGCAAGCCGTGGCTCGATCGGGCGAGGCCGTGGCTGTACCGAGGACGCAAGTCCTGCAGTACCCGAGCGACTGGGCGGAGTTCAGCTCGGCTCGTCTTCGAGGCCTCTCCGATTCGCCGCAACCAAGCACGCCGGCACTCGCTCCGGTCCCCGACGCCGGCGGGTTCGACGCCACCATCAAGATCATCCCCCGCGAGCCGGCTTACCACACCGAAGCCTACGACCGTGTCGAAGACAACCCGTTCCGAGCGGTGTGGGATCGGCCGGTCTCGACGTTTTCCGTGGATGTCGATACCGCCAGCTACGCCAACGTCCGGCGGTTCCTGACCAACGGCCAGCTGCCGCCGGCCGACGCGGTGCGGATCGAGGAACTGATTAATTATTTCGACTACGGCTATAAGCCGCCGAGCGTTGTCAATGCCGACGCGCAAGAGCAAGGCGAAATTCCGGGGGCTCCCTTTTCAACCGACATCGAAGTTACGTCCGCCCCCTGGCAACCCGACCACCGGCTCGTCCGCATTGGGCTGCAGGGCGTCGAGGTCGCCACCGATGATCGGCCCGCGGCCAACCTCGTGTTCCTGCTCGACGTGTCGGGCTCGATGAATTCGCCCAACAAGCTGCCGCTTGTCAAGGCCGGTATGCAGGAACTCGTGCAGCACCTGCGGATGGACGACCGGGTCGCCATCGTGGTGTACGCCGGGGCGTCGGGGCTGGTGCTCGACTCGACCAGCGACCACGACGCGGTGCTCGCGGCCGTCGACAACCTCCGGCCCGGCGGGTCGACCAACGGCGCGGCCGGGATCGAGCTGGCGTACCAGATCGCCACGGAACACCATATTCCGGGGGGCCTCAACCGCGTGATCCTCTGCACCGACGGCGACTTCAACGTCGGCGTCACCGACCGCGGGGCGCTGACCCGCCTGATCGAGGAAAAGGCCAACCTGCCGGGCAAACCTACGTACCTCAGCGTGCTCGGCTTCGGCACGGGCAACGTCAAGGACGCGACGATGGAGCAGCTCTCGAACGTCGGCGACGGCAACTACGGCTACGTCGACACCCTGGCCGAGGCCCGCAAGCTGCTGGGCGAGCAGGTCAACGCGACGCTGCTGACGATCGCCAAGGACGTGAAGCTGCAGGTCGAGTTCAACCCGGCGAAGGTCGCGGCGTACCGGCTGATCGGCTACGAGAACCGGGTGCTGGCCCGCGAGGACTTCAACGACGACACGGTGGATGCGGGGGACATCGGAGCGGGGCACGCGGTGACGGCGTTGTACGAGCTGAAGCTGGTGGAAGGCGGAAGTGAAAAGCCTGCGCCGTCGGTCGATGAACTTCGGTATCAGCGGCCGGCGGGTTTGGCCGAGGCGGCGAAGTCGGACGAATTGTTGACGCTTAAGCTGCGTTACAAACTTCCGGGGGCGGCGAAAGAGCAGGGGACGTCGCGGCTGCTGAGCTTCCCGGTGGCCGACGACGCGGTGGACTTCGCCGAGGCGGACGAGGCGACGCGGTGGTCGGCGGCGGTGGCGGGGTTAGGGATGCTGCTGCGGGGCTCGCCGCACGCCGGGACGCTGACCTGGCCGGGGCTGGTGGAGTTCGTTGAATCGCAGGTGGACGTCGAGGGGGCGCGGTTCGCGGACCTGACGCCGGAGGGGATACGGCGGGTCGAGTTCGCCCGGATGGTGCGGGCGGCGGCGGGGTTAGCGGGGGCGGAGGACCGGGACCGGGAGTGATGCGGGGGATGACGGGCGGACCCGTCCGCCCGCTACGCGGCGCTCACGGAATCCTTACGGGCGGCGACGCGGTATAAAAAGCCCTCGGCCGCCGGGGGGGTCCGGTTACGTGCGGCCGAGGGACTGGGTTGGTCGTTCGATCCCGGAACATCGCGTTCCAACCGAGTCCCCCGCGTCGCGGGCAACCCGGAATTCGCGGAGTTTGCCGCTCCACGATCACTATATCGGCCGAGTTGGGGGTTTCCATCAATCTTTCTTGCGTCATAACCTGACACTTTTGCGTTTTTTATTTTGAATCCACCTGAGACCAACCCGGCCCTGCGACGCGAGCTCGGGTTGGGCGCGGCGGTGATGCTCGGGCTGGGGTCGATGGTGGGGGCCGGGGTGTTCGTGAGCCTGGGGCTGGGGGCGGGGCTGGTGGGCCCGGCGGTGCTGGGGGCGATCGCGGCGGCGGGCGGGCTGGCGATGTGCAACGGGCTGTCGTCGGCCCAGCTGGCGGCGGCGCACCCGGTCGCGGGCGGGACGTACGAGTACGGCCACCGCGTCGGCTTCCCGGTGCTCGGCACGGTGGCGGGGTTCATGTTTTTGGTCGCCAAGTCGGCGTCGTGCGCGACGGCGGCGCTGGGGCTGTCGGGCTATGTGCTGTCGCGTTTCGGGGTCGACGCGTCGGGGGGCCTGGTCGTGGCCGGGGCGTTGGCGGTGGTG
>JBCCOP010000078.1:0-12297 GCA_039025315.1 Planctomycetota bacterium | reverse complement strand
CGAAGATGTCGACCTTGCCGTCGGTGTCGTTCCAGATCTCGGGGCCGGTGGTGCGGTAGTGGACGTCGGGGTTGGCGGGGTTCTCGAACTGCTGGGGCATGAAGGCGTTGTCGGAGGTGCCGACGATCTCGGCGGCCTTGGCGATCGCGCCCTTCATGCCCTTGGCGCCCTCGGTGAGGACCAGCTCGGCCCCGAGGGCCTTGAGCAACGACCGCCGCTCGAGCGACATCGAGTCGGGCATGGTCAGCGTCAGGCGGTAGCCCTTGGCGGCGCAGACGAACGCCAGCGCGATGCCGGTGTTGCCCGAGGTGGGCTCAACGATGTGGGTGTCCTGATTGATCGCGCCCGCGGCCTCGCCGGCCTCGATCATGGCTTTGCCGATGCGGTCCTTGACCGACGCGAGCGGGTTGAAGAACTCGCACTTGACGTAGACGTTCGAGCCGTTGTCGGGCGCGAGGCGGTTGAGGCGGATCAGCGGGGTGTGGCCGACGGTGTCGGTGACCCGGTCGTAGGCCCGGCCGTGGCGGGGCTCGGCGGTCTGGGGGGCGGCGGTGGTCATGGGTGACTCCTGACGAAGCGGGGCGGGAAACAGTCGGTGTACTCTTACTCGGCGTAGTTTAGCCGGATCGCCGCGGCGGCAGCGGCCGACGGCGCTGAGGGAACTTCCGCATGCGGCGATCCAAGCCTTCGTGGGTGAAACGGCTGACCCGGCTCGGGGTCATCGCGATCGGGCTGCCGGCGGGCGCGGCGGTGCTGCTGTGGGGGTGTCAGCGGTCGGCAATGTACCCGGGCGTCTGGCTCGACCCGGTGCCGGCCCCGCCGCCGCCCGCGGGGGCCGAGCGGTGGACCCGCGACGTGCCCGGCGGCGTGGTCGAGGCGATCTTCCTGCCCGGCGAAGGCGCGACGCCCGACCGCCCCGGGCCGGCGGTGATTTTCTGCCACGGCAACGGCGAGTTCATCGGCGGCTGGGCGCACGAGTTCGGCTGGCTGACGCGGCGGGGCGTGTCGGTGCTGCTGCCGGAGTACCGCGGCTACGCCCCGTCGGGCGGCAAGCCGTCGCAGCCCGCCATTCTCGAGGACCTCGAACACTTCCGGCAGCGGCTCGTGGAGCGTCCGGGGGTCGACGCGGACCGGCTGATCTACATCGGCCGGTCGCTCGGCGGCGGGTTCGTCGCGCAGCTCGCCGACCGCCACCCGCCCGCGGCGCTGGTGCTCAGCTCCACGTTCACCAGCGCCGCCGACGCGGCGCGGGACCTCACCCGCCTGCCCGGCGCGCTGGTGCGCGACCGTTTAGAAGTCCGGGGCGTGCTGCACAACTTCCGGGGGCCGGTGCTGATCCTGCACGGGCGGGACGACCGGGTCATCGACGTGCGACACGCCGAGGCCAACGCCGCCGCCGCGGCCGACGCGACGCTGATCGTCTACGACCGCGCCGGCCACGACACGATGCCGCAGGGGTTGGGCCGACGCGCCGACCTGATCGATTTCCTCGTGGCTCACGATCTGGTTGATGCGCCACGGCCCACCCCTACAATGCCGCCGCCCACGCCGAACCGGCCGGATGAATCCGGCCCTACCCCCTAGCCCCGGACCCCACCCATGACCGAACGCGCCGAAGCCGTGACCCTCAAAGGCAACCCGATGACCCTCGTGGGCGACGAGCTGAAGGTCGGCGACGCCGCGCCCGACTTCTCGCTCAAGGCCAACGACATGTCCGACAAGACGCTGGCCGACTACGCCGGGAAGGTGAAGCTGCTGAGCGTCGTGCCGTCGATCGACACGCCGGTGTGCGACACCGAGACGCGGCGGTTCAACACCGAGGCGGCCGGGCTGGGCGAGGACGTGGTGGTGCTGACCGTGAGCGTCGACACGCCGATGGCGCAGAAGCGGTGGTGCGGCGCGGCCGGGGTCGACGCGGTCGAGTGCCTCTCGGACTTCAAGGACCACAGCTTCGGGACGGCCTATGGCGTCCGCATCAAGGAGATCGGCCTGCTGGCCCGCCAGGTCTTCGTGATCGACCGCGACGGCAAGATCACCTACACCGAGTTGGTCAAGGAAGTCGCCGACGAGCCGGACTACGACGCGGCGCTGGCGGCGGCGAAGGCGGCGTTGTGATCCAAACGGATTGAACCGCCAAGGACGCCAAGATCGCCAAGGAAGGCAGAAAACCAATTTTGGTCTGTTTGCCTTCCTTGGCGTCCTCCGCGTCCTTGGCGGTTAAACGTTTTTCAGTGCAGGAACAGCCGCACGCCCGTGTGGCACATCACCATGCCGTGCTCGTCGGCGGCGGCGGTGACGTCCGCGTCGCGGGCGCTGCCGCCGGCCTGGGCGACGACCGAGACGCCCGACGACGCCGCGCGGTCGAGGTTGTCGCGGAACGGGATGAACGCGTCGCTGCTGAGCACCACCCCCGTCTGTCGGTCGAGCCACGCCCGGCGTTCGTCCGGGGTGATCGGGTCGAGGCCGGCGGTGATCGCCTTCGTTAACTCGGCTTTTTCTCCGTCGTTGAGTTCGTGGTAGCGGACGAAGTTGTCCTGGGCGTTGACCTTTTCCGCCTTCGCTAAGCCGTCGGCGAAGCGTAGGGCCAGCGTCTTGGGGTGGGTCTTGAGCAGCCAGCGGTCGGCCTTGTCGCAGGCGATCCGGGTGCAGGCGATACGGCTCTGCTGACCCGCGCCGATGCCTACGGCCTGCCCGCCGCAGCCGACGGCGATCGAGTTGCTCTGCGTGTGCTTGAGCGTGACCGTCGCGACGATCAGCGTCTCCATCACCCCCGGAAGGATGTCTTTCGCTTCGGTCACGCGGTGGTCAAACGTTCCGGGGGTGACGGCGAGGTCGTTGTGGGACTGTTCGAGGGTGAGACCGAACTCGACGCGGGACTCGACCGCCGGCGGGGCGTAGCCGGGGTCCATGGCGAGCATGACGTAGTTGCCGGACTTTTTCTGGCGGAGCAGGTCGAAGGCGTCGGGCTCGTAGGATGGGGCGACGATGCCGTCGGAGACCTCGGCCTTGAGCAGTGTGGCGAGGGTGAGGTCTACCGGCTCGGAGACGGCGACGAAGTCGCCGAAGGACGCGACGCGGTCGGAGCTGCGGGCCTTGGCGTAGGCGGTGGCGGCGGGGGAGTAGGCCCCGCCGGGCACGCGGTCGGGGGCGGCGTAGAAGAAGGCCGTGAAAAATTCCGGGGGCAGCTCGCCGGCGACGGCGGCGCCGGCGGGGCTGACGTGCTTGAAGCTCGCGGCGGCGGGCTGGCCGGTGGCGGCCCGCAGGTCGCGGACCAGCTGCCAGGCCCGCAGCGCGTCGAGGGCGTTGATGTACGACGGCTTGCCGTTGACGACGGTCAGCGGCCCGTCGCCGACCGGCCCCGCGGCGGGCTGCACGATCCGGGCGTGCGGCTGGTTGGGGTTGCAGCCGTACTTGAGCGCGATTTCCTGGGTCATGCGCGGCAGTGTAACGGGTTCAAGGCGTTGAACCGCCAAGGACGCGGAGGACGCCAAGGAAGACAACGATTCCAAAGAAAGTGTTTGGTATTCCTTAGCGCTCTTGGCGTCCTTGGCGGTTTCGGTGTTACCGTTTTACGATGCCCGCATGATCGCCCGACTCACCGGCCAGTTGATCGACCTCGTGGGCGAGACGGCCTACGTCGATCCGGGGCAAGGGCTGGTTTACGAGGCCCTGCTCCCCGCGTTCGCGGCGACCCGGCTGTCGGTGAAGACCGGGCAGCAAGTCACGCTGCACACGCTGAACTTCGTCGAGGCGACGGCCCAGGGGGCGACGCTGTTCCCCCGCCTCGCGGGCTTCCTCACGTTGGAAGACAAGCGGTTCTTCGAGCTGTTCGTGACGTGCAAGGGCATCGGCCACCGCCGGGCGCTGCGGGCGATGGTGCTCGACCCCGCGACCCTCGCCGCCGCGATCGCCGACCGCGACGCGAAGTTGATCCAGACCATGCCCGAGGTCGGCAAGAAGCTGGCCGAGACGATCGTGCTGACGCTGCGCGACAAGGTCGAGCCGTTCGTCGCCGCGGCGGCGTATCCCCCCGGAAGTGAAGCGGCCGAGGGCGGGTCGGGCGAAGCGACCGAGCGCGGTGCGACCACTTCCGGGGGCGGGGGGCTCGCGCGGGAGGCGTTGGAGGTTCTGATGCAGCTCGGCGAGAACCGGACCGACGCGGTGCGGTGGATCGACCGCGTGCTGGCGATCGACGCCGACGCCGACGACCGGCCCGGCGAGGTTCAGGACGTCGTCGCGGCGGTGTACCGCCTCAAGGCCGGGGCGTGAGGCTCAGCCGCCCATCTGCGACGTGTCGTAGAAGAACTCGGCCCGTGTGATCTTGCCGTCGGCGACGGTGTAGACCCCGACCTCCTCCATCTGGTACCGCTGCCCCGCCATCGGCCCGGCGCTCGAGGTCAGATCGACCTTCATCACCGCGGCGAAGCGGTCGTCGCCGTGGGCGTACGGGCCCTCGGTGCTGCTGCTGTGGACCTCGTTGACCTCGTACCACTGCTTCACGTTCTTCATCAGCTGCTCTTTGCCTTGCGTCACACGCGGCATGTCGGGCCCGAGCTCGCAGGCCTCGACGTGCTGCGCGTCGTCGGCGTAGAGCTCTTGCATGGCCTGCTCGTCCTTGTGTTCCTGGCAGAGGGCGACGAGCTTGCGGCCGACTTCGAGGGCGGAGGGTGAAGCGGTGGTCATGGGGTAGGTTCCGGGGTGAAGGGTGAAAGAGAGCTACGGACTTGAATGTATCGCGACCGGTCGCCGGGCGTGTGTCAGAAATCGGTCACCCCGACGCCGCGGCTTTGCCGAACATCGCCTCCCGCGGGTCGACGCCGCGGACGTAGAAGCCCAGCGCCCGCAGCGAAGCCCACCAGCCGCCGGTGTGCTCGCTGCGCTCGGACGCGGTCGCCAGGCGCTCGTGGGTGAGCACCACCTCGGTGGCGGGCCGGCCGTCGTCGTAGGGGTTCTCGGCCTCGAACAACTCGATCGTGACGTGCGAGTCGTGGCCGAAGTCGGGCATGCCTTCCCAAGACCACGAGTACGCCAGCTTGTTCGGCGGGTCGAACGCCGTGATCGTCCCGCCGCCGACGTGCAGGCCCTTAGGCGACTCCATTGCGAATCGAAAAGCCCCGCCGACCTCCGGCTCGAGCGTGACGTCTCGGCAGACGGTGTCCGGTTCGGGGGCGAACCAGGCGGCGATCTGCTCGGGCTGCGTCCAGGCCTCAAACACGCGCTGCCGCGGGGAGCGGACGAGCTTGTTCAGGCGGATCGAGTGGTCGGGCGGGGTTTGTACGACGGTCATCGGCGGGCTCCGGTCAAGGTGGTGTGGGACGGCGGTCTAACGTGATCGAGCAACGTGGCGGCGGTTCTGGGGCGTCCGCTTCGGCTTGTCCGGAAGGGTGGCGTTGAAGGCCTTGGCTTGGTCGAGCCAGCCCCGCAGCCGCCGCTGGGTGGTGAGGGCGGGCGGGTCGACGAACACCCAGCCGCGCATCGGGCTGGCCTTGATCTGCATCGGGGCGACGTGACGCCGTCGCAGGGCCGACGCGGTGCCGTCCGGCCCGAGCCGGAGCATCAGCCGCTCGCCCCACACCCCCGCGACGCAGTGCCCGCCCCGGAACCACGCGGCGGCCCCGAACATCGCCCGCCGGGTCAGCCCGAGCGTGTCGGCCAGCGTATCGATCCGCGCGCAGAGTTCGGGTTCGCTCTTGGGTTGAGGGTGCATCACGGGCCTTTCTTCGCTTCGTGGTCTTCGAGGTACTCCGCCAGGGCGTCGAGCCGGTCGGCCCAGAAACGCCGGAAGTAGGCGATCCACTGGGCGGCGTCTCGGAGCGGCTCAGCCTCGAGGTGGCAGCGTCGCACCCGCCCGTCTTTCTCCCGCCGGATCAACCCCGCCCGCTCGAGCACCTTCAGGTGCTTGCTCACCGCGGGCAGGGACATGGCGTCCGCGAACGGCGCGGCGAGCTCGGTCACCCGTACCCCGGCGTCCGCGTCGCCCGGCTCCGCCAGCCGGGCCAGGATCGACCGCCGCGTCGGGTCGGCCAGGGCCGCGAACGTGCGGTCCATGGCGGGAGCGGAGCGTTGGCGGTTAAATTTAACCATATGGTTAAGTATTAAGCGGAACCGTGTGGATGTCAAATGGCGTGGCAGAAAATATTTTGTTTCCCCGGGGCTACGCCGGCCGGCGGGCGACCGCCCGGCCCCGGTATGGTGGGTGCCATGATCCGTATCCAGCCCCACCACCGCGCCCTGATTTTCGACTGCGACGGCACCCTCGCCGATTCGATGCCCGTCCACTGGATCGCCTGGCACCAGACGCTCAAGGCCCACGGCCTGGACCACCTCATGCCGCACGACCGCTTCATGTCGCTCGGCGGCGTGCCGGCGACCGACATCTTCGCCATGCTCGGGCGCGAGTCGGGCCGGGAGCTCGACGCCGCCGCGTTGTCGAAGCAGAAGTACGCCGCCTACTTCGAGCACGCCGGGGAGATCGGTCGTATCGAGCCGATCGTCGCGGTCGCGCTGCAGCAGAAGGGCCGGCTGCCCCAGGCGGTGGCGACCGGCAGCACCCGCACCGGGGTGACGCGGACGCTGGCCGCGATCGGGATGTCGGAGCACTTCGACGCCGTGGTCTGCGCCGACGACGTGAGCCGGCCCAAGCCCGACCCCGAGACGTTCCTGACCGCCGCGGCCCGGCTCGGGGTCGAGCCGTCGGCCTGCCTCGCCTTCGAGGACGCCGCGCCCGGCCTCGCCGCCGCCCGCGCCGCGGGCATGGACGTGATCGACGTCAACGACGTCCTCGCCGCGTCCGCCGCGGACTGAACGACCTCTCCGGGAACAAACCGCCCCGGCTCCCCGTTGAACCCCGTGACACGCGGACCTACACTCGCCGCGTCCCCGCGAAAGGAGTTACCCCCCATGGCCAGTGAAACCGTCCTCGAACTCACCGACGCCAACTTCCAGAGCGAAGTCGTCGATTCCGATCAGCCCGTCCTTGTCGACTTCTGGGCCGAGTGGTGCATGCCCTGCCGCATGCTTGCTCCGGTGATCGACGAGCTGAGCCAGGAGTACGAAGGCAAGGTCAAGGTCGGCAAGGTCGACACCGACGCCAACCGCGAGACCTCCGTCAAGTACGGCATCAGCGCGATCCCGACGATCCTGCTGTTCAAAGACGGCGAGGTCCACAAGAAGTTCGTCGGCGTCACCCCGAAGCCCGAGTTTGTCGCCGAGCTCGACAGCGTCTCCGGCTGACCCCCGGAATTTTCCCTCAAACACCCCCGCAAGCCCACGGATTGAACCCGTGGGCTTCTTTTTTGGGTAACAAGGTGACGAAACAAAAACCCGCCACCGGTTCATACCGGCGGCGGGTCGGGGAATTTGAAGGGTTGTGCTTCGGGGTCAGGCGGCCGGGGCCGGGCCCGGATCGTCGGCGTTCTGGAGGTTGAGCGAATCGACGGCGGGCTGGAAGCCGTCCTCGGCCGAGCGGATCATGGCGACCTGGCCGAGCATCGCGCCGTAGATGACCTTGCTGGTGACGTCGACGATGGTGAACAGGTACTGCCGCCAGACGCTGCCCGAGGCGTCCCAGAAGAACGCGGGGATGGCGATGACGAAGCCGTAGATCGTCCAGGAGATCAAAAACAGCCACCAGATGCCCTTGGTGACCTTGGCGGCCCGGGCCGAGAGGCGTTCGTCGATCGCGGCGAAAACGCCCTTGAAGATCATCACGAGGATGACGAGGTAGGCGAGCCAGCCGAGCAGGTAGAAGACCCAGAAGAGGGTGATGGCGGTGCCGTCGCGGGCCTCGGGGTTGAAGCCGTGCTCGAAGAACTGCGCGATGTAGGAGAAGCCGATCATCAGCGTGCCGAAGACGGCGAAGTTCACCGCCAGCGGGTACGCCCGCTTGCCGGCCGCCAGCGGCACGACGAACAGGATCTGGATCAGCAGCATCGGGACGTCGATCGCCCAGTTCAGGTAGCGGTAGCCGTTGGAGAACGTCTGCCCGAACGCGCCGTCGACGGCGTAGGTGGCGACGTACATGTTGGTGTCGCCGTCGTAGACGAAGTTGCTCTCCCAGCTTTGGCTCTGGTTGAAGAGGATCAGTGCGGCGGAGACCATCACGACGCCCGAGAGGTAGCTGGACATGCGGTACTTCGGGGCCACCAGGTGGGCGGTGGCGAGGAAGTAGACCAGGCCCGCGAGCGTCGCGCCGATGCCGAAGACCAGGATGTGGGACACGGCCTCCCACTGGTAGCTGGTGTACGCGAAGTAGTTTTCCATGTTGGGCATCGGCGGGTCTCCGGAGCAAGGGGGGCGGGGAAGATTGAATCTGAGCCAACGAGCGTCGGTCAGCTAGACGCCGCTTGGACCATAGCCATCGATTCGAACGGCGGCTTACCCGCAGATGAAATTCGGCAACCCCCCGGCGGTTCGGGTCAGACGAAGACGGCCGCCTCGATGGTCAAGCCCGGCCCGAAGGCCAGGGCGACCCAAGGCCGCGGCACGGCCCGGCGACGCAGGCGGTCGAGGATGAACAGCACCGTAGGCGACGACATGTTGCCGCAGCCGCGCAGGACGTCGCGGGAGGGGTCGCCGGCGTCGCCCGGCAGGCCGAGCGCTTCTTCGACGGCCGTGACGACCCGGGGTCCCCCGGGGTGGATCGCCCAGCCGTGGACCCCGTCCAGCGGGATGCCCAACGAGTCGAGCCACGGCTCGAGCCAGGGGCGGAGGCGTTGGCGGACGAGGTCGGGGACGCGGGGGCTGAGCGTCATCTCGAAGCCGTGGTCGCGGATGAGCCAGGTCATGGCGTCGGCGGAGCCGGGCAGGACGACCGAGGCCTGGTGTTGGGGCCGAAGTGCCGGCAAACCCTCCCGATCGGTGGGCGAGTTGGATAACACCGCCGCGGCGGCGCCGTCGGCGAAGAGGGCGTTGGCGACGATCTTCTGCGGGTCCCAGCCGTATTGGAAGTGCAGCGTGCAGAGCTCGACGCAGACGAGCAGCACGTGGCGGTCGCGGGGCAGGTCGGCGGCCAGGGCGCGGGCGACGCGGAGGCCGTTGAGCGCGCCGTGGCAGCCCATGAAGCCGACGAGGGTGCGTTGCGTGGTGGCGGGCAGGCCGAGGGTCTGGAGCAGCGCGAGATCGACGCCGGGGGCGGAGAAGCCGGTGCAGGAGACGGTGACCAACTGGCCGACCGCGTCCGGGGGGACGCCGGCGTCGTCGAGGGCGGCGCGGGCGGCGTCGGCGGCCAGGGGCAGGGCCTCTTCGGGGTAGCGGCGCATCCGCTCGGCGAGGCCGGGGCCACGGTCCTCGGCGTCGGCGGCGGGGGGGTAGAAGGCGAGCATCCGGTCGTGGACGGGCAGCGTCGCGTGGCCGTTACGAGTATTCACCACCACGCTGTGGCGTCGCTCCACAGCGGCCCGGCGGTAGAGCGCGGGCAGCAACTTGCGCTGTCGGTCGGTCGCGCAGGAGCAGGGCGCGGCGGCGGCGGCGAGGTCGGGCTGGTCGAGGGCGTGCGGCGGCTGGGCGATGCCGAGGCCCCGGAGCAGGGCGGTCATGCGGGCAAACCTCCGGGGGACGGTCCGTGAGGGGTCGGGCGGGCCAGCCGGGACGTCACCGGACCGGCTAGATGCGGGAAGCACGACAGCACGGCCACCACGCCGGCGGTCAGCCGCGGCCGGCGGAGCGTCGCGGCGACGATGCAGCACACCGCCTGCCGGCGGCGGACGCGGCGGCGGTGTGCGGCGGTCCACGCCGCGGCCAGGTCGGCACGGTCCCCCGCGGCCGCCCGGTCGGCGTATCCGGCCACCGCGTGGCCGCCCGCCAAGGCCCAGGCCATGCCCTCGCCGGTGAACGGCTCGACGTAGCCCGCCGCGTCGCCGACGACGAAGAGCCCCGGCCCGGCCAGCCGCGACCGGTGCCGCGTCAACGCCGGCGTCGCCCGCCACCGGGTCACAAGGTCCAGCGGCCAGGCGTCGATCGCTTGCCCCGACTGGCGCAGCAGCTCCCGCGCCGCGGCGGCGGGCCCGCCTAGCTGTTTGAGCGCGACGGCGTCGATCGCGGCGGCGAAGTCAATCTGACCGTCTTCGAGCCGCACCGCGCCGAGGTAGCCGGCCCGGCCGCAGGCCATCGCGATGGTGCCCCGGGCCGGCCCGTCGGCCTGGTCTGTTCCTGCCGATGTTCCGCCGAAACCGATGCGTGAAGCCGGCCGGGTTTCTACGTCGAAGCCCGGCACGTCGGCGAGCGACGAACCGCCGAGCCCGTCGGCCACCACGACGACGCGGGCCGTGATCGTTCGGCCGTCGCCGAGCCGCAGCCGGTGCCCGTCACCGCCGGGTTGCACCCGGGCCGACACCCCGTCGATGAACTCGGCCCCCGCGTCTCGCGCCGCTTCAACCAGCGCTCCGTCGAGCGCCGGCCGCGAGAGCGAGACCCCCGACGCCAGCCCCAGCCGCGCCCGCCGACCCGCGGCGAAGAGCTCGGCCTGTCGCAGCGGCACCGCCCCGAGACTTTCGGTCAACCCGCCGAGCCCCGCGTGGTCCAGCGTCGCCAACGCGTTGGCATTCAAACAGCAGCCGCACACCTTCGGCCGGGGGAAGCGCTGCTTCTCGATCAGGAGCACCCGTCGGCCGCGGCGGGCGAGCCCCGCCGCCGCGATCGCCCCGGCGGGCCCGGCCCCGATCACGGCGGCATCGACAACCTCGGCGTCACGCGTCATCGTCACGCGGCCGACCACCGCAGGAGCATCCGCCACGGGAACCGCCGCGCAACCTCGGCCCCGGCCAGCCCCGCCTCGTCGGCCAGCGCCCGCAGCTCGCCCGGGGTCCACGCCGCCCGCACCGACCGCGGTCCATCGGTGTGCACCACGTCGCTGCGCGTCAGCAGCCGGGTCCCGAGCACCGTCACCGCGTGCGCCACCGCGCCGCGGGTCAGGTCGTTCACGAGAACCGTCGCCGCGGCGCTGCGCATCTTCCGCAGCACATCCACCGCTTGGTCGGCCGTAAGGTGGTGTAGAAACAGGCTGTTCATCGCCACGTCGGCGTCGCCGGGCAGCGGGTCGGACAAGACGTCGAGCGGTTGAAAATCCACTCGGACCCCCGCTTCTTCGGCGGCCTGGTGGGCGAAGCCCAGCGCTGTCGGGCTGATGTCGAGCCCGGTGAACCGCATCCCCGGCAGGCCCAGTTTCCCGCACCGTTTTTCCGCCCGCCGCGCTAGGGCGATGGTCACGTCCCCGCCGCCGCACGCCAGGTCGAGCACCCGCAGCGGCCGGTCGGGCTGACGCTTCGCCGCGTCGCGCAGCGCCGGCCAGAGCAGGTCGGCCGAACGCGACAGCCGGTTGATCCGCCCCAGGCCGCGGAGCGCGTCGGCGTGGCGCTGCGGGTCGAGCGCCGGGTCGTCCATCACCTCGGGCACCAACCGCCGGCCCGCGACGCTGGCGGGCAGGGATCGCGGGGCCGGGGTCAGCGTGGACATGGCTGAAGTATATGCCCGTGCCCTGCCGACCCCGCCGGGCCGTTCTACCATGCGGCCCATGTTCGAGCGGACCTTCGAGAAGACGACCCGCCTGCCGGTGCCCCCGGCCGAGGCGTTCGCGTGGCACACCAAGCCCGGGGCGTTCGAGCGCCTCAGCCCGCCGTGGGACGACACGAAGGTGCTGGAGTACGGCGGGATCAAGGACGGCCAACGCGTCGTGCTCCGCGTCAAGGCCCCGTGGCCGCGCCGGTGGGTCGCCGAGCACGAGGACTACCTCGAGGGCCTGCAGTTCAAGGACCGGCAGGTGGTCGGCCCGTTCCCGAAATGGGTCCACACCCACCGCACCGAGCCCATCGAGAACGAGCCGACCGCGTGCCTGATGCGCGACGCGATCGAGTTCAAGCTCCCCGCCGGGCCGCTGGGCATAATCGCCTACCGCCTGTTCATGCGGAAACAGATCGAGGCGATGTTCGACCACCGCCACGCGACGCTGGCGGCCGACCTGGTCGACCACGGCTCGATCACCCGCGGCCGGAAATTTACCGTCGCCGTTACGGGGGCGTCGGGGATGATCGGCACGGCGCTGCTGGCGTACCTGCGGACCGGCGGGCACGCCGCGCGGACGGTGCCCCGCAAGGACGGGCTGAGCTTCGACATTGATGCGGTGCGCGGCGCGGACGTCGTGGTCCACCTCGCCGGCGAGCCGATCTTCCAGCGGTGGGACGACGAGGTGAAGGACCGCGTCCGCCGCAGCCGGGTGGACCGGACGCGGGTGCTGTGCGAGCAGCTCGCCCGGCTGCCCGAGGCCGAGCGTCCCGAGGTGCTGCTCAGCGGCTCGGCGACGGG
>JBCCOP010000077.1:0-12324 GCA_039025315.1 Planctomycetota bacterium | reverse complement strand
AGCCTGGGGCGGTACGTCGACCTGGACCTCGAGCGGCTGACCACGCTCGCGCCGACGCACGTCTTGGCGATGACGGGGCAAGCGGGGTTGCCGAAGCGGGTCGGGGAAATGGCGGACGCGGGGCGTTTTGCGTTGACGGACCTGCCGTACCCCGGCACGGTCGGTGAGGCGACCGGGCTGATCGCGGAGGTCGGCGCGGCGATCGGGCGGGCCGAGGCGGGGGCGGCGCTCTCGGCCGAGGTGCGGCGGCAGCTCGACGGCATCGCGGCGCTGACGCGTGGCAAGCCCCGGCCCAGCGCGTTGATCGTGTTCACGGTCGACCCGGTGATGGCGTCGGGGCCGGGGACGATCAACGACGAGCTGCTGGCGATCGCGGGCGGTCGGAACGCGGCGGCGGACGCGAACGTCTCGGCCCCGGTGTACGACCGCGAGGCGCTGCGGGCGTTGGACCCGGATGTGGTGTTCCTGATGCGGCCGGGCGAGCCGCCGTTGAATGGCGTCGATGACCCACGCCTGCGCGGGTTCCGGGGGTTGCGGGCGGTGGAAGAGAATCGGGTGGTGTTGCTGAACGACCCGGCGGTGCTGCTGCCGGGGCCGGCGATGGGGACCACGGCGGTGTCGCTGGCGGTGAAGCTGCACCCGGAGCTTGCCGAGCCGATCGGGGCGTTGTTTGCAGATGGGTACGTTGATGGACCGTGACGGCGGGCGGTCGGTGTGGTTCGGGCTCGCGGCGTTGCTGCTGATGGTGGCGGCGGCGCGTCTGCTGGTGGGCAGCGCCGGCGTGGGTTTGCCGGCGGGCGACGCGTGGGGCGTGTTGTCGGTGCGGGCGGACCGGCTGGCGGTGGGGGTGGTGGTGGGGGCGGCGTTGGCGGTGGCGGGGGTGGGGCTGCAGACGCTGGTGCGCAACCCGTTGGCCGAGCCTTTCGTGCTGGGGCTGTCGACGGGGGCGGCGGCGGGGATCGTGGGGCAGCGGCTGCTGGTGCTGTCGCTGGGGTTGGGCAGAGCGTGGAGCGGGGGGTTCATCGGCGCGGCGGCGGGGTCTTGTTTGTGCATGGCGGTCGTCTACGCGGCAGGGCGGCGGCGCGGCGTGCTCGACCCGCTGGGGCTGTTGCTGACCGGCGTGGTGCTGAGCACGATCTTCGGGGCGCTGATCATGTTGGCGGTGCACCTTCGGCCCGCGGTGCTGCGGGTCGAGCTGAGCCAGTGGATGATGGGGCACCTCGGCGGCGACGCGGGGGCGGTCGGGTCGTGGGTCTTGAGCGGGTTCGACGGAGCCGAGGGTTGGCTCAGTTTCCCGTGGCGTTGGCTGGGAGTAGCGGGTTTGACGGCGGGCGGGTTGGCTTGGCTGCTGCGGCGGGCGGGGGCGATGGACGTGGCGAGCCTGTCGCCGGCCGAGGCGGGGGCGTTGGGCGTGGACCTGCGGCGGCTGCGGCGGGTGCTGTTCCTGGTCAGCGGTCTGCTGGCGGCCGGGGCGGTGGTGCTGGCGGGGCCGGTGGCGTTCGTGGGGCTGGTGTGCCCGCACGTGGGTCGGTTGTTGGTGGGGCCGTCGCACCGCGGTCTCTTGTGGGCGTCGGCGATTCTGGGCGCGGCGTTGGTGGTGGCGGCGGACACGGCGGGGGCGGCGCTGGCGCTGGGCTTCGGGGTGGGGGTGGTGCCGTTGGGCGTGTTCACGGCGGTGGTGGGCGGCGTGGCGTTTCTGTGGATGCTGCGGCCGAGCTTGGGGAGGGGAGAGGTTTGAGGTTGGGGGCCCACGTTTGGAAAACGTGGGCTTCGCGGGCATGAGTTAGTATCGAACCGATGAGCGATACGGAACGACCGCACGTAATGGATCGGCTACTCGACGCCTGCCGGGCGAAGGGGGCGCCGGTGTGCGTCGGGCTGGACCCGGTGGTGGCGAAGCTGCCGGACGCGCTGGGCGGGCTCGAGCCGGTGGCCGCGATCGAGCGCTTTTGCTACGAGGTGATCGACGCGGTGGCGGAGCACGTGCCGGCGGTGAAGCCGCAGCTGGCGTGCTTCGAGCGGTACGGAAGCGTCGGGTTTGCGGTGTACGAGCGGGTGGTCACGGCGGCGCACGAGGCGGGGCTGTTCGTGATCGGCGACGGCAAGCGGGGCGACATCGGGCTCAGCGCGGCGCACTACGCGGCGGGGCTGCTGGCCGGTGAGGAAGACGGCACGGTGGGGTGCGATGCGTTGACGGTCAACGCCTACCTCGGGGCCGACGGGGTCGAGCCGTTCGTGCGGGCGGCGGCGGCGACGGGGCGGGGGCTGTTCGCGTTGGTGCGGACGAGCAACCCGGGGGGCGACGCGTTGCAGGGCCTGCGGCTGGAGGACGGGCGGAGCGTGGCCGAGGCGGTGGCGGACCTGGTGGCGGACCTGGGCTGCGGGCACCTGGGTCAGCGGGGCTACTCGGTGCTGGGCGCGGTGGTCGGGGCGACGAAGCCGGCGGACGCGGCGGAGCTGCGCCGGCGGATGCCGCAGCAGGTGTTCCTCGTGCCGGGCTTCGGGGCCCAGGGCGGCTCGGCCGACGACGTGCGGGCCTGCTTCAAGGCCGACGGCACCGGCGCGATCGTGACGGCGAGCCGGTCGGTGCTGTACGCCTTCGACCCGGCCGACACCGACTGGCCCGACGCGGTGGCGGACGCGGCGGTGCAGCTCAAGCAGCAGATCGCCGACGTGTTGGCGTAACCCCCGGAATACCCCCGGAAAACCTCCGTAACCGATCAAGACCGCGATCGCGGACATCAGATTTCGCAAGTTCGCCGCGCCGCATCTTGGTAGTTTCTTCACACGTTCGGAACCCGTCCCCTTACCGGAGCCCGCCATGACCGGCCTCGCCTCCCTAGGCCTCCTGATCGTCGTCGTCCTCCTGCTCGCTGGCGTCGTGCTCTTCGTCATCGCCATCTACAACCGCCTCGTCTCGCTGCGCGAGCGCGGCCAGAACGCCTTCGCCCAGATCGACGTCCAGCTCGAGCGGCGGTACGACCTGATCCCCAACCTCGTCGAGACCGCCAAGGGCTATATGGCCCACGAGAAGGACACGCTCGAAGCGGTCATGGCCGCCCGCGCCTCGGCCACCCAGGCCCGCGTCGAGGTCAGCGGCGACCCGACCAACCTCGAGGCCATGGGCAAGCTCGCGCAGAGCGAGGGGATGCTCACCGGCGCGCTCGGCCGGCTGATGGCCGTCGCCGAGGCGTACCCCGACCTCAAGGCCAACCAGAACATGATGCAGCTCAGCGAGGAGCTGACCGCCACCGAGAACAAGGTCGCCTTCGCCCGCCAGGGCTACAACGACGCGGCCCAGCGGTACAACGAATACAAGAAGCAGTTCCCGCCGGTGCTGATCGCCAACGTCTTCGGCTTCCGCGACTCGGCGTACCTCGACCTCGACGACACGCCGGAGAAGCGCGAGGCGGTGAAGGTGGATTTCTCCTCGTCTTGAGTTTTCGACGGCTCGGTTTTGACGGGATGACAGGATCAAGGCAGGGATTTACGGGATGAGATTAAGCCAAGACATCGTTTCTTTGACTTTGATTTCGGTCTTATAAAGACCTGCCTTTCATCCTGAAATCCTGTCAAAAAACGAACCACAACCAACCATGGATTTTTTCGAACACCAGGACGCCGCCCGCCGCCAGACCGGCCGGCTGGTGCTGTTGTTCGTCGTCGCGGTCGCGGCGATCGTCGCGTTGGTTTACGGCGTCGTGCTGCTGGTCGTGTCGCTGAACGTCGGGGCCGAGAGCCTGAGCCGGTTCCCCTACCTCACGACGCTCGGTCTGACCGCGGGCGGGGTGCTGACGGTCGTGACGCTCGGGTCGCTGTACAAGACCAGCCAGCTCGCCGGCGGCGGGGCGGTGGTGGCCCAGTCGCTCGGCGGCCGGGAGGTCGAGCCCGACACGAACGACCCCGGCGAGCGCCGGCTGCTCAACGTCGTCGAGGAGATGGCGATCGCCTCGGGCACGCCGGTGCCGGCGGTCTACATCCTCGACCGCGAAGACGCGATCAACGCCTTCGCTGCCGGGTGGTCGCCCGACGCGGCGGTGATCGGCGTGACCCACGGGGCCGTCGAGCAGTTCACCCGCGCCGAGCTGCAGGGCGTCGTCGCCCACGAGTTCAGCCACATCCTCCACGGCGACATGCGGCTAAACCTCCGGCTGATCGGCGTGATCTTCGGCGTCCTCGTGATCTCGGTCATCGGGGCCGGCGTCATGCGGTCGATCGCCTACTCGGGCCGGTCCAGCCGCAGCAACAACAAGAACGGCGGGGCCGCGCTGCTGGCGATCCTCGCGGCCGGGCTGGCGCTCTACGTCATCGGCTACGTCGGCGTGTTCTTCGGCCGGCTGATCCAGTCGGCGATCTCCCGGCAGCGTGAGTTCCTCGCCGACGCCGCGGCGGTGCAGTTCACCCGTGACCCCGTCGGCATCGCCGACGCCCTGCGCCGCCTCGGCGGCTACCCCCCCGGCAGCGGGCTCGATTCGTCCCACGCCATCGAGAACAGCCACCTGATGTTCGGCAGCACCTTGAGCGGCTTCTTCGCCGGGATGTTCGCGACGCACCCGCCGCTGGACC
Source organism: Planctomycetota bacterium (assembly GCA_039025315.1). Classification (GTDB taxonomy): domain Bacteria; phylum Planctomycetota; class Phycisphaerae; order Phycisphaerales; family Phycisphaeraceae; genus Algisphaera. Next base: position 7,758 of record JBCCOP010000077.1, on the reverse strand, counting down.
GACGCATCCGGCGGATCGACCCGAAGTGGCAGGGTCACTACCTCTCGCCGCGGGAGGGGCCGCCTAACGACGACACGGAGCCGGTGTCGGGGGTCGCTTCGTTCGCCGCCGGCTCCGCCTCACCTGTTGCGGAACCGACGGAACCGGTGATGGGTTACGCCCCGGGCCCGACCGCGGCGAGCCTGGTCAAGCAGATCGGCCGGCCGACGCCGGAGCACCTGCGGCACGCCCACGAGTTGATCGAGGCGGTCCCGACCGTGCTGCGGCAGGCGGCGCACACGGCGACCGGAGCGCAGGCCGTGGTGCTGGTGTTGCTGCTGGACCGCGGCGACGACGCGGTGCGGCGGCGGCAACTCGACATGCTGACCGACGAGCCGTTCGGCCCCGCGGCGACGCTGGCGGGCCGGCTGGTGTACGAGGCGGTGACGCTGCCCGTGACGCTGCGGCTGCCGCTGCTGGACCTGTCGCTGCCGGCGTTGTCGCGGCTGGACGCCGAGGCGGCGGCACAACTGCAGGCGGCGGTCGACGCGATGATCGGGGCCGACGGGCGGGTCGAGCTGTTCGAGTGGACGCTGCGTCAGGTGCTCTGGCGTCGGCTGACGCCGGGCCGGCCGGGAGTTCCACGGCGGGGCAAACGCCGCCTGTCGGGCTGTCGCCCGGCGTTGTCGGTGCTGCTCACCACGCTCGCCGAGGCGGGCCACCCGGGCGACGGCGAGGCGGCCGCCGCGGCCTTCCGCGACGCCGCGGGCCGGCTGCCGCGGGTGTCGATCAAGCCGGCCCCGCGCGACCGCCGGTCGCTGGCGGCGCTGACCGACGCGGTGGACGAGCTGGCGGCGTTGGTGCCAGGTGACCAGCGCAGCGTGGTCGAAGCCTGCGCCGCGGCGGTGGCGTCGGACGGCCGGGCGACCGCCACGGAGGCCGAGCTGCTGCGGGCCGTCGGCGAGACGCTGGGCGTCCCGGTCCCGCCGCTGCTGCCGGGCCAGCGGTTGGTGTAAGCCGCTCCCGGTTGTCGTAAACTGAGATGGAATACCTGTCCGCTCAGCGAGAACGCCATGACCCGACGCAAGCTCCCGATCCTCGCCGCCGCTACGCTCCCGCTGCTGTTGCCGGCCTGCGGCCCGTTCAACCGCATGGTCAAAGAGGACACCGGCACGATCGAGCCCGTCCCCGGCCCGCCGTCCGCGGAAGCCACCTTCGCCGCCGAGCCGTTGCCGGGCGAAGAGGTCGCCTTCGTCGATCCGATGCCCGCCCCCGGAGGTGAAGTCGCGCCGCTTCCTGAGACTGTCGAGACGGAGCCGACGCCGCTGCGGACCTACACCGTGCAGAAGGGCGACAACTACTGGAAGATCGCCCGGAATATCTACGGCGACCCGATGCGGATGCGCGACATCGAGGCCGTCAACCCCGGCGTCGATCCGAAAAAACTCCAGATCGGCGACGAGATCTTCCTGCCCGAGTAGCCCCGGCTTAGTCCGACGGGTTTTGAACAACAAGGCCGTGGTCGAACTCGTCACGCATCCGCTCGTGCAGGTCGTCCGACGGCAGGCGGTCGACCGCCCGCTCGACCTTTTTCAGCACGCCCTTACGCGGGAACGCGAGGTGGCAGACCGGGTCGCCCGGCGAGACCGACGGCAGCGTCGTCATGCCCAGCACGATCCCGTCGCGCGGCGCGAGCAGGACGTTCTGCTCCTCGCCGGTGAGCTTGGCGTTGGTCGCCAGCGGGTCGCCGGCCGCGACGATCTGGCCCGGGCTGACGTGGAACCGCAGGAACCCGCCGTGCTTCGCGCGGACCCATTTGGTGCTGTCGGTCTCGACCCGATAGGCGGGCGTGTCGGGCGGGCCTTCAACCATACTCAGGTGACGCAGGCAGTTCGTGATCCCGCGGACGGCGTACTCGACGACGTTCGGCTGGACCTTCCAGACCTCGCCGGCCTCGAGGATCAGCGTCGGCACGCCCGCCTTGGTCGCCGACCGCCGCAGCGAGCCGTCGGGCCCGCGGGAGCTGACGATCAGCTCGGCCCCGAAGGCGCGGGCCATCGCGGCGAGCGCGGGGTGGTTCATGTCCGCCCGCACGTTCGGGAAGTTCGTCCGCCGGACCGCCGCGGTGTGCAGATCGATCCCGTAGTCGCAGCGGCGGACCACCTGATTGAAGAAGGCGTCGGCCATCCGCGAGGCGAGCGAGCCCTCGGCGTTGCCCGGGAAGCAGCGGTTCAGGTCCCGCCGGTCCGGCAGGTAGCGGGCGTGCTGCTCGAACCCCGGCAGGTTGACCACGGGTACGAGCAGCAGCGTCCCGGCCGAAAGCGTGAACGGGCGGTGCGTGATGAGGTAGCGGATCGCCCCGGTGCCGTTGATCTCGTCGCCGTGGACCGCGGCGGTGACCGACACCGTCGGCCCGCCCCCGGAAGCGCCCCGCCAGACGAACACCGGCAGGCGGATGTCGGCCCCGGAGTAGCTCGAGCCGACCGCGATCTCCACGGCCGCGTGCTCGCCGGGGGCGACGCTCACCCCGCCCCACACGGCGTGGTCGTACCCGGCCTCCGCGTTTGCCGGGGGGCCGCCGCCGCTCAAGACGTCTGATCCAGCTGTTCGATCAGCGCGGGGTCGAGCTTCTGCACCTTGGTCTTCTTCTTCCGCTTCTTCTTCTCGGGCACGAGGTGCCGCATCGTCTCGTGCTTGCCGTAGCACAGCAGCCGGTCGTTGGCTTCGAGGGTCCGGGTGCCCTTGGGGTTGCTGATGACACTCGTGCCGCGGTTGAGCGTCAGAACGACGATGTCCTGGTCCCGCATCCCGGTCTCGGCGATGGTCATCCCGATGAAGCGGTGGCCCTCTGGCACGTGCAGCTCGGCGACGCCGTAGCCCTTGGTCACGGTCAGCCGCTGGCGGATGTCCAGCTCCGGGAAGTCCACCTGCTGCGCGACGTAGTCGATTACCGCGCCGGCCACGTCCAGCCCGGTCGCCCCCTCGATGCCCTCGAGCCCGGGCGACGAGTTGACCTCCATGATCTGCGGGCCGTCTTTGCCCTCGAGCATGTCCACGCCCGCCATCCGCAGGCCCATGATCTGCGCCGCCCGCACCGCCGTCTCTTCGTACACCGGGTCCAGCTCGACCCGCTCGGCCTTGCCGCCGCGGTGGACGTTGCTGCGAAACTCCTCGCCCTGCGCCACCCGCCGCATCGCCGCGACGACCCGGTCGCCGACCACAAAGGCGCGGATGTCCTTGCCCTTCGACTCCTTGACGAACCGCTGCAGCAGCACGTCCTGCCGGGCCGACTGCAGCGTCTCGATAATCGCCTCGGCCACCTTGGTCGACTCGGCGAGGATCACGCCGACGCCCTGCGTGCCCTCCAGGATCTTGATGATGATCGGGGCCCCGCCGAGCCGCTCGATCGCCGGCAGGATGTCCTGCTTGTTCGGCACGAAGCAGGTGTGCGGGATGCCGATGTCGTGCCGCGAAAGGATCTGCAGCGACCGCAGCTTGTCCCGGCTGTTGGTGATGCCGTTGGACGTATTCGGCGTGTACACGTCCATCTGCTCGAACTGCCGGACCACCGCCGTGCCGAAGTACGTGATCGACGCGCCGATCCGCGGCAGCACCGCGTCGTACGTCGACAGGTTCTTCGCGCGGAAGTACAGGTCGGGGTCGCCGTGCTCCAGCTCGATCGCGAACCGCAGCGTGTTGAGCACCTTGACCCGGTGCCCCCGCTCCTCGGCGGCCTGGCGTAGCCGGCGGGTGCTGTAACACTTCGGGGCGGCGGAGAGGATGCCGAGCTTCATGGGGACGCTCCGTCGGTGGGCGGTTCGGGTGCGCGGGTGTGGGCGGTCACCTTCTTGCGATGCACGTGCTTGATCTCCGGATCAACCAGAAAACGCCCCGCCAACGCCGTCCGCCCCACGAGCATCCGGCACAGCATCCCCTTTCGGCACACCAGCGTCACCTCGATGGGGAACACCTTCCCGCCCATCGCCAGCCGCGTCCGCACCACCGGCCGCTCCTGACGGTCCCCGCTGCTGGGCTTCACCACCGTCCGCCGCACCACCTCCGCCTCCACCCACACCGTCCGCCGCTCCGGCCGCTCCCGCACCACTACCTCGAACCGCGCCGTCCCGTCGCCCCGCTCCTCCAGCTCCGCCACGTGGATCGAGCTCGTCCGCGCCCCCGTGTCGATCTTCGCCATCAGCCGGTCCACCCCCCAGTCCGGCAGCCGCACCCGCTCCCGCCACCCCACCACCCGCCGGGGCGGGGATTCGATCGTCTCGGGCTCGGCGACGGGCTGCGGGTCCACCCAACTAGCGTAAGCGAATCCGCCGGCCGCGCGTATCATGCCCCCGGAAGTGATCGCTCCGTTTGCTTAGCTCACACTTAATTCAGACAGACCCATGCCCGCCACCCCCCCCCCCCCGGAACGCCCCCTGCCAGTACCGTCCCCGACGCCGCCGGCTACTTCGGCCCCTTCGGCGGCAGCTTCATCCCCGAAACCCTCCACCACGCCGTCGCCGAGCTCGCCGACGAATACGCCAAAGCCAAGGCCGACCCCGCCTTCGCCGAGCAGATGGCCACCCTCAACCGCGACTACATCGGCCGCGCCACCCCCCTCCAGTTCGCCCCTCGCCTCACCGAGCGCTGCGGCGGTTGTCAGATTTGGTTGAAACGCGAAGACCTCGCCCACACCGGCGCCCACAAAATCAACAACGCCATCGGCCAGTGCCTCCTCGCCCTCCGCATGGGCAAAACCCGCATCATCGCCGAGACCGGCGCCGGCCAGCACGGCACCGCCACCGCCACCGCCGCCGCCAAGTTCGGCCTCGCCTGCGAGGTCTTCATGGGCGAAGAGGACATGCGCCGCCAACGCCCCAACGTTCTCCGCATGCAGCTCATGGGCGCCAAAGTCACCCCCGTCACCGACGGCTCCCGCACCCTCAAAGACGCCACCAACGCCGCCATGCGCGACTGGATGGCCACCTCCAAAGACACCCACTACATCATCGGCTCCGCCGTCGGCCCTCATCCTTTCCCCATGATCGTCCGCGACTTCCAGTCCGTCATCGGCACCGAAACCAAACAACAGTGCCGCGACCAGATCGGCAAGCTCCCCGACACCGTCGTCGCCGTCGTCGGCGGCGGCTCCAACGCCGCCGGCATGTTCTACCCCTTCGCCTCAGACCCCGACTGCGACCACACCCAGCTCATCGGCGTCGAGCCCGGCGGCACCGGCACGTCCTTCGGCCAGCACGCCGCCGCCATCGCCCACGGCCGCCCCGGCGTCCTCCACGGCTCCCTCTCCTACGTCCTCCAGAACGACGACGGCCAGACCGCCCCCGTCCACTCCGTCTCCGCCGGCCTCGACTACCCCGGCATCGGCCCCGAACACGCCTACTGGCACGACGCCGGCCGCGTCACCTTCGCCGTCGCCGACGATCAGGCCGCCCTCAACGCCTTCCAACTCATCTCCCAACTCGAAGGCATCCTCCCCGCCCTCGAACCCTCCCATGCTTTGGCTCACGTATTAACGCTGGCCCCCAAACTTTCGGGGGATCACATCCTGGTCCTCAACCTCTGCGGCCGCGGCGACAAAGACCTCGACGAGGTCGTGAGGCTGCTCGGCAAGTGACAGACAAAACAATTGTCCAGACCCACCCACCCACTTAAAGTTTTGGCATGAAGCGAATCATCATCGACCCCGACATCTGCGGCGGCCAACCCACCATCAAAGGCACCCGCATCGCCGCCCAGACCGTGCTCGGCTTCCTCTCCGCCGGCGACAGCATCGACGACGTCCTCGCCGCCTACCCCTCACTCGAACGTGACGACATCCTCGCCTGCCTCGCCTACTCCGCCGATTTGCTCAAAGCCCATTTCTCGGTGCAGGACGTCGCGTGAAGGGCTTTCTCCTCGACGAGAACCTGCCCAGCCAGCTCCCTTTCGATCTCGGTCAGCCCTCCGTGCACGCCACCAAGATCGGCCCAAGCCCTACCGACACCGAGCTCTGGCAATACGCCAGAGAACACGAATTGGCCATCGTCTCGAAAGACGCCGATTTCTCTGACCGCATCATGCTGACCACACCACCCCCGTGGATCGTGCACATCCGCTTCGGAAATATGAGATCAGGCGAGTTTCAGCAGAACCTGGAAGCCCTCTGGCCACACGTTTTGGATCGCCTGCCCACGCACAAATTGATCTGCCTGTATCCCAAACGTATTGAGGCATTCAGTTATGCGTCCTGAATGACGAGCTTCGCCTGCCTTGTCGCCTCCCGCGAACGTAAGCCAAGCCACGGCCAAACCACACATGAAAGACACCTACGACTTCTCCACCGCCCGCCGCAACCCCTACCCCGCCAAACTCAAGAAGCCGGTGAGCATCCGCCTCGACGCCGACGTAATCGACTACTTCAAGTCCCTCGCGGACGACACCGGCATCCCCTATCAGACCCTGATAAACCTCTACCTCCGCGAATACGCCCAAACCGGCAAACAGCCCAGTCTCAAGTGGCGTAAGCCTGCATGACGCCCAGAAATAACCCGAATCAGATTATGGGGTCAGACCCCGTTCCGATACCTGCCGGCTTTCTTGGCGTTTATGCCCGTGGGCACGGGGTAGTTGCGCGGTACGCGCTGACGTTTCACAAAGGCCGAGACTCAGCCACCGAGTGACCGACTCGCCATCGGGGTGGTCGAATGACTGGCCGGCAGTTAATCGGCGTCGGGTTCGCGGCGTTGTCGTCGGGTGAGGGCGGCGGTGAGGCCGAGGGCGAGCAGGGCGAGGGAGGCGGGTTCGGGGATGGTGGTGACGAAGATGCCCTCGCTGCCGTCGGTGAAGGAGGCGAAGAAGGCGAGTTGGCCGGCGTCGTTGAAGCTGTTGAATCGGCCGTCCTCGCCGCCGGAGTTGGTGAACAGGTTGACGGAGCTGACGGTGCGGAGGTCTTCGAGGACCGGGTCGTCGTCGACGTCGAAGAGGTCGCCCGTGCGGATGATGAGGGTCAGCAGGCCGTCGGGGTCGGTGGCCCAGATACCGCTGTCGTTGGTGGAGTCCACGCCGGCGCCGGTGAGGCCGCCGCGGAACGCGGTCTGCCCGGACCCGTTGAGCACGGGGGCGCTGAAGCTGCTGTAGTTGACGCCGGCGGCGGTGCCGGGGGCGGGGTCGCCGGTGAGGGCGATGGTGTCGGTGGCGAACTGGGCGTGGGCGGGGGTGGTGGCGGGGACGGATACGGCGGCGGTGGCGAGCAGGGCGGCGGCGCTGAGTCGTCGGGCTCGGGTGGTGATGGACACGGGCATGGGGTTCTCTCTCCGGGCGGGGCTAGGGCGGTCTTGGTGATGTGGGGTGGGATACCCCGGGAAAAGACTTGGACAACGTACCGTGGCGGGTGGGGATGGCCAAGGGTGGGTTTGTGAGAAAGTGGTGCGGGTTGGTGGGGTTGTGGGTGTGGGGACACGGCCGCTGAAGCGGCCGAACCTCGGGGTGGGTTGGTGCGCGTGGGGCATCCGGGTTGCCACGTGTCCCCGGGCAGAGCCCAGGACTAAATGGGGGTATGGGGGGTTTAGGTGGGTGATGTGGGGGGAAGGTTTAAGAGGTCTTGGAGGCGGAGGTATGCGATTTTGTGGATCTCGGTGAGGTTGGCCTGGATTTCGGTGGGGCGGTCGTGTTGGAGGCGCTCCGGGAAGGCGGCGAGGATGGCGGCTTTGCGGTGTTGGCGGGCGCAGATGATGAAGGGGAAGCCGAAGCGGGCGTGGTAGGCGCGGTTGTATTGGTCGAACTGGT